>JACPNX010000012.1 GCA_016185275.1 Actinomycetota bacterium | reverse complement strand
GTGTGTGGCGCCGGGCAGTATCAAGTCCGGAATCACCGACGCCACGGGCGCGTATATCCCCAAAGACGCCGACTGGTCACTGTTTTCGAGGCTGATGCCGGTGTTGCCCACCACCGTGGAATCCAGCGGCACCGGGATGGCCGAGCCCACCGCCGTCGCCGGTGTGATCGCCATGCTGGTATCCGACGACGGGGCCTTCATCACCGGCACCGAGATCCGCATCGACGGCGGCACCCACGCTTGATGGCGGCGACCCGCGGCGCCCGGCTTCGCCGCGCTTGCGATCGCCGCTAGCCCCGTAATTCGCACATGGGGTGCGGTGGGTGCTGCGTGCGTGGCTGGGCCGTTCAGCGCGTGCGCCGTGGGTCGATCCGAAGTAGGTCGAGCAGACGTAGCTGGACGGAGTCGGGTTGCGTGATCTCCGGTGTGCTGTCGCTGGTGGCGTTTCGCAGCCGTAGCGTGGCCAGGGCGGTGAAGATCAGGCCGGCGGTGGGTATGGCGGGTCGGCCGGCGTAGAGGCCGTCGAGTTTGGTGGCGGGGGTCAGGTTGCGGCGGACTTCGCGTTCGACGAGGCAGTAGACGAGCAGGGCGAGGCAGAGCACGCCAATGAGTGCGGCGATGCGCCGGTTGGTGTGCAGGAACATCGGCGCGACGGCGAGCGGTCCCTTCAGGTCGTGGTAGCGGCGTTCGCTGGTGGCGGGCTGGTTCTTGTAGCGCGCCAACACGTGCGCGGCGGTGACCGTGGCGGGCAGGTTGGTCAGCAGCGCATACCAGCCGTCGGTGGCGGCCTCGGTGTCGATGGCGGCCTGGTCGAAGTGCCAGTGCAGGGTTGGTCGTCGGTTGTGGTCGGTGCCGATGGTGGTGCGCAGGTAGTCGCCGACGCGGCGATGGGCGGCGATGGCGGTGACCCTGGCGGTGACTTTCTCGGGGGTCGGGTAGTGGCGCGAGCCGAGCCCGCGGGTGAGCCGGCCCAGGTCCTCGCGGGCGCGGTCGAGTTTTTTGGTGCGGGCGGTAGCGGCGGCGCCGGCGCGGGCCGAGGAGTAGACGAACACCCGGCGCACGGTGAACGATGGGTCCTTCTTGCGGGGCCCGGTGATGGTCATGGTGTCCTCGACGACGCGGTAGTGGCCGCGCTGCCCGGCCGGGCGGGTGGTGTCGCGTTCGGCGATGTAGTCCACCGGGGTGGCCGCGGCGTAGTCGCAGCCGGCCAGCACCGCCGCGGGCACGAACGGCTTCGACGCCGGGGCGAGGAAGTCGACCCGGGCGCCGATCATCGCGGCGATATTGGTGTAGGACAACAACTTCGAGTCACCGACGAGCAGGAACCGGCGCGGCCCGGCCAGGCGGCGCAGCGCTTCCATCGCGCCGACGACCTGTGAGACCTCACCGGCGCCGCCGCTGTAGGGCGCCCAGAACACCGGCACCGCACCGTCGGCGGCGGTGGCGACGCCGGCCTGGATCTGCTTGAGATCGGGCCGGCGGTCCTTGGGATGACCGAACTTGGGCTGCGGGAACTCGGTGTCACCGCCCGGGTAGTCGCCGTAAAGGCTGATCGAGGTCATGTCCCAGTGCAGTTGCGACACGTCGATGCCGTATGCCCCGATCGCGGCCGCCCCGACCGAGCCGGTCACCTGCTGCAGCACCGGCGCCAGCGCGTCCAACGCCCGCGCGATGCGGTCGTCGTTGAGCACGCCTGGATCCAGGCCCAACGCGTGCCCGACGGCGAACTGGCGCGCCCACGCCCCGACATGGATCATCGGCGACGGTGAGGTCAGCCGGTTGGCGATCAGCGCCTCGATGACCTGCCCGTGTGTGGCGTAGGCGATCTCGCGCACCGGAACCGCCCGGTCGATGATGCCCGCGATGTCCAGTCGTCGGCAGAACCCGGCCACCACCGGCAACGCCCCCAGCACCTGCTCGGTGCTGGCCGGACCGTACCGAGCCTCCCGCACGTCGCCCTCCTATCCGCGTGCCCGTCATCGTCGGCTGTCCTACAGTATTAGGCTGTAGGACAGCGGAGTCACGGCGCCACGCCGGGAGCGTCCCGGCCAGCGCCGCGACCATCACCCTGGGAGGGTGTTGCCATGGCCCAGCCCGACCCGGCGCAGCGACGCCGCCTCACCGAACTCGCGCGCGCCCTGGCCGAGACCGGCCCGGCGCTACCGGGCACCCTGCTGGAACGGCACAACCGCTGCGGTAAGCCGAACTGCCGGTGCAAGCATGACCCGCCGACGCTGCACGGCCCCTACTACCAGTGGACCCGCAAGATCGACGGCAAGACCGTCACCCGCTGGCTCAGCCCGCAACAGCACGAGCGCTACCGAGACTGGTTCGCCGCCGCCCAACGTGCTCGCGCACTATTCAACGAGATCGAACAGCTCAGCCTGAGCATCGCCGAGACAACCGAAGGATGGGCCTGAGCACCACATGCGCACACGCGCAGCACCCACCGCACCCCATGTGCGAATTACGGGGCTAGCGG
>JACPNX010000050.1 GCA_016185275.1 Actinomycetota bacterium | reverse complement strand
CGTCCGCTCGTTGCCCGAGGCGAAGAACCGCTCACCCACCAGACCGAGCAGGTTGGACCCGCAGGTGGGATCGGAGCGGAACTGCGACGCCAGCACCATGTGGTGCAGCACGGGGCCGTTGGCCACGTTGGCCTTGGAGCCGTCCGCGTACACGAGGTTCGGCGTCATGCTGGTGATGTAGCAGTTGGTGCACGGCTTGCTGATCCACAGGTTCAGCTTGTTCTTCAGCATCCCCATGGTGCCGCCGGAGGCGGCGGGGATGGTGTACGAGCCGTACCTGATCGTCTTGGTCGTCGGTTGGTCCGTCGCGCTCGACGGCGTCGCTTGGATGCCGACGACGATGCCGGCCATGAGCGCCGCGGTGGCGATCAGCCGAACGGTTCTACGCATTCGTTGTCTCCCTGTGTGCTTGTGCCGGTCCGCACCCCCATGCGTTCCGGCTGGCTGCGATGTCCCCCTGTCACCTCCTCGTTGCACGGTCCGGTGAGGGTGACCGGACGGCGGATCCGAACATGGTGGTCTCGTTGATGAACCGGTGGAGCGTGCGCCGGGAGCAGTGCTCGCGGTGCTCGGCCCAGAAGCCGGCGAGGTGCTGCACGACGCCGATCGTCGCCTGCGCCAGCAGCATCGCGTCGCAGCGGCGGATCTCGCCCGCTTCCATCGCCTCGTCGAGGATGGGGCACAGATCGGTGGCGTGCTGGTCGGCGGCCCAGGTCGACAGGCGACCGACCGTCGTGTCGACCGTGCCGCCGTCGCGGAAGTACAAGAACCCCGCCTGGTTCTCCTCGACGAAGTCGAGGTACGCCTCGAGGGCCCGGTCCATGCGGGCCGTGAACGGGCCCGGCGACGCGTACGCCGCCCTCAGGCGGCCCCGCAGCTCTTCGGTGTGCTGGACGACGAGCTGCACGAACAGGTCGTCCTTGCCGTCGAAGTAGAGGTAGAAGGTCCCGACCGAGACGCCGGCGCGGGTGGCGACCTCCTCGACGCGCAGCTGCGGGAAGTCGGCCTCTCGAAGGAGCGCCGTGGCTGCGTCGAGGATGCGGGCCGCGGACTCGGGGTTGGGGTTCTGGAGCCGGCGCCTCGTCTTCTTGGCGGTCCCCACCGGCTTGATCTGCACGCTGAATACAGTTTCATTCATTCGGCTCGGTGGCAAGTACCTTCTCGGCGAAGGGCCGGCGAGGGCCGGCGACGGGCGGCGACGGGCGGCGACGGCCGGCGCCGGGTGAGCGTCGTGCCGTCGAGGGGCGAGGGGCGAGGGGCGGCGGGCCCGGCGGTGCCAGGATCGGGCCCGTGCGCATCGACGTGTTCACGATCTTCCCGGCCATGGTCGACGCGTTCGCCGGCCAGAGCCTCCTCGGCCGGGCCCGAGCGGCGGGCGTCCTCGACGTGCGCGTGCACGACCTGCGCTCCGCGACGACCGACCCGCACCGGTCCGTGGACGACGCGCCGTTCGGGGGAGGCGCCGGCATGGTCCTCATGCCCGGACCGATCTTCGAGGTCGTCGATCGCGAGCGTCCCCCCCGGCCGCTGCTGTACCTGAGCCCCGCCGGCCGCCGGCTGGACCAGACGCTGGCGCACGAGCTGGCCGCGATGGGCGGCTTCTCGCTGCTGTGCGGTCGCTACGAGGGGGTCGACGAGCGGGTACGCCGGCACCTCGTCGACGGCGAGGTGTCCATCGGCGACTACGTCCTCGCGGGTGGCGAAGTGGCGGCCATGGTCGTGCTCGAAGCGGTCGGCCGGCTCGTGCCCGGCGTCCTCGGCAACGAGGATTCCGTCGCCGAGGAGTCCTTCGCCGACGGCCTGCTCGAACACCCGCAGTACACCCGGCCGGCGGAGTTCCGGGGGTGGCCGGTGCCCGAGGTGCTCCGCTCCGGTGATCACGCACGCATCGCGCGCTGGCGCCGCGCGCAGGCGCTCGCCCGTACCGTGCGTTGCCGGCCCGACCTGATCGAGGCCCGCGGTGGCCTCAGCGAAGACGAGCGCCGGCTGCTGGCCGAGCTCGACGGTTGACCCGGCGGCGCCGGGGCGCCGGCGGGGCGCGCGCCGGCGCGGCGGCGTTGGCGGAGGGCGACGGTCCGGCAGTACCCTCGTCCGTCGCCCCGGCCGCGCTTCGAGCGCCTGCGCCCCGGGCGCAGCCCCGACCACCCTCCCGCCAGGACCCAGCGCGCCATGAACCGCATCGACGTCGTCGACGAGCAGACCAAGAAGCCGGCCGACCAGATCCCCGACTTCGGGCCCGGTGACACGGTCAAGGTCCATGTCCGGGTCGTCGAAGGCAACAAGGAGCGCCTCCAGCTGTTCCAGGGGGTGGTGATCGCCCGCCAGGGATCCGGCGTCCGCGAGACGTTCACCGTGCGCAAGATGAGCTACGGGGTCGGGGTGGAGCGCACGTTCCCCCTCCACACGCCGATCATCGGGCGGATCGAGGTGGTGAGCCGCGGCGCGGTGCGGCGGGCCAAGCTCTTCTACCTGCGCGATCGGGTCGGCAAGGCGGCCAAGATCAAGGAGCGCCGAGTCTGACCACGGCGGCCCACGGCCGCGCCACGCCGTGGGGTGCGGGCATGGGTCCGGACGACCTCGACGACCTCGAGCGCTACGAGGCGGAGATCGAGCTGCAGCTCTACAAGGAGTACAAGGACGTCTGCCCGATGTTCTCCTACGTCGTCGAGACGGAGCGACGGTTCTACCTGGCCAACTCGGTGGAGTCGAAGGTGCTCGACGACGGCGGCCGGACCCGCGTCGAGCTCCAGCTCCGCGATGCCTGGGTGTGGGACATGTACCGCCAGTCCCGCTTCATCCCGTCCGTGCGCGTCGTGACGTTCAAGGACGTGAACATCGAGGAGCTCCCGAAGCCGGAGCTCCAGGTTCCCTGAGGTCGGGGTGGGGGAGCCGCCGACGCGGCGCGGCGCGCACAACCGGCGCGTCGGGGTGGACGGCGAGGACCTCGCCGCGGCGTGGTATGTCGCCGCCGGTTACGAGGTGCTGGCCCGGAACTGGCGCTGCCGGCTGGGCGAGCTGGACCTCGTCGTCGCCCGGGGCCGGGAGGTCGTGTTCTGCGAGGTGAAGTCGCGCAGCTCCGTCGCGTTCGGCGTGCCGGCCGAAGCCGTCACCCACGCGAAGCGCCAGCGCCTCCGCCACCTCGCGGCCCAGTGGCTGGAGGACGCGGCGCCCTTCCGCCCCGGCGGCATCCGCTTCGACGTGGCGTCGGTGCTGCGCGGTGAGATCGAAGTGATCGAGGGCGCGTTCTGAGCGGAGAGCCGCTCGGCGGCCGGGTCGAACCCACGGTCGCGGCACGGCCCCAGCACGGCCGCGGGTAGGGCCGCGCCACAGGTGTGGGTGGTCGGTAGGGTCCCCGGCTGTGACGACTCCCAGCTTCGAGGACCTGCGGGTCGATCTCGACGGTGCCGTGGCGACGGTGACGATCGACCGGCCGGCCCGCAAGAACGCCGCCACCACGACCACGTGGCGGGAGCTGGGGAAGGCGTTCCGCTGGGCCACGGACGAGCCGGCGGTGCGGGTGGTCGTCGTGACCGGCGCCGGTGACGCGTTCTGCTCCGGCGCGGACCTGAGCGGAGGGCTCGGTGAGCCGGACATGGCCGGATTGCCCGGCATGCGGCTGGTGAGCGACGCCTGCCTGGCACTGCACCGCCTGCCGAAGCCGGCCATCGCCCGGGTGAACGGCGTGGCGGCCGGTGCGGGCATGAACCTCGCGCTCGGCTGCGATCTGATCGTGGCGTCGTCGACGGCCCGCTTCTCCGAGATCTTCGCCCGGCGCGGGCTGTCGGTCGACTTCGGCGGCTCGTGGTTGCTGCCCCGCCTCGTCGGGCTGCACCGGGCCAAGGAGCTGGTGCTGCTGGCGGACATCATCACCGCGGACGAGGCGGAACGTCTCGGCCTGATCAACCGCGTCGTGCCCCCTGACGAGCTCGACGCCGTGGTGAGCGAGTGGGCCGCGCGCCTGGCCGCGGGCCCGCCCGTCGCCCTCGCGTCCTCCAAGCGGATGCTGAACGACAGCTTCGGTCGGAGCATGGACGAGGCCCTCGAGCACGAGGCCCGCTCGCAGGTGATCAACCTGGCCACCGAGGACGTGCGCGAGGCCATCAGCGCCTTCTTCGCCAAGCGGGACCCGCACTTCCAAGGACGCTGACACCGGCTCCCGCGCGGGAGCTCCATCGGTGCCGGGACGGCGCGGCCCTTGGCGCTGTCAGGGGGTGCGGGTAGCGTCTCGACCAGTCGACGGCCACGGATGTGCGTGGCCCGCTTCGCGACCGGCGCACGGTCGCCTCCCCGCCACTCCAGCCGGGTCCGGCCCGGCACCTCGGGAGGCCCCGTGTTCGCCACCGGTCCCTCCGCGACCGTCCTCGGCGTCGAAGGCCGGTCCGTCACCGTCGAGGTGCACGTCTCGTCCGGCCTGCCGGGCTTCACCGTCGTCGGTCTGCCCGATGCGTCGGTCCGCGAGGCGCGCGACCGCGTGAGGGCCGCGCTGCTGTCGAGCAAGCTGCCGTGGCCCCTGCGGCGGGTCACGGTCAACCTGGCCCCGAGCGGCATCCGCAAGGTGGGCAGCGGGCTCGACCTGGCGATCGCGGTCGGTCTCATGGTCGCCTCCGGCGAGGTCGAACCGGCCGCCGTGAACGGGGTCGGCTTCATCGGCGAGCTGGGGCTCGACGGGTCGGTGCGCCCGGTCGCCGGCACAGTTCCCCTCGTCGACGCCCTGGCGTCGGAGGTGGCCGTGGTGCCCGCGCCCAGCGCGCACGAGGCCCGTCTCGTGGGCCGGCACCGCGTCCGCCCGGTCGGCCACCTCGTCGAGGTGTTCGGTGCGCTCAAGGGCGAGGCGCCGTGGCCCGACCCTCCGGAGCCGCCGGCACCACCGTCGCCGCCCCCGCCGCCCGATCTCGCCGACGTGCGGGGCCAGCCGGCGGCGCGCCGGGCGCTCGAGGTGGCCGCCGCCGGTGGACACCACCTGCTGCTGAGCGGCCCGCCGGGGGGCGGCAAGACGATGCTGGCCACGCGCCTCGCCGGCCTGCTGCCCCCCCTCGCTCCGGAGATGGCGGCGCTCGCCACCCGGGTCCACTCGGCGGCGGGCGTGGCGTTGCCGCCCGGAGGGATGGTGGTCGACCCGCCGTTCCGGGCGCCGCACCACTCGTCGACCATGGTGGCGCTCGTCGGCGGCGGCACGGCCACGATGCGGCCGGGCGAACTCAGCCTGGCGACCGGTGGCGTGCTGTTCCTCGACGAGCTCGGCGAGTTCTCCCCGTCGGTCCTCGACGCGCTCCGCCAACCGTTGGAGGACGGGATCGTACGGGTTGCTCGCGCCCGGGCCAGCGTCGACCTGCCGGCGCGGTTCCTGCTCGTCGCCGCCACCAACCCGTGCCCGTGCGGGTGGGCGGGCGAGCCGGCGCGCTGCCGGTGCAGCGAGGCCTCGCGCCACCGCTACCGGCGCCGGCTCTCCGGTCCTCTGCTCGACCGGTTCGACCTGCGCGTGGAGGTGGCACGGCCCGCGGTCGGCGACCTGCTCGGGGGCGAGGGTGGCGAACCGTCGGCCGCCGTCGCCGCCCGCGTGGCGGCCGCGAGAGCGCGGGCGCGCCAGCGCGGCGTCGAGCACAACTCGGCCATCCCGGCGGCCGACCTGGTGGCCCTGGCTCCGCTCGACGCGTCCGCCGTGCGCGTCCTGGAGGCCTCGCTGCAGCAGGGGCGGCTCACCGCCCGTGGCATGGGCCGGGTCCGTCGGGTGGCGCTGACCCTCGCCGACCTCGAGGGGCACGAGGGCGCCCTCACCGCAGAACATGTGGCGCTCGCGCTCGGCCTGCGGGCCGAGCCGGTCCTCCAGGACGCAGCCGCGTGAACCCGCCGGCCGGCGCGTCCCCATCGTCTCTGCCGCCCGTGGCCTGGTTGACCGCTCTCGCCGGCCTCCCCGGCATGGGCCCTCGGCGGTTGCTCGCCATCCACCTGCTCCACGAACCGGCGGTCGCCTGGCACCGCATCGTGGCAGGCGAGGGTGACCGGTTGGACGGTCTGGCCGGGCGGCGGGGCCGCGTCACGGACGACGTGGCTCGGGCCTGGCGCCGGGCCGCCGCAGTGGTCGACGTCTCGGCGCTCTGGGCAGCGCACGCGCGCGCGGGCGTGCACGTCGCCCGCCTCGGCGAAGGCGGGTACCCCTCGGCGCTGGCGCACGACCTCGAGCCGCCCGCCGTGGTGTTCCGGCTCGGTCCGCTGGCCATGCTCGAGGGACCTCGCGTCGCGGTGGTCGGCACTCGGCGCTGCTCCAGGTTGGGCGCCGAGCTGGCGCAACGCCTCGGGCGAGAGCTGAGCGAAGCCGGTGTGCACGTCGTCTCGGGACTCGCGTTGGGCATCGACGCGGCCGCCCATCGCGGGGCGCTCGGCGCGGGTGCCTCCGCCGCCGGGCCGATCGGCGTGGTCGCCAGCGGGCTCGACGTCGCGTACCCGGCGCGGAACCGCCGGCTGTGGGACGCGGTCGTCGAGCAGGGTGCGCTCCTGAGCGAGTCGCCCCTGGGTCAACGCCCCGACGCATGGCGGTTCCCGGCCCGCAACCGGATCATCGCCGCGCTCGCGGAGGCGGTCGTGGTGGTCGAATCCGGCGACCGGGGCGGCTCGATGTACACCGTGGACGAGGCGCTGGCCCGAGATCGCGCGGTCCTCGCGGTGCCCGGTCCCGTCGGGCCGGCCGTCGCCGAGGGCACCAACCGGCTGCTCGTCGAAGGAGCCACGCCGGTGCGCGATGCCGTCGACGTCCTGTGCGCGTTGGGCCGGCCCGTGCCCGCCCGGACCCGGTCCGGTCACGCCACCGGTCCACCAGCGCTCGACGCCCGCGGTCGGGCCATCGTCGCCGCCCTCGACCACGGACCACGCACGCTCGACGACCTGGTGGACCACACCGGGCTCACCCTGGGCGCGGTGGCGCTCGCCGTCGAGGTGCTCGTGGCCGAAGGCTGGCTCGCCCGCCGGGGAGCCCACCTCGAGCGCGCGGCCGGTCCCGAAGTGGGGCGGCCGTGAGAGCGCGGGCGGCGACGGTCGCAGCCATCCTCGGGCGCGCCATCCTCGGGCGCGCCATGCGAGCGTCGTTACCGTGGCCACGGTGCCCTGGTACGTGGAGGAGTTCTGCGGTTCGCTCACGGGTGCGGCCGACGCCACGGTGGGGGCGTACCGGCGTGACGTCGCGGCGTTCGTGGAGTGGGTCGGCCGCCTGGGGATCGAGGCGCCCGGCGGCGTCGACCGGCGCGTGCTCCGGCGGTACCTCGCGCATCTCACCACGCGGGGCTACGCCGCCCGGTCGGTGGCCCGCAAGACGTCCGCTCTGCGCCGCTACTTCGGTTGGCTGCAGCGCACCGGTCGCATCGGCGTGGACCCGTCGCTCGCCGTCTCCGCACCGCGCGGGCGATCGTGCCTGCCCGACCTGGTGCAGCAGGCCGAGCTCGACCGGCTCCTGGGCACCGGGCTGGTGGCGGCCGCCGAGGACGACCCGTCGGCGCGCGCGTGGCGCGCTCGCGACGACGCGGTGGTGGAGATCCTCTACGGAAGCGGCCTGCGGGTCTCTGAGCTGTGCGGGCTCCGGCTGCGCGACGTCGATCTCGCGCGAGCGCGGGCCACGGTGTGGGGCAAGGGAGCCAAGCAGCGCGTCGTCCCGCTCAGCGAGCCGGCCGTCGCCGCCGTCGGGTCCTGGATCGAGCTGCGGTCCGCGGTCGCCACCGCCCACGCCTCCGAGCCGCAGGGGCACGGCACCGCCGCGGGAGCGCCGATGCTGTTCGTCAACCGGCGGGCCCGGCCGCTCACCCCCAGAGACGTCCGCCGCATCCTCGACCGGCGCTCGCTGTCACCCACGCATCCCCACGCGCTGCGGCACACCTTCGCCACCCACCTCCTCGATGGTGGCGCCGACCTGCGGGTCGTGCAGGAGCTGCTGGGACATGCCGACCTCGCGACGACCCAGATCTACACGCACGTGAGCAAAGAGCGCCTCAGGCGCGTCTTCGAAGCGAGCCACCCCCGCGCCTGACCAGCCCGGCTGCCCGCTCCCGGTCAGCGCTCGACCGTGTGCCCGACCGGGCGCCCGCGTCACCGCCCAGAACCACTTCGGCGCGACCCATTGGCCCGAAGGGTGCCCGACGGCGCCCGCGTCACCGCCCGGGACCCCGTTGGCCCCGGCCGCCGTGTCGTTCGGCCGCCTCGTCGTTCGGCCGCCTCGTCGTTCGCGCCACGCCCCCTTGCGCTTCCCCCTCCGCCGTTCACCGCAGTGCGAGGTCCGTCATGTCCCGACACGCCCAGCCCACGCGCCCCCTGCTGCTCGCCCAGGGGTGGGGCGCGGCTCTGGCGCTCGCCGCCATCGCGCTCGTGGCGCCGGCCCGACCGGCCGGGGGCGCGTCCCCGGCCAGCGCGCCCGCCTGGGTGCTCGGCGACGCGCTCGAACCGGGCGGCGACGTGCCGCCCGGCGCCGTCGTCTACCAGCCGCCGGTCGATGCGCCGGTCTCGGACCCCTTCCGCCCGCCGTCGACGCCCTACGGCGCCGGCAACCGCGGCATCGAGTACCGAACGGCGCCCGGTACGCCGGTGCGGGCAGCTGCGGACGGTCGGGTCACCTTCGCCGGCACGGTCGCCGGAGCCGTGTGGGTCACCATCCTGCACGCCGACGGCGTCCGCACCTCCTACGGCCCGCTGGCGACCAGGTCGGTCCGCTCCGGCCAGCCTGTGCGGCGCGGCGACCCTCTGGGTACCAGCGGCGCAGTGCTGCACGTCGGCGCCCGCCGAGGCGACACCTACCTCGATCCGGCCACCCTGTGGTCGGGCCGTCGGCAGGCTGTCCTCGTGCCGCTCGACGGCGCCGGTCCGGTGTCCTCACCGGCCGGCGCCGATGTGGGGACGGCGACCGAGGCCGAGGGCTTCGCGCCCGACTGGGCGAGCGTCTCTCGGTCGGCCGGTGCCCGCGTGGTCCGGCGTACCGGTGACGGTTCCGCTGCGATGGCCTTTCCCCGAGGGCGGCTGCCGCAGTGAGCTCGCACCGTGCGGTCTCGTCGCCGCGCCGCCCGCGTGCGGGCTGCAGAGGCGGGCGGTCGGGCCGCTAGAGTGCTCCGCCGGCCCGGACACCTCCGGGCTGGAACCCACACCAACTCCGCCCGGTCCCTCCCACGGTCGCCTCCCGAAGGCGTGGGGCCCGGGTTTCGCCGAACCGATGGGAAGGAGCACGTCGTGGCCGAGTCGCCCGTCGTCACCATGAAGCAGCTGCTCGAGGCTGGTGTCCACTTCGGTCACCAGACGCGCCGTTGGAACCCGAAGATGAAGCGCTTCATCTTCGGCGAGCGCAACGGCATCTACATCATCGATCTGCAGCAGACGCTCAAGCGGATCGAGACCGCCTACTCGTTCGTGCGCGACCTGGTCGCCGACGACGGGGCCATCCTGTTCGTGGGCACGAAGAAGCAGGCCCAGGACCCGATCCAGTCGTACGCCGAGAAGTGCGGCATGCCGTACATCAACCAGCGCTGGCTGGGCGGCATGCTCACGAACTTCGAGACGATCGGCAAGCGCGTCTCGAAGATGAAGGAGTACCAGCGCATGCGCGACTCGGGTGACTTCGACGCCATGCCCAAGAAGGAGGCCCTCCTCCTCGGCCGCGAGCTCCAGAAGCTCGAGCGCAACCTCGGCGGCATCCGCAACATGGAGAAGCTGCCCCAGGCGATCTTCGTGCTCGACACCAAGAAGGAGCACATCGCCGTCACCGAGGCCAACAAGCTGGGCTTGCCCATCGTCGCCGTGGTCGACACGAACTGCGACCCTGATGTCATCCAGTACGTCATCCCCGGCAACGACGACGCCATCCGCGCCGGCAACCTGATGTGCCGGGTCATCGCCGACGCGGTCGACGAGGGACGCACGATCGCCGGTCGCCGTCCCGGCCGGTCCGCTCCGGCGCCGGCGCGCACGGCCGACGACGAGCAGCGCATCGCCGCCGAGCAAGCGGAGGCGCGGCGCCAGGCTGCGCAGCAGGCCGCCGAGCGCGAGGCACGCATCGCCGCTGGCCGGGCGGCCGCGCCCGCACCCCCGCCGGTCGACTCCGGCGCCGCGACCCAGCCAGCCACGCGGGCAACGGCCGGGACCCAGCCGGCCACGGGGGCAACATCCGCGCCCGGCGACCCCGGCGACCCCGGCGACCCCGGCGACCCCGGCGACGTCGCCCCGCCCGCGGCCGCTCGGCCCGCGCCCGAGGCGCAACCGCCCCAGCCCGAAGAGGCGGCCCGGGGAGCGCTCGCTGCGGCTGCGCCGTCGGTTGAGGGCACGGCATCCGCGGAAGGCACGGCATCCGCGGAAGGCACGGCATCCGGCGGCGATGTCGCGGCTGCGCCGTCCGCCGAGACTGACGACCTCGGGCCGTCCGCCGAGACCGACCACCCTGCGCCGGCGGCCCCCAGCGCCGCGGCCGAGCTCCAGGAGTGAGCGCCGCGATGGCCGATTTCACCGCCAAAGACGTCCAGCGCCTGCGCCAGGCCACCGGCGCAGGGATGATGGATGCGAAGCGGGCGCTCGAGGAGAACAGCGGCGACTTCGAGATGGCCTCGAAGTGGCTGCGGGAGAAGGGCCTGGCCAAGGCGGCCAGCCGCGCCGACCGCGAGAATTCCCAGGGCGCAGTGGCGGTCTCCGAGACGGGCGGCGCCGCGGCCATCGTCGAGCTCAAGTGCGAGACCGACTTCGTGGCCAAGTCCGACCAGTTCACCTCCCTCGTGCAGGAGATCGCCACCCTCGTCGCCAGCAAGGGCGAGGGCGCGGCGGCCGAGAAGCTCGACGCGATCGACGACCTCAAGGTCGTCCTCAAGGAGAACATCGAGCTCGGTCGCGTCGTGCGGGTCGAGGCGCAGCCGGGCGATGTGCTCGACACCTACGTCCACCGCCAGGACGGTCGCGGAGTGAACGGCGTGGTCGTCGAGCTCTCCGGGGGCACACCGGAGCTGGCCCACGAGGTCGCCGTCCACGTCGCCTTCGCACGGCCGCCCTACGTGCGGCGTGAGGAGGTGCCCGAGTCCGATGCGGCTGCGGAGCGCGAGACGCTCACCGCGATCACCCGCAACGAGGGCAAGCCGGAGGCGGCCCTCGACAAGATCGTCGAGGGCCGGCTCAACGGCTGGTTCCGTGAGCGGGTTCTGCTGGAGCAGTCCTACGTCAAGGACGAGAAGCAGTCGATCGCGCAGCTGCTCGGCGGCGCCGAGATCGTGCGCGTCGCCCAGGTCGTCGTCGGGTCCTGAGCCGGACGCCCCCGCCGCGATGACCGCACTGGACGACGTCGAGGGCCGCGCGGCGCCCGCCGATGCCTCTGAGCACGGGGTCCGGTGGCGGCGCATCGTGCTGAAGCTCTCCGGAGAGGCGTTCGCCGGTGGCTCCGGTGGCGGCATCGACGGTGAAATCGTGCGCCAGCTGGCGTCGGAGATCGCGGAGGCCAGACGAGAGCTCGGCCTCGACGTGGCCGTCGTGGTGGGGGGCGGCAACATCTGGCGGGGCCTCACGGGCGCCGGGCACGGGATGGACCGCGCCCAGGCCGATCAGATGGGGATGCTGGCCACGGTGATCAACGCGCTGGCTCTCCAGGACACGCTCGAGCAGCTGGGCCAGCCCACGCGGGTGCAGACGGCCGTGCAGATGAACCAGATCGCCGAGCCCTACATCCGCCGGCGCGCCATCCGGCACCTGGAGAAGGGCCGGGTCGTCATCCTCGCCGGTGGGCTGGGCAGCCCGTTCTTCACGACGGACACCCCGGCGGCCCTGCGCGCCGCCGAGCTCGGCGCCGAGGCGGTCCTGAAGGGCACCCACTCGGGCGTCGACGGCGTCTACACGGCCGATCCCAAGCTCGACCCGTCGGCGACGAAGCTCGACGAGGTCACCTATCTCGACGTGATCAACCGGGGCCTCAACGTGATGGATCCCACCTCCATCACCTTCTGCATGGACAACCACCTGCCCATCGTCGTGTTCGACGCGCTCGAGCCGGGCAACCTCCGGCGCGTCCTCACGGGCACTGAGGGAGTCGGTACTCTGGTCCGATGACCGACGCCCCTCCCGTAGCCACGCTGGAGGGACGGGCATGAGCGACGACCTTCCCGCGATGGTCCTCGACGAGGCGCGCGACAAGATGGCGAAGGCGGTCGGCCACACGCGAGCCGACTTCGCGGGTGTGCGCACCGGGCGGGCCTCGCCGGGCCTTGTCGAAAAGCTCATCGTCGAGTACTACGGGGTCGAGGTGCCGCTCCAGCAGCTCGCCAACGTGTCGGTGCCCGAGGCCCGTCAGCTCGTGATCAACCCGTACGACAAGGGCTCCATGGCGGCGATCGAGAAGGCGATCCGCAACTCGGATCTCGGGCTGAACCCCAGCAACGACGGCGTGTCGATCCGCCTGAACTTCCCGCCCCTGACCGCCGAGCGCCGCAAGGAGCTGGTCAAGGTGGTTCGCGGGATGGCCGAAGATGGGCGGGTCGCCATACGGAACCTGCGGCGCGCCGCCCGCCACGAGCTCGACGCACTGGCCAAGGACGGTGACATCTCGGAGGACGAGGAGGCCCGGGCCGAAAAGGAGCTCGACCGGATCACGCACGCCCGGGAGGGCGAGATCGACCAGACGCTCCTGCACAAGGAGCAGGAGCTGCTCGAGGAGTGAGCGCCCTCGAGCGCCCAGGCGGCGTGCAGCCGCCGCAACGACCACGACGAGAGGGAGATCAACCCGTGGACGATCTGTTCGGCGGCACCGACGAGGAGCGTCCCCGAGATTCCACCGAGGGCGTGCGCATCATCGGCCCCGCGGAAGCGGCACAGGCCATGGAGCGCGGGGACATCGCGTCCCGCCGCGGCGGTGACCAGCCCCGCTACGGCGACCGGCCCAAGCCACCGCCGGTCGGGCCGCGACCTGTCCTGCGGTTCCCGCTCGACGCCAGCTCCGACCCCGCCGCCATCGAGAAGCCCTCGGTGCGGCCCGTGCCCAGCGGCCTCGACTACCCGCCGCCGGTCACCGACGGTCGCCGCTACGACCCCCAACGCCGAGACGACGGGGACGACGACTACCTCGACCTCACCGATGTGGCCGCCGGCGCGGGGCCGGCCGATGCATCGGGTGGCACCGGAGATGGCGGGCTGGGTGGCACCGGGGATGTCGATGCCGACGCCACGTCGGATCTCGGTCCGCCGCCCGCACCGCAGTGGCCCGAGGGCGACGGCGACTGGCTCGACCTCGACCTCGGGTCGACCTCGGTGCCCGATCCGGCGGCTTCGTCGCGCCCGTCGACCCCGGCGCCCGATCTTGCGGCTTCGTCGCGCCCGTCGACCCCGCGGCCAGAGACGGATGCGGGCGCCGCGGCGCGCGGGTCAGGCCCGCCGTCCGACGCGCCGCCAGCCGACGGCGAGCCGACCTCGGCGTGGGAGGCGTTCCGATCGCGCCGCGCCGCCGATCCCGACGATGACTGGGACGACGAGCCCACCCTGGCCACCGACCCGGTGCCCGCCTGGGACGGGCCCGCCCCGCCTGCTGCGCCGGCCCACCCGGCCCCGGTCGCACCGGCGGGGGCCGCGCCGGCCGCGGAGGTCGCGGGCGACGACCTCGATGAAGCCGAGCACCTCTCGGTCTTCCGCCGGCCCAGCCGCCGGACCCAGCGCGGGCCCGAGCCGGACGCCGCCCGTGGCGAGGCCGGTCCCGCAGCCGGAGCCGGCCCGCTGGACGGGACCACTCCCGCTCCGCTCGTTGCGCCCACCAGCGGGTCGGTGGAGCTGCCGCACTGGACCGATCCGCCGACCGGCGAGGTTCCGAGAGCGGTGATCGGCGACGAGCCGGACGACCTCGATGCCTGGTCCTCGTTCGCCTCGGCCGGGACGCCGCGCTGGCGCGACACGGACACCGACCGCGACTGGGAGCACGACACCGGCTTCCACGAGGTCGTGGCCACCGACGACGCCTGGCGCCTCGGTGCGATGGACGACGCCCGCCCCCAGCCCGACGAGGTGTACTCCTTCGACGACCTCGACGAGCAGGCGCTCCAGCGGCGCGTCGTGCCCCCGGTGCCCGTGCCGGTCCAGGCCATGGACGGTGGGGGCGGACGCGGATCCGGGCCCGGGCCGGAGCTCCACGAGCCGGGCGAAGCGGCCGCCCCGGACGATGCGGCGCGGACCGCTGGCGGCCGACGGCCTCGGCGTTCGCCCGGGTCGCCCGGGTCCGGATGGATGGCCCGGGCCGCCGAGCGGGCCGCGGGCGCGGGCCGGGCAGCCAGCCGCTGGAGGGCGGGCGCGGCCACCGGAGCCGGCGTGGGCACCGGAGCGGCCGTCGCCCCGGGAGCCGGAGCAGCCACCGGCGCGGGCGCGGGCGACGGCCACGGAGAGGACGACGGTGGGGGAGGAGGGACCGCTCCGCCACGGCGTCCACCACGGCGGCGCTCGCGGCCGTCCCAGCCCCCCGGGCCCCCCTTGGAGCACGACGCCGCCGGGGTCGGCGAGGAGGGGCCCGGCGGCGGCGGCGGGCGCGCGGGGCGCGACGTGCGCACCGCGGCCATCGTCGGCGTGGCGATCGGCGTGGTGGCCATCGTCGCCTTCGCGCTGGGCACGGCCGTCGCGACGGGGTTGGTCACCGTCATCGTCGTCCTCGCCGGAGCCGAGCTGTTCGCTGTGCTGCGCCGGGCCGGGTACCAGCCGGCCACGCTCCTCGGCCTCGTCGCCTGCGCGGCGTTCCCGCTGGCCGTGCACTGGAAGGGCGCGGCCGCCTATCCGGCGCTCGGGATGATGGTCGTCGTCACCGCGCTGGTCTGGCACCTCGTCGGAGCCGACCGCGATGCCCGCGTCGTCGAGAGCGTCGGAGTGACGCTGTTCGCCGTGGCCTGGGTGGGTGTGCTGGGGTCGTTCGCGACCCTGATGCTCGCCGGGCCCTTCGGGGTCCGCTTCCTCACCATCACGGTCGTCGCCACGATCGTCTACGACGTGGTCGGCTTCGCCGTCGGCCGCGCGGTGGGCACCAGGCCGCTGTCGTCGGTGAGCCCGAACAAGACGGTCGAGGGGCTTGTGGCCGGGATGGTCGGCGTCGTCGTGGTCTCGCTGATCGTCCTGGGCGGCTTCGGCATCCGGCCCTTCGACGGCTTCTCGGCCGCGCTGGCGCGGGGGGTTGCCGTCGCCCTCGGCGCTCCGCTCGGGGATCTGTGCGAGTCGCTCGTCAAGCGCGACCTCGGAGTGAAGGACATGAGCTCGATCATCCCGGAGCACGGTGGTGTCCTCGACCGGTTCGACGGGCTCCTGTTCGCCATCCCCTTCGCCTACTACGCGGCGGTGCTCTTCGCCGTCGGTCCGTTCAAGGTCTGAAGGCGGGGCCGACATGAGCCCCGGCCCGGTCCGCGTCGCCGTCGCCGGGTGCACCGGCTCGATCGGTACGCAGACCCTCGAGGTGGTGGCCGCGGAGCCCGACCGCTACCGGGTGGTGGCCCTCGGCGCGAGCGGCCGCGACGTCGATCGCCTGGTGGACCAGGCCCGCGCCGTGCGGCCGGAGCTGGTGGCGGTGCAGGACGGTCGCCACGCCGACCGCCTCGGGGCCGAGCTGCCGCCCGGCACCGCGCTGGAGGTGGGGGACGCCAGCCTGGCCCTGCTCGGTGCGGTGGGCGACGTGTGCGTCAACGGGGTGGTCGGCTTCGCGGGGCTTCGCGTCACGCTGGCCACGCTCGAGGCGGGGCGGCGCCTCGCCCTCGCCAACAAGGAGTCGCTCATCGCCGGCGGTCCGGTGGTGCAGCGGTCCCGGCGCACCCCCGGCGCCGAGCTGGTCCCCGTCGACAGCGAGCACGGCGCCATCCATCAGTGCCTGCGCGGCGCGGACCGCCTCGGGCCCCGCCGTGTCGCCCGGTTGGTGCTGACCGCGTCCGGGGGTCCCTTCCGGGGTCGCCGGCGAGCCGAGCTCGAGCGGGTCGGCGTCGACGACGCCCTCGCCCATCCGACCTGGCGCATGGGGCCGAAGATCACCGTGGACTCGTCGACGCTCATGAACAAGGGCCTCGAGGTCATCGAGGCCCATGAGCTGTTCGGGGCGCCGGCCGGCGACGCGGGTTGCGGCATCGGCTTCGACGCCATCGACGTCGTCGTGCACCCGCAGTCGATCGTGCACTCGATGGTCGAGTTCACCGACGGGGCGACGATCGCCCAGCTCTCACAACCGGACATGCGCCTGCCGATCGGGTATGCCTTGGCCCATCCCGACCGCCTTGGCACCCCGTTCGGGCGCATGGACTGGTCCACGGCGGCACACCTCGACTTCGAGCCGCCCGACCACGAGGCCTTTCCCTGCCTGCGGCTCGCCTACGACGCCGGTCGCCTGGGCGGAACGGCTCCGGCCTGGCTGAACGCGGCGAACGAGGTGGCAGTCGACGCCTTCCTCGGAGGCCGGCTCCGGTGGATCGAGATCCCCGAGGTGCTGAAGCGGGCCCTCGACCGGCATGATGGAACCCCTGCCGATTCCGTCGAAGCCGTGGTCGACGTCGACCGCCGGGGCCGCGAGGCCGCGCAGCGGCTGATCGAAGCCCGGACCTGAGAGGAACGACGTGGCCCTCGACGCCCCGCCCGACCACAATCCGACCAGCCCCGGAGACAGCTGGACCCGGCGCGCCGGGCCACCGCCACCGCCCCCGCCGCCGACGGGGCACAGCGAGCCGGTCACCGGCAGGCAGTGGCTACGAGGCGCCACGCTGCTCGGCCTGCTGATCCTGCTCACCGTCAAGGTCGGCCCGTGGGGCCTCGGCATCGTGCTCGGCTTGGTCCTGATGATCTTCATGCACGAGCTCGGCCACTACCTGACCGCTCGGCGGGCCGGCATGAAGGTGACGGAGTTCTTCATCGGGTTCGGACCGCGCGTGTGGTCCTTCTCGCGCAACGGGGTCGAGTACGGCCTCAAGGCGGTCCCGGCCGGCGCCTACGTGAAGATCGTCGGCATGCACAACCTCGAGGACGTGCCGCCCGAGGACGAGGCCGCCACCTACCGGCAGCAACCGTTCTGGCAGCGCTTCAGCGTCGCGGTCGCCGGCTCGGCCATGCACTTCGCCATGGCCTTCGTCCTGCTGCTCGTGGTCGTCACCACCTTCGGGGTGCCCGACGGCCGGCTCGACCCTGCCGACCAGAACCCGGCCCACTGGCAGGTGGGCTCGGTCGGGGCCGACAGCGCGGCGAGCAGGGTGGGCCTGCGCAACGGCGACAAGGTCGTCGCCATCGACGGCAACCCGGTGCGGACCTTCGAGGACCTGCGCCGCCTCGTCAACGCCAGGCCCGACCGGCAGATCGCGCTGACGGTCCAGCGCGATGGGCGCACCATCGACCTGACCACCCGTCTCGGCCGCCGCACGCTCGACGGCAAGCCGGTCGGGTTCCTCGGCATCGGCGCGACGCTGCCCACCGAGAAGGTGAGTCCGGTGCGCGCCGTGCCGGAGGTCGTCGACGGGTTCGCCGCTCTCACCTGGCAGTCGATCCAGGGCCTCGGGCGGGTCTTCAGCCCCTCGGGTCTCGTCCGCTACGGCAAGGCCGTCGTCAACGCCCGGCGCGACCGGGCCGCCGTCCAGCGCGACGACCGCCAGCTTGAACAGCTCAACCGTGGCGGTTCGGGCTCGACCACCGCGGGCTCGGCGTCGGACGCGAGCGCGGGACGCCCCCTGTCGCTGCTCGGCGTGTTCCGCATCGGCGTGCAGTCCGGTGGCCTCGGCGGCCTGGCCTCGGTGCTCGAGCTCTTCGCCCTCATCAACATCTTCATCGGCCTGTTCAACCTCGTCCCGCTCCTGCCCTTCGACGGCGGGCACGTCGTCATCGCCGTGTACGAAAAGCTCCAGGAGCTCCGCCAGGGCCGCCGCCGGCGCTACTTCGCCGACGTCGCTCGTCTCATGCCCCTGACGTACGTCGTCGTGGTGGTCCTCGCCGGCATCTTCGTCACGAGCGTGTACCTGGACATCGCCAACCCCATCTCGCTGAAGTGAGCCGCCCGTGAGGGTCACGAGCACCGCCGAGCGGCGCCGCACGCGCCAGATCGTGCTGCGGCACCCCACGCATCCCGTGGCCGTGGGCGGCGACGCGCCGATCTCGGTGCAGTCGATGACCATCACCAAGACGGCCGACGTCGACGGAACGCTCGCCCAGATCTACGCCCTCCACGCCGCGGGCGCCGACATCGTCCGCTGCACCTGCAACGAGGTGGAGGCCGCGGAGGGCCTGGCCCGCATCGTGCCCCGCTCGCCGGTGCCGATCGTGGCCGACATCCACCACCAGTACCGCCGGGCGCTCGAGGCCCTCGAGGCCGGCGTGCACGGGCTGCGGCTCAACCCTGGGAACATCCGCCGGCCGGACCACATCAAGGCCGTCGCGCAGGAGTGCAAGGACCGCGGCGTGCCGGTGCGCATCGGGGTCAACGGCGGCTCGCTCGACCCCGCGCTCTACGACAAGCACGGCGGCGTCACGCCCGAGGCGATGGTCGAGTCGGCCGAGCACGAGCTGGCGATGTTCGCCGAGGTCGGCTTCGAGGACGTGAAGATCTCGGTGAAGGCGTCCAGCGTCCCCCTGATGATCGACGCCTACCGGTTGCTCTCCGAACGCACCGACCACCCGCTCCACCTCGGGGTGACCGAGGCCGGCCCACCACCCGCGGGGCTCATCAAGGCCACCGCCGGAATGGGCGCGCTCCTGGCCGAGGGCATCGGCGACACCATCCGCTACTCGCTGACGGCCGATCCGGTCGAGGAGGCGCGGGCGGGCCGCGTGCTGCTCGAGGCGCTCGGCCTGCGCGAGCGCACCAACGTCGACCTGATCGCCTGCCCGTCGTGCGGGCGGGCCGAGATCGACGTCATCGAGGTGGCCCGGCAGGCGGCCGAGGCGTTCGGCGACCGCGAGATCCCGCTGCAGATCGCGGTCATGGGCTGCGTGGTGAACGGACCCGGCGAAGCGCGCGACGCCGATCTCGGCATCGCCGCGGGCCGGCGCAAGGGCCATCTCTTCATCCGCGGCCGCAACGTGGCCGTGGTTCCCGAAGACGAGATGGTCCCGACGCTGGTGCGCTACGCCGAGCGCATCATGGACGAGGGGATCGGCGCGGTCGTGGCCGCGTCCGACACCGACCGGGCGGAGCGTGAGGCGGAGGCCGACCGTCGTGCGCTCCTCGACGAGCAGGGCAGCGACGCCAACGCCAGCGAGCAGCGGGTGGACCTGATCCGCAAGCTCGACGCCGAGCCCACGTAGCGCACGGGCGGGCAGTGGCCGCCGGCACGACCGGGGCCACGGCGGTCCCGATGGCCCAGGGCGGCGGCGGGTGGTGCGCTCAGCCGGCCAGTGCCCAGACCGTGCCCGCCGTGGTGGCGGCCAATGCGCCGACGACGGCCGCAAGCTTGACCCATCGCGGTTGGCGCTCGAGGCGATCGACGCGTGCCCGGCGCTTGAGGTAGGACAGCAGGCGCTCGGCCCACGCCACCTCCTGCGCCATGAGCCCGAGCCCGATCACGACGAGGACTAGCCCCGGTCCGGGGAGGACCAGCATGGCCAGCCCGGCCACGGCGACGGCGCCGCCGCCCACGATGACCGCGATGCGGGCGGCCAGCCGGCGTGACGTCGCGGCCTCACCGCGTCCCGGATCACCTACCGCCTCCTCGGCTCGGCGAGCCGCCGCCCGCAGCTCGTCGAAGCGGCGCACGGTCCCTGCCGCGGGGTGGTCCGAGCCCGCGGGCGGGCGGTTGCCGCCGCCCGCGAGGCCGGCGTTCGCAGGGCCGCCGTTCGCAGGGCCGCCGATCGCAGGGCCGCCGATCCGGGAGCCGGGAACGGCAGTCGCGTCGTCGCTCGGATCATCCCCCAGGTGGCGGTGCTGTCTCATCGCCACACGGTTGCACCATCGGCCCTCCGACGCATGCCGGTGGCCAAGCGTTCCATGACCACGCCGCAGGCGCTGTCACACCCAAAGAGACGGTCGTCGGAGCTTTGGCGGCGCTTCGCGTCTCAGCGGGGTGTGATGCTGGCGAGTAGCGCCCAGTTGGGGCGGCCGGCGTAGAGCAGGGCGCGGATCCGGTAGTTGCGGAAGTTCGTGATCCCGAACGCGACCCGCTTCACTCGCTTGACGAGGTTG
>JACPNX010000040.1 GCA_016185275.1 Actinomycetota bacterium | reverse complement strand
TCGTCGTCGTGCACCAGCGCGATCGCGCGTTCGCGTTGGTACACCTGGCGGAGCTGCGGGGCCGAGAACCCGGTGTTCATGTACACCGCATGGATCCCGGCCTTCGACAGTGCGCCGCTGATCTCGAGCAGGTACCGGTGGTTCCGGCACAGCACGCCGACCGAGTCGCCGGCCCGCAGCCCGACGTGTGCGAGCGCGCGCGCCAGCGCGTCGGAGCGGGCGTCGAGCTCGCGGAAGGAGATCGTGCCGCGCTCGTCGACGGCGGCGGGGCGCTCGCCGTAGTGCGCGGCGGTGGTCGCGAATCCGGCGGCGAGGCTGACGCCCCAGTGCCGGTAGGCCGCGGCCATGCGGAGGATGCGATCGGGACGGACGGGATGCAGCGCGCCGGTGCGGGCGAGAACCTTGGCGGCATGCACGGCCTCGGTGATGTCCACGACTGCAGTCTCGCCGGACGCGGCGTCGTAGGCCAGACAAGCGTGGAACGGGACCCGATGTGACGACTGTCACACCTTCGTCACGGAGATTTCGTGCCCGGTCGCGGGCGCGGCTCGTAGCCTGCGAGGCGCTGTCCCGAAGGGAGCGTCCCCCCAATGCTCGAACGCATCGCTCGTACCTGCGTCCGGCGCCGTGGTCGCGTCGTGCTCGCGTGGATCGGCGTGTTGGTTGCCGTCAACGTCATCGCCAACGGCGTGCTCGGTGCCGACTACCGCGCCAACATGTCGCTCCCCGACAGCGAGTCGCGCGAGGTGCAGCGCCTGCTCGAGACCGCGAGCCCGAACCGCACCGGCGTCACCGCGCAGGTCGTGTTCGAGGCCGACCAGGGTGTGAACGACCCCACGGTGCGGGCGCGCATGGAAGAGCTGTTCCGCTCGGTCGGCCTGCTCGACAACGTCGACGTGACGAGCCCGTACTCGCCCGAAGGTTCCGGCCAGGTGAGCGACCGCGCTCCGATCGCGTTCGCGGAGCTCCAGGTGAAGGACGGCGACTGGAACGAGCTCACCGCGCTCGGCGACAAGATCGAGCGGCTCGGCAACGCGGTCGACGTGCCCGGGGTGCGGATCGAGTACGGCGGCGAGATGTTCGGCAACTTCGAGATGCCCGAGAGCGAGGCGCTCGGGCTGCTCGCCGCGGTCATCATCCTGATCGTCGCGTTCGGGTCGGTGCTCGCGATGGGCTTGCCGATCGGTACCGCGCTGTTCGGGCTCGGCACCGGCGTCGCGCTGACCGTGGCCATCAGCAACGTGCAGGCGATGCCCGACTTCGCGCCGCAGATGACCGCGATGATCGGGCTGGGCGTCGGGATCGACTACGCGCTGTTCATCGTCACGCGGTTCCGGGAGGGGCTCCATGCCGGGCTCGAGCCCGAGGACGCGACGGCGGCCGCCGTCGACACGTCGGGCCGGGCGGTGCTGTTCGCGGGGATGACGGTGATCGTCTCGCTGATGGGCCTGTACGTGATCGGCCTCGACTTCGTGCGCGGGCTCGCGACCGGTGCGGCGCTCGGTGTGCTCGTGATGATGGTGGGGGCGATCACGCTGCTGCCGGCGCTGATCGGGTTCGCCCAGCGCCGCATCGAGGTGACGACCTTCCGTGGCGCGATCGGCATCTTCGTGCTGACCGTCGGGCTCCTGCTCGGCGTGCTGCTCGGCCAGGCCCTCACGGTGCTGGTCGGGCTGGTCGCGCTCGCGTTCGTCGTCGTGGGGAGCTTCACCTTCGCCAAGCCGCTCGCGCGCGCGATCCCGCCGCGCCGCGCCAAGCCGCGTGACGAGCAGCTCTGGTATCGCTGGAGCCGCGTGATCCAGCACCGGCCGTGGCCGGCGTTCGTCGCCGGCTTCGTCGCGTTGGTGCTGCTCGCGCTCCCGGTGCTGTCGATCCGTCTCGGCTTCGGCGACACCGGCAATCTGAAGGAGGACCAGTCGCCCCGGCGCGCCTACGACCTGCTGGCCGAGGGCTTCGGGCCCGGCTTCAACGGGCCGCTGCTGCTGGCCACGCGGCTGCCGTCGGGCGTGAGCCAGGCCCAGCTCGGCCGGGTCACGTCGGTCCTCCAACGCACCCCGGGCGTCGCGTTCGCCTCGCCGGCCGTGACCAACCGCCGCAACGCCCCGACGGCCGCGCTGTGGCGCGCGATCCCGACGACCTCGCCGCAGGACGCAGCTACGACGTCGCTGCTGAGCCGCCTCCGCAACGAGGTGCTGCCCGCCGCGGAGCGCGGCACCGGCATGGACATCGCGGTGACCGGCAACGTCGCCGTGCAGCAGGACTTCTCCACCTACCTCGCCGGGCGGCTGCCGTGGTTCTTCGCCGCCGTGCTGACGTTGTCGTTCCTGTTGCTGATGGTCGTGTTCCGCTCGGTGCTCGTGCCGCTCAAGGCCGTCGTGATGAACCTGCTGTCGATCGGCGCCGCCTACGGCATCGTGGTCGCCGTCTTCCAGTGGGGGTGGGGTGCGTCGCTGCTGCGCGTCGGCGGTGCGCCCATCGAGCCCTTCATGCCGATGATGCTGTTCGCCATCGTCTTCGGCCTGTCGATGGACTACGAGGTCTTCCTGCTGTCAAGGGTTAAGGAGGACTGGGACCGCACGGGCGACAGCCACACCTCCGTGGCCAACGGCCTGGCGGCCACGGCCCGGGTGATCACCGCGGCCGCGGCGATCATGGTGTTCGTGTTCGGCAGCTTCCTGCTCGAGAGCAACCGCGTCATCAAGCTGTTCGGTGCGGGGTTGGCCACGGCCGTGCTGCTCGACGCGACGGTGGTCCGCATGCTGCTCGTGCCGGCCACGATGGAGCTGCTCGGTGACCGCAACTGGTGGCTGCCGCGCTGGCTCGACCGCCTGCTGCCGCGGGTGGACGTCGAAGGGTCCATGGCGCACCTCGGGCCCGCCGTGGCACCCGACGCGGTGCCGGCCGGGTCAGTGAGGACCGCGGGCGACCGGCGCGACCTGGTCGACGAGTCGGTGTAGATGCCCGCGACCGCGGGCGCCGCCGGCGCGGGGGGACCGCCTCCGTTCCGGTTCAGCCTCCAGGCCGTCGAGGCGCGCTCGCGGCGGGAGTGGGTGGAGCTGGTGCGGCGGGTGGACGGAGCCGGCTTCGGCATGATCGCGACGGCCGACCACCTCGGCGGCTGCCTGGCACCGCTCCTGCCGCTGGCCACGGCGGCCGAAGTGAGCGACCGGCTGCGCCTCGGCGTCATGGTCCTCAACAACGATCTGCACCACCCGGCGCTCCTGGCACGGTCGGCGGCCACGCTCGACCTGCTGAGCGACGGCCGGGTCGAGATCGGCCTCGGCGCCGGGCACGCGAAACCCGAGTACGACCGGGCCGGCCTCGTGTTCGACCCGGCGCCGGTCCGGGTGGCGCGGCTGGCGGAGGCGGTGGTCGTGCTCCGCCGTCTCCTCGACGGCGAGACGGTGACCTTCAGCGGCGAGCACTACCGGCTCGCCGGGGAGCGCTGCGATCCACCGCCGGTGCAGGCCCGCGTGCCGGTGCTCGTGGGCGGCGGAGGTCGCCGGGTGCACCGCATCGCCGCTCGCCACGCCGACGCAGTCGGGTTCACGGGTCTCGGGCGGACGCTGCCCGACGGTCAGCGCCACGACCCGAGCGGCTTTCGAGCCGAGCAGGTCGACGCCGACGTCGCCGCGGTCCGAGCCGCGTCCTTGCGGCGCTTGCCCTCTCTCGGGCCGCTCGAGCACCAGGTGCTGGTGCAGCGGGTGATCGTCACCGACGACGCCCATGGTGCCGCCGAGCGGCTCAGCCGCGCGCACCTGCCCTCGCTCAGCGCCAGCGACGTCCTCACCACGCCGTACCTCATGGTGGGCAGCACCGGCGCCCTGGCTGATCGCCTCGTCGAGCAGCGCGAGCGCTGGGGCTTCAGCCACTACACCGTGCGGGCCGAAGCGCTCGGCCAGCTCGAACCGGTCATCGCCGCCCTCACCGGCCGCTGACTGCGCCACGACGGCAGCTGCGGTGGGCGGGTTCGGGCCGCCATCGGACGCGGCGACGGCTCAGGCGGGGCGGGGAGTGGACGTCGGCATCTGTGTCGGCGTCGACGTCTGCGTCGGCATGGGCGTCTGCGTCATGGCCACCAACCGGTAGCGCCACGGGGCCGAGGCGCCGCCGTCCGCGCAGGTCAACAGCTCGGGAGGCCCGGGCTCCCGGGCCACGCGCACCGTCAGCGCGTCGGCACCGTGGTGGACGACGACGTCCGCACCGTCGCCCGAGACCGACGCCTGCCGGACGTCGAGCGCGCAGAGCCTCGGCTCGTCGAGCTCGCGCCGGGCGAAGATCTCCGCGGCCTGCACCAGCGGCGGGAAGCAGCACCGGCCCCGGTAGTGGCCCAGGTCGAGGAGGCCGGCATCGTGGTCGGCCACGATCCGGGCCGCGTCGGCGGGCGGCACGCGGCCGAAGTACACACCGGAGGGCAGGCACACGACGTTGGCGGCGAAGCGGTCGCCGCCGACGTGCGACGTCTCCCAGACGTCGGGCGTTCCGGCCGCGTGCAGCGCCCGGACCACCGGTCGACCCTCGTCGGCGCAGCAGGGATCGTGCCGGCCGTGGGTGCACACGAGGTGGATGCCGCCCGAGGCGGGCTCGCCCGGGGCGAAGCGGCGGTCGACGTCGCCGCCTGAGGTCGGCTCGCCCGGGGCCGAGCGGCGGTCGACGTCGCCGCCTGAGGTCGGCTCGCCCGGGGCCGGGCGGCGGTCGACGTCGTCGTCGTCGTCGAGGTCGAGGTCGACGAGCTCGCGCGGGTCGTGGATCGTGCGCGTCGCCAGCCACGAGCGGTGGGGATCGGTGCGGGCCGTGAACACCCGCCGCGGCGCCGCCTGGCGCCAGCCCGGGCGGCGGATCAGCAGCACCCGGACCCCGGAGCGCCGGGCGTGCGACGCCACGGTCCGGGCGATGACCTCGTCGAGGCGGCTGCCGGTCAGCGCGTCGCGGCCCCACGGCCCCGGCTGCTCGACCAGCAGCCAGCGCCGCACGCGCGACGCGGTGCCGAGCAGGTCTTCGCTCCTCGCTCGGGACTCGGCGGCGCAGCCGGCCCGGCCCCGCTCACGCGCCATCGACGATCCGTAGCGCGCCGTCGCGCACCAGGCGGCGGGCCAGCACCGAGCGGCTCGGGGCGTCCATCACGTCGGCCAGCTCGCCGATCGCGTGGGGGGACCCGTCGAGGAGCCGCTGCACGGGACCGTCGAGCGTCGCGGGCAGGTCGAGCACCCGGTCGCGCAGGTCGAGGCGCAGGCGGCCGGCGGCCACGGCGGCGCTCCACCGGAGCCGAGGCCGGCACTGGACGACCGACGCGTCGGAGAGGGAATCGAGCGCGGCGAGGTCGAGCAACCAGCCGTCGACGGGCACGGCTCGGCGCGCCGCAGTGGAGGCGACGAGACCCTCGGCCACCTCCGTGGGATCGACCGACTCGAGCCAGGCGACGAGCTCCCCCACGACGTCCTTCACGACCTGGTGGGCGGCGTCGAGGTCGGTGGCCGCGGAAGGCGGGAGCGTGCGGCGCAGCGTCACCTGCTCCACGGCCCGGTCGGCGAGCCGCCGGACGACATCTGCGGCCGTCGTGGACAGCACGCCGATGGTGAGGTGGAGCGAGACGCCGGTCGGCGCGCTGGCCGAGTGGATCCAGCCTCGTGGCAGGTACAGGCAGTCGCCGGGGCCGAGGTCCGCCTCGAAGGCCACCGGCGCCCGGGCGGCCTCGTCCGGCGCCGATCGATGGCGCTCGAGGGGTGCATCGATCAGCGGCTCACGCACGACCCAGTGCTTGGTGCCGTGCGCTTGGAGGACGAAGACGTCGTGGCTGTCGTGGTGGGCTGCGAGGCCTTCGGTGCCGGCCGGACTCAGGTACGCGTTGGCCTGGACCCGATGGCCGAGCGCGTCGTCGAGCTCGGCGCAGAAGCGGGTGACGGGTGGCCACCACCGCTGCAGCGACTGCAGGACGATCGTGTCTCCGCTGGCGAACGCGGTGAGGGCACGCCCCGGGTCGACGAGATCGTCGACCCACGTGGAGCCGGTGCGCGCCCGGCGCGTCCACGTCGCCGGGTCGACGCCGACGCCGCCGCGCACCAGCCGGACCGACGGTCGGCGCAGCCCGCCGCCGCACAGGGCCGCATCGACGGCCGCCAGCGACAGCAGGTCGTCGAAGGAACCTGCGTGGTGCCGGTGCGGCTGGCGGGAGAAGGCGGTGGCGAGGAAGTCCCGAGCGTCGCCGACGCAGCGGGCCAGCGCGCTCGAGGACCCCTCACCTCCGGGACGGGCGGCGATCAGCGACCCTCAGGCGTCGGTGCCGTCGGCGTCTCCGCCGTCGGTGCCGTCCGAGTCTTCGCCGTCGGTGCCGTCGGCATCTCCGCCGTCGGTGCCGTCGGCATCTCCGCCGTCGGTCCCGTCGGCGTCGCCCTCGGCCCGCTCACCCGGGGCGGTCAGCGTCGTGCGGATGTCGTCGTCGGTCAGGTCGGTCAGGAGCTCGGGCATGGTCGGTTCCTCCGAGTCGGGGGGACGGGACGGCCGCACCGTACCGGCCGCGCCGGCGATCCGCGCCTGGCCGGGCTCAGCCGCCGACCGGCGCGGGCACGTGCGGGCGACCGACGACCAGGCAGGCGGTGAAGCCGTCGGGACCGGTCGTGAACGCGACCTCGTCGCAGACCAGGGACGCGATCCACAGACCAAACCCACCGTCGAGGGAGCCGGCGTGGGCCGCCGGCATGAGCCCGGCGAACGGGTCGGCGGGCCCGGGACCCCGATCGTGCACGACCACGACGACCCGGTCCGCGTTGCGCCAGGCCCGCAGCGAGCACGGCCGCCCGCCGTGCTCGAGCGCGTTGGTGACGACCTCGCTCACCGCGAGGGCGAGGTCCTCGGGCGCACCGGCCGGCAGCGGCGGGTCCGCGGCGAGCGCGGCGACGGCGTGGCGGGCGTCGGCGGGGCTCGGGTCGCGCAGCACGAGGGCGGGCGGCCGGGCCTGGAGCGGATCGGGTGGGGCGGCGGCGCGCTGGGCGAGGAAGGCCGCCGGGTCCTGGAAGTCACCGTTGCGCCGGTGGACCCCGTCGGGCGTCGCCACGTGCGGGTGGGTGCGGGCCACTTCGGCCAGCACGTCGTCGGGCGTGATCCGGGTGTCGTAGGGGCACATGCCCCAGATCGGGAACTGGTCGTAGGCGTGGTTGATGGCAGCCTCGTAGCGGGCCCAGCCGTGCCATGGCATCCCGAGACCGGGATGCGGGACGTCACCGACGACCCGGATCTGGCCGGCGCCGGCGGCGACCTCCCGGGCGAACAGCGAGCGGTAGGCCCGGATGCAGCTCGCCGGTCGGGCGTACTGATCGGCGCCGGCCAGGAACCGCACACCGCAGTCACCGGGCAGGGCGGACCGCACCAGCTCGGCGTTGCGCTCGGCGAACGTCACGATGGTCGGCTCGCCCGCCGCCACGCCGTCGCGCAGGAAGGGCACGACGATGTCGAGCAGCTCGTCGTCGGAGCGGTAGAAGGCCGCCTCGTGGAAGTAGCCGGCGTGGCCCGCCGCCGCCCCGGTCCTCACCGCACACCGCTGGCGCCGCGCACGGGCCGGAGCCCGAGCACGCCGATCAGCCGGCCGACCACCGGCGTCCCGCCGAGGACGGAGATGGTCACGCCGGACCGTTCGGCGGGGTGCTCGAGGGCGACCAGCAATGGCCGTTGTGCCGAGTCGATCGGGCCGAACGCATCGGGCAAACGGTACCCGGCTCGCGGCGGTTGGCGGCGGCCGGCCCCATGATTCGGTGCCGTGACGGGCCCGGCGGCCCCACCCTCGGCGCGCCGGCGGCGTACCGTCCCGGCCGTGCCTGACCTCTACGACGCCTTCTCCGGTCTCGCCGTCGACCGACCCGCCGAGGGAGTGGTGCGGATCACGATGGACGCGCCCGGCCTCAACGCCGTCACGCCGGCCGTCCACCGCCAGCTGGCCGACATCTGGCGGACCGTCGATGCGGATCCCGAGGCGCGCGTCGCGCTCCTCCGGGGCGCCGGCCGCGGGTTCTCCGCGGGCGGCAGCTTCGATCTGCTCGAGTCGATGTTGGACGACCGCGACGTCCGGCTGAGGGTGATGCGCGAAGCCCGCGACCTCGTGTGGAACGTGATCGACTGCTCGAAGCCGATCGTGTCCGCCATCCACGGCCCGGCCGTGGGCGCGGGCCTCGTGGCCGGGCTCCTGGCCGATGTGTCGGTGGTGGGCCGGTCGGCACGCATCATCGACGGCCACACGCGACTCGGCGTGGCGGCCGGCGACCACGCGGCGATCTGCTGGCCGCTGCTGTGCGGTATGGCCAAGGCCAAGTACTACCTGCTGACGTGCGAGCCGCTGAGCGGCGAGGAGGCCGAGCGCATCGGGTTGGTGTCGCTGTGCGTCGACGACGCCGAGGTCCACGAGCGCGGCCTGGCCGTGGCGGAGCAGCTCGCGGCGGGCGCACCGACGGCTCTGCGGTGGACCAAGCAGGTGCTCAACCACTGGTATCGCAGCCAGGCCGCCGTGTTCGACGCGAGCCTGGCCTACGAGTTCCACGGCTTCGCCGGTCCCGAGGCGCGCGAGGGCCTGGCCTCGCACGTCGACAAGCGCCCGCCCCGCTTCGACGCCCGCTGAGCCCACTCGGACGCCCGCTGAGCCCGCTAGTGGAACACGTGCTCGTCGGGGTCGGGCGCCCGCGTCCGGCGCCAGTACTCGTGCAGGGAGAAGGGCCAGTTCTGGCTGACCCGGCCGCGCTCGTTCTTGTACCAGCTCGGCACCGATGACGCGCCCCACGCCATGGCGCGGTTGCCGGCGTCGACCATCTCGCCGTAGGCCTCGTACACGTCCTCGCGCACCTCGATGGCGCGGTGCCCGCCTTCGAGCAGCAGCCGCATGGCCTCGACCACGTAGTGCACCTCGCACTCCGAGAAGTAGATGATGCTGCCGTTGATGACGATGTTGGTGTTCGGCCCGTAGAGCAGGAACAGGTTCGGGAAGCCGGGCACGGTGATGCCGAGGTGGGCGCGGGCGTCGCCCGCCCACGTGTCGTGCAGGTCCCGGCCCGCCCGTCCCCGCACCCGCATCGGTGTGAGGAACCGCGACGCCGCGAAGCCGGTGCCGTAGATGATCACGTCGACGTCGTGGTCGATCCCGTCGGCGGTGCGCACGCCGGTCTCGGTGATCCGCTCGATCGACGTCGTCACGAGCTCCACGTCGTCGCGCGTCAGGGTGCGGGCCCAGATGCCGTTGTCGCGCACGACCCGCTTGGCGATCGGCGGGTACGCCGGCAGGACCTTGGCGAACAGGTCGTCGTCGGGCAGCTCGGCCCGCAGGTAGGCGGTGAGCAGCTCGCGCACCGCGTCGTTGAGGGCGCTGACCGACCGGTCCTTGGGGGACCAGTCGGGGTCGACGCGGGCGAAGGGGAGCAGCCCCTCGTGCGTGCGCCAGAACAGCCACAGCCGGTCCCAGCGGGCGTAGTCGGGCACGTGGTGCATCAGATGCCGCAAGGCGTCGGGCACCTCGGCGTGGTAGTTCGGCGTGGGGATCAACCACGGCGGCGTCCGCTGGAACACCGTGAGATGCCCGGCGAGCGGGGCGATCGCGGGGACGAACTGCGCGGCGCTCGCGCCGGTGCCGATGACGGCGACCCGCCGGCCGTCGAGATCGACGTCGTGGTCCCAGCGCGCCGAGTGGAACGACGGGCCGCGGAACCGGTCGCGACCCGGGATGTCGGGAAAGCTCGGGCGGTTGAGCTGCCCCACGGCGCTGACCACCGCGTCCACCCGCAGCGTCTCCTCGCCCGCCGCCGAGCGGGTGCGCACCGTCCACGAGGCTGCGGCGTCGTCGAAGTCGGCGCCGAGCACCTCGGTCCCGAAGCGGATGAGGGGCCGAAGGTCGAGGTCGTCGGCGCAGCGCCGGAAGTACTCGAGCAGCACGTCCTGCGTCGAGAAGTGCTGGGGCCAGTCGCCGGTCTGGGCGAACGAGTAGCTGTACAGGTGGTTGGGCACGTCCACCCGGCAGCCCGGATACGTGTTCTCGAACCAGGTGCCGCCGACGTCGGCGTTCTTTTCGAGCACGACCACCTCGACGCCGGCCTGGCGCAGGCGGTGCGCGGCCGCGAGACCCGACATGCCCGCACCGATCACGGCGACCCGCAGCGTGCGACCGGGAGCGAGCGCGGCTGCGGACCAGCCCGGCGCCCGCACGTCCGAGCCCTCCAGGGCGAGCTCCTCCGCGAGGAGGGGCAGGTAGTCGTCGACCGCCTCAGGGCCGACGAGGTACTCGATCATCTGCCTCAGCGCCTTGTGGTCGGGCGTGGGCGCCGCCTGCGAGCCACCGTCGCGGTAGCGGCGCAACGCAGCCGCGGCGCGGGTCCGAGCGGTCGCCTGCTCCTCGGGCGCGAGCCCGGCGTCGGCCTCGACCAGGCGCTCCTGGTCGGGGCGCGTGTCCTCGGCCAACAGCGCCAGATCGCCGGTCAGGTGGGCCAGGGCGGTGAGCAGTGGGGGGACATCGGCCGCCGCGACCGCGGCGTCGATCTCCGCGTCGCTGGCGGCGAGCGGAGGCGGCGGTTCGCGCTCGGGGCCGATGCTGGGTGACAGGACCATGGCTGCAGTGTCGCGGACCGGTGACCGCTGGGCGCTCGTCCCCCGGGATCAGGTGGGCAACGCCGGGGTACCCTTACGCGGCGGTCGCCGGGGGAGAGGAAGGCGGCCATGGCCCGTCAGGTCCCGGAACCCGCGTCGACCATGGAGCAGGACCGGCTCGCGGCCCTGGAGACGCTGCACATCCTCGACACGGACGAGGACGAGCGCTTCGACCGGATCACCGAGCTGGCGGCGCGCCTGCTGCGCGCGCCGATCAGCTTGATCTCGTTCGTCGACCGCGACCGGCAATGGTTCAAGTCCCACTACGGCGTGTCCATCACGGAGACCTCGCGGGCGCTGTCGTTCTGCGCGGTGGCCATCGAGCGCGGGGAGCTCTACGTCATCGAGGACATGCTCGACGAGCCTCGCTGGCACGACACCGAGCTCGTGGTGAACCCGCCCCGGCTGCGGTCCTACGCCGGCCAGCCGCTACGCGGTCCGGGCGGCTACCTGATGGGCACGCTGAACGTGATCGACCTCGAGCCCCGGCACTTCACCGACGAGGAGCTCGCGCTGCTCGTCACGCTGGCCCGCTACGCGGAGGCCGAGCTCGCAGTGCACCAGCTGGCGCGGCTCGGCGCCGAGCTCGACGCCACCCGCACCGAGCTCGAACAGGCCAACCGGAGCCTCGCAGAGGCGGTCGCGAAGCGAAGCGCGGAGCTGTCGGCGAGCGAGGAGCGCTTCCGGCGGCTGGTGGACCGGGCCCCGGACGTCATCGTCGACTACCAGCTCGTCCCTGAGCCGCGCCTGCTCTACGTGAGCCCTGCGCTCGAGCGGATCACCGGCTGGTCGCCGGCGGAGGCGCTGGCGTCCGACGACCCGATCGGCCTCGTCGTGCATCCCGAGGACCGGCCGCTGCTCGACCAGGTGCTGGCCGACCCGCACGCGGTCGCGGACCGGTCGATGATGCTGCGCTGGCGCCACCGCGACGGATCGACGATCTGGACCCAGAACCGGCTGGTGGCCATCCACGATGCGGGCGGGGTGACGGTCGGGTGGGAGGCGGTGGTCCGGGACGTGACCGACCTGCACGCCGCGCAGGAGGAGCTGGCCCACCGGGCACTGCACGACCGGCTCACCGGGCTGCCGAACCGCGACCTGTTCACCGAGCAGCTCACTCTGCTGCTGCGCAACCTGGCCCGGCACGCCGCCGCGGTGTGCGTCCTGTTCTTCGACCTCGACCGGTTCAAGGTGGTCAACGACAGCCTCGGCCATGCGACGGGCGACGAGCTCTTGCGGGCGGTCGCCCAGCGGGTGGCGCAGGTCCTGCGCCCGGGCGACCTGCTGGCTCGCCTCGGCGGCGACGAGTTCGCCATCCTCGTGCCCGATGCCGGCTCCGCCGACGGCGCCATCGCCGTGGCCCGCCGGGTCCTCGCCGCCTTCGAAGCACCGTTCGTGGTGGGCACCGAGGAGCTGTACACGAGCGCCAGCATCGGGGTCGCCTGCACGGACGTCGCTGAGAGCGCCGACGACCTGCTGCGGCACGCCGACGTCGCGATGTACCGCGCCAAGGCCGCCGGCCGGGCCCGCTTCGAGGTGTTCGACGAGGCGTTGCGCGACCATCTGCACGAGCGCATCCGGCTTGAAGGGGCGCTGCACCGGGCCCTCGACCGCCAAGAGCTGGCCGTGCTCTACCAGCCGATCGTCGAGCTGGCCCACGGCCGGCCGGTGGCCGTGGAGGCGCTGCTGCGATGGCGGCGCGACGGTGTCGAGCTCGGCCCCGCCGAGTTCATCGGCCTGGCCGAGGAGACGGGCCTGATCGTGCCCATCGGGGAGTGGGTCCTGGCGCGCGCCGCCCGCGACGCGACCGGGTGGCGCGATCCCGTCAGCGGGGCGCCGCTCATGGTGCAGGTGAACCTGTCCGCCCGCCAAGTCACCTCGCCGGGGCTCGACGCCGCGGTGGAGCGGGCGCTGGACGGCGCGCTGACGGCCGAGCGCCTGTGCCTGGAGATCACCGAGTCGGTGGTGATGTCGGACATGGGACCCGCGGTGAAGGTGCTCGGCCGCCTGTGCGAGCGCGGCGTGCGCATCGCCGTCGACGACTTCGGCACCGGCTACTCGTCGCTCGCGTACCTGCGTCGCCTGCCCGTCGACGCGCTCAAGATCGACCGGGCCTTCGTGCACGACATCGATGGTCCCGTGCCCGACGGCCGCCTGGTCACCGCCATCACGACGATGGCCCACACTCTCGAGCTCCAGGTGACGGCCGAGGGGGTCGAGACCCGGGCGCAGCTCGCCGCGCTGCGCGCCTGCGGGTGCGAGCACGCCCAAGGGTTCCTCTTCGCGCGCCCCGTGGCCGCGGGCGAGGTGCCCGCCGCGCTGGTCGCCGCGTCGGCGATGGTCGCGCCGGCCTGAGCCGGGTCAGGCCGGCGCGCGCTCCGGTTCGAGGGGAAGCTGGAGCCCCTCGTCCCGCGACCGGCGCAGCAGGTCCTCGAAGGCGCCGAGATCGAGCGGCCGGCTGAAGTAGAAGCCCTGCGCGAGGTCACAGCCGTGGCGGCGCACGAACGCGCCCTGCCCGGCGGTCTCGATGCCCTCGGCCACGATGCGCACCCCGAGGCTCTGGCCGAGGGCGATCATGGCCGTGACCAGCGGGGCGGGGCTGTGCTCGTCGGCCACCTCGGCCAGGAACGAGCGGTCGATCTTGAGCGTGTGGATGCGCCCGCGGGTGAGGCGGCTGAAGGCCGAGTTGCCGGTGCCGAAGTCGTCGATGGCGAGGCGCACACCGAGCTCGCTCAGGCCGTCGAGGACCCGCTCCATGACCGGCCCGATCGACTCGGCCACCCGCTCGGTGATCTCGAGCTCGAGGCGGTGCGGGCTCACCCCGGCGGCGCCGAGCGCGGTGCGCACCCGCCCCACGAGCCGGGGGTCGCGCAGGTCGCGCTCGGACAGGTTGATGGCCACGCCGAGCTCGTCGTGGCCCTCGGCCTGCCACCGGGCCAGCTGGTCGCACACGGTGCGCAGCATCCAGGCGTCGATGGTGGTGATGAGCCCGGAGTCCTCCGCCAGGGGGATGAACGCGTCGGGCGCCAGCGTGCCGAGCCGCGGGTGCTCCCAGCGGATCAGCGCCTCGGCGTGGACCACCCGGAGCGTGTGCAGGTCGACCAGCGGTTGGAACACGGCCCGCAGCTCGCCCCGCTCCGCGGCACCGTGGAGGTCGGCTTCGAGGGTGAGCGCGTCGACGGTCTTGTTGGGCATGGACCGGGCGTACGTCCGGAAGGTGCCCCGCCCGGCCGCCTTGGCCTCGTACATGGCCGTGTCGGCGGCCTTGAGGAGGGAGGCGTAGGTGTCGCCGTCGTGGGGGTAGCCGGCGATGCCGATGCTGGACGTGATGAACAGCTCGTAGCCGTCGAGGTTGAACGGCTGCTCGAGCGCCTCCACGATCCGCTGGGCCACGAGGGCGGACTCGGCCGGCTCGCTGAGCCCGGGCAGGAGCACCACGAACTCGTCGCCCCCGAGTCGCGACACCGTGTCGATCTCGCGCACGCAGGTGCGGAGCCGCTGCGCCACCTGGGTGAGCAGCAGGTCGCCGATGGCGTGGCCGAGCGTGTCGTTGATCTTCTTGAACCGGTCGAGATCGAGGAACAGCAGCGCGACGTTGGTGCTGCCCCGCCGTGCCTGGGCCACGGCGTGCTCGACGCGGTCCTCGAGCAGCCGCTGGTTGGGCGTGTCGGTCAGAGCGTCGTGCAGGGCCTGGTGCTGGACGGCTTCCAGCAGGCGCGCGTTCTGCAGCGCCGACGCCCCCTGGTCGGCGATGCCCGCCAGGCGCTGGAGCAGATCGTGGTCGGGCCGCAGGGAGTCGCTGCGGCTGACCGCGTTGACCGCGCCGTAGATCTCGGAGCCGTTGGTGATGGGCAGCACCACGGCGGTGCGGCCGCCCGTGGCCTGCATCAGCCCGGACAGGTAGGGGTCGGTGGTCTCGGAGTCGAGGAAGATCGGCTCGCCTCGATCGAGGATGAGGCGCAGGGCCGGCGTGTCCTCCTCCCGGATGACCAGTCCGTCGAGGAGCCGCTGGGCGTCGTCGGGATAGCCGTGGAGCGCGGCGATCCGCATCGTCCGCTCCGCCGGGTCGAACAGGCACACCGAGGCCATGTCGCAGCCGGCGGCCGTGGGCACGGCTTCAGCCAGGCGGTGCGCTGCGTCGTGTGCGCTCGTGAGCCTGGCCAGCGCGCGGCCGAGATCGAGCAGGGCCCGGGCCACCGCGGCTTGGCGGCGGGCGTCTTCGAGCGCGGTGGCCGAGTCGAGGGCGGCGGCCGCCAGCTCCGCGTAGGCGGCCAGGGTGCGGCGCTCCTCGGGGTAGAAGCCGATGCCCTCGGGGTTGTAGGCGGCGAGCCAGCCGTAGCGGCGCCGCCCGGACACGACCTCGGCCACGAGACGGGCCGGATCGTCATCCGGTCCGCCGTCGCGACGCAGGCGCGCCGCTTCGAGGTCGACCTCATGGGCCGCGAAGCCGATGTGGTGCACGTGGATGTCGTCGGTCTGGTCCGACGTCGCCACCACGAGCAGGTACCGGTGCGCGGTCACGGCGCGGGTGGCCTGGTCGGTGATGTCGGCCAGCACGTCGTCGACCGCGGCTCCCGACACGAGCTGGCGCACGGTGTGCTGCAGGTTGAGCACGCGCTGGCGGGACTGGGCCAGCTCCAGCTCGAGCTGGGCGAGCTTGCGCTCGGTGTCGACGACGTCGCTGTCCCAGGTGACGCGGAACAGGCAGCGCTCGTCGCCGCGGACCTCGCACTGCTCTTCCACCACGATCGACGGTGGCATGCCGAACAGCTCGGCTCCCTGGCCGAGGATCCCGCGGGTGACCGCGCACAGCAGCTCGTAGCGTGGGAAGCCGGGCACCGAGACCGCCGAGACGATGCCGTGGTCGTCGCTGATCTCCACCGCCTCCATGTCGATCACGGTGGCGTACTTGGCCGCCGTCTCGGCGATGAGCCGGAGGATCTCGGCGGGCGATCCGAGGGACTGGAACGCCGAGGCCTGGGCCAGGTCGGCCTCGCTCAGGTAGGCGGCGGCGGCCCGCAGCCCTTCGGCGCCGCCCAACATGTCCGCGGCCGCCTCGAACAGGCGCTTGGTCTCGTCGTAGGTGAGCCACTCGCGCGGGTCCTCCAGGACGTCACGGGGTGGCAGGTCGCCGGCGGCGGCCAGCAGCCGCTCCACGCCCGCGTCGCCGTGGAAGTGGGCCACGTAGCGGACGACCTGTCCGCTGACCAGGTTCGAGAAGTGCCGTGGTCGACCCTCGACCAGACCGGTGTCGGCGGGCATGAACTCCCATCGGACGCTTTCGTCCGGTTCTGAAGACCGCGCGGCTGCGTGGCGCAGTCGGCGCAGTCGGCTCGCTCAGTGCGCCGGCAGGGGCACGTCCACGTCGACCGCCTTGCCGAGGGCCACCAGGTCGTCGACGATCGCGTCGACCATGCTCCACAGGTCGGGCACCAGCTCACGGCAGGCGACGAGCCCGAAGTCGAGCGTGTCCAGGTAGCTCTGGACCGTCACGTTGAGGCCCTGGCCGTCGACGATGGTGGACACGGGGTAGTAGTGCGCCAGCTTGGCGCCGGCCGCATACAGCGGCTCACGAGGACCCGGCACGTTGGAGATGACCAGGTTCACCGGCGAGCGGAAGCGGGCGGTCAGCCGGGTCGCGGTGCGCATGGCCCGAGAGAACACGGCCGGCGGCGGGAACTGCGCGAAGTCGGTGAGCCGCTCGGCGGGCACCGCGTCGAACAGCTCCTTGGCTCCGACCATGGACTCGTGCACGCGGGCGATCCTCGTGAGGGGATCGGGCTCGTCGGTGGGCAGCGTGGCGAAGATGGCCGACACGCGGTTCGTCCACCGCTCGGGCTCGTCGCCGGTCCGGACGGACACCGGGATCATGGCCACGAGCGGACCGTCGGGCAGGGCGTCGTGGTCCTCCAGCCAGGTCCGCAGGCCTCCGGCGCAGACCGCCATGACCACGTCGTTCACCGTCGCCCCGACCGCCCGCTTGATCTCCTTGACCGACTCGAGGGGGACCGAGCGGAAGGCGAAGCGGCGGTGGGGGGTGATCGGCGCGTTGAAGGGCGTGTGGGGGGCTCCGCCCGGAAGGGGGCCGACGGGCTCGGCCTCGTCCGTCCGCTTGCGGCCCGCGTTCAACACGGCGCCGACCGGTCCACGCAGGCTGGACCGCACCTGGTTGGCCGCCGCCACCAGGGCCGGGTTGCGCGTCGCCCGGCCGATCTCGCGGGCGGTGCGGGCGCCGAGCAGCAGCGCCCGACCGGGCTTGCGTACCAGCGTCGTCGCCGCCCGGGTCAGCACCTCGCCGTCGCTCGGCATGCGCTCCGGCCGCCAGTCCTCGTCCGGCGGGGGCAGCTCGTCGCCGGTGGGCGACGTGTCGAGCATCAGCGTGAGCAGCTCGGCTCCGGACGCACCGTCGACCGTGGCGTGGTGCACCTTGGTGAGGATCCCGAAGCGGTCGCCCGACAGGCCCTCGACGACGTAGGTCTCCCACAGCGGGCGCCGGCGGTCGAGGGGCCGTCCGATGATCCGCGCGACGAGCTCGCCGATCTGCTCGTCGCCTCCGGGGGGAGGCACCGCGGTGTGGCGGACGTGGAAGTCGAGGTCGAACTCGGGGTCGTCGACCCAGAACGGGTGGTCGAGCCCGAACGGCACCTCCCGCAGCCGCCTGCGCAGCGGCTCGAGCAGGTGGAGCCGTCGCTCGAGCTGCGAGCGCCAGGCGCGGAGAGGCTCGTAGTCGGGGTCGTCCGGACGCTCGTAGATGGACAGGCTGGAGACGTGGCCGAACTGCGACGGCGTCTCGAGATAGAGGAACGAGGCGTCCAGACCGGTGAGCTGCTTCATCGCACGCTCCTCGGGAGAGGGGGCGGGCGACGGGTTCGTCGCGCGCTGCCCCGACTGTGGCACTCGGCACCGGGAGCGGCAAGGCCGGCGGGGTCGGATGATTCGGTCGGGTATCGCACCTGCTGGCGGCCGCCGGCCGCCGCCCGCCGGCCGTCAGGGCAGATCGGCGAGCGCCGCCCGGCGGCCGTCAGGGCAGATCGGCGAGCGCCTCGTCCGTGCTGGCGCACATCACGTGGTCGGGGAAGGCGCAGACCCGCAGGGTGAACGCGGCCGGCGACCCGGGGGTGGCCACCACCCGGACCGGCACGCCGCGCTCGTAGCAGGCGCCGAGGAGATGGTCGAGTACCCGGACCCCGGCGCTGTCGAGGAACGTGAGGCCGTCGAGGTCCACCACGACCGCGGCTGCCGCAGCGACCGCCGCGTTCACCGCGCGCTCGACCTCGCCGGCCACCGCCACGTCCAGCTCGCCGGTGAGGCACACGACCAGGCGCCCATCGCGCTCGGCCGTGCTCACCCGGCAGGCGTCGTCGGGGCTCACGCGGGTCCTCCCACCCGCCGTCGCATGTGGACGCGCGTGCCGCCGTCCCGGTGGACCTCGAGGTGGTCGACCAACCGACCCACGATCGTGAGCCCGCGCCCGCCGAAGCGGCCGTCCTCCGGTGCTCGCCAGGTTCCCTCGTCGACGACGTCGATGCGGATCTCGTCGCCGGCGCGCTCGGCCCGCACGGTCACCGTGCCGCCCGGCTCGCCGCGGATCCCGTGCTCGATGGCGTTCGCAGCCGCCTCGTTGGCGGCCAGGACGAGAGCGTCCACGCTGGTCCGGTCCGGGTCCTGTAGGCACAGCCACGCCTGCAGGTCGGCGCGCAGGGCCCGCAGGTCGGACACGAGGGGGCGCAGCCGCCGGTGGAACGGGCCCGTGGCGATGCGGCCGATGGCCACCACGCACACGTCGTCGGGGGTGACGACACCGGCGAGCAGCTCGGCGGTCAGCGCATCCACGAGTGAGGCCACCGGTAGGTCGGCCTCCCGCGCGGCGAGCGCGGCGAGCCGGTCGATGCTGCGTTGGAGCGGTGAGCGGCGGCGCTCCACCAGGCCGTCCGTGTACAGCACCAGCCGGTCGTCGGCGGACAGGTCGACCGTCGCATCGGTGCGGCACCCGGGCTCGGACGAGGCTGGGCCGCGGGGCGCGCCGCCGATGTGCGCGCCGAGCGGGGGCGAGCGCCCGTCCCACAGCAACCGCGAAGTGCCCTCGTGGACGAGGACCGGTGGCGGGTGGCCGGCGCACGCGTAGGTGGCGCGGCCGGAGTCGAGGTCGATCTCGACGTAGGCCACGGTGGTCATCTGACCCGCGTCGAGGTGGGCCACGAACTGGTCGAGCCCTTCCAGGACGCGGGCCGGGCCCACGCCCGACGTGGCCACGGCGCGCGTCGCGCTGCGAAGCTGGCCCATGGCGGCCGCTGCCGCGATCCCGCGGCCCACCACGTCGCCGACGACGACGCCGATGCGGTTCGGGCCGACGGTGAAGGCGTCGTGCCAGTCGCCGCCGACCTCGAGGCCCTCCACGGCCGGCCGGTAGGCGGCCGCGATGCGCAGGCGGGGGTCGTCGGGCACGGCACCGGCGAGGAGGCTGCGCTGGAGCGTCAGTGCCGTCGACCGTTCGCGCTCGTAGAGGCGGGCGTTGTCGAGCGAGAGCGCAGCCCGGCCGGCGAGCTCGGTGAGGAACGGCCGCACCTCGGGCGTGAACCTCAGCCGGTCGTGGCGGGCCCACAGCACCAGGACACCGCTCGTGCGCCCCCGCACGGTCATCGGCAGCGCAGCCAGCGCCGCGCCGCCGTCGACCCGGTCGACGGTGGTCGGCGTCGACAGCTCGCCTCGCAGGACCGGTTCGCCGGTGTCGACGGCGGCCCGCACGGCCGAGCCCACATCGCCGGAGAGCGACTCGGCCCCGGGCCCGGGGGAGCCGTTGTTCACGGTGGGCCGGACGCGCCCGACCGCGTCGACGTCCCAGAGCTCCGCGGCGCCGACCAGCTCCCCACCCACGAGCTCGACGAGCCGGGCGGCGCGCTCGTCCCAACCGTCCGCCTCGTCGAGGCACCGGCTGAGCCGGGCGAGGAACGACGAGTGCTCGTGCAGGGCGCGCGCGGTGGCCGCCGCGTCCTCGGCGGCGCGGCGCTCCCGCAGCAGCTCGCGCTCGTAGTGCTGGCGCTCGCTGGCGTCGAACACGGTGGTGCGCACGGCGACCGGTTGCCCCTCGCTGTCGCGGTGGAGCACTGCGTTGAGCAGCACGGCGAGGCGGCCGCCACCCGGTCCGACGAGGTCCACTGCGATCTGGCGCAGGTGCCCCTGCATCTCGAGGAGCGGTCGCAGGTGCGTCTCGTGGTAGATGCGCCCGCCGTCGGTCAGCAGATCGACGAAGCGGAGGCCGAGCACGTCGTCGCGGCTCCGGCCCAGCCACGTCAGGAACGTCTGGTTGACGCGGATGATCGAGCCGTCGGGGAGCGTCGTGAGGTAACCGCAAGGGGCGTGCTCGAACAGATCCTCGGATGAGTCCGGCTGCAGCGCCGGGTGGACGCCCGGCGAATTTGGCCGAGCACCGGCCATCAGCGGGGCCCGCTCCGCAGGAACGCATCGATGGCGGCGACGGTCGCCTGCGGCGCGCTGAGGTGGGGGCAGTGGCCGCTCACGTCCAGCGTCACGAGCTCGCTGCCGGGGATCTCGGCGTGGACGTACCTCCCCACGGCGACGGGAGCGATGGCGTCGTCCGCGCACTGCAGGACCAGCGTCGGGACGCGCACCCGGTGCAGGTCGTCGCGGTTGTCGGACAGAAAGGTGACCCGTGCGAACTGGCGGGCGATCGCGGGATCGGTGCGGCAGAAGCTGTTGGTCAGCTCCTCGCCGAGCTCGGGCCGGTCGGGGTTGCCCACGATGACCGGCGCCATCGCCGTCGACCAGCCGAGGTAGTTGCGGTCGAGCGCGTCGAGCATGTCTTCGATCGCGGCCCGGCTGAAGCCGCCGGCGTAGCCGTCGTCGTCGACGTATCGGGGTGACGGCCCGACGAGCACGAGACGCGAGAACCGGCCCGGCGCGGCGAGCGACGCCAGCACCCCGATGATGGCGCTTACCGAGTGGCCCACGAACACCATGTCGGTGAGGGCCAGGTCGTCGCAGATCTCGAGGACGTCGCGGGCGTAGCCGCCGAGGTCGGCGTAGCGCTCGGGGCTGAACGACGCGAGGTCGGACGCGCCGGCGCCGACGTGGTCGAAGAGGACGACCCGGTACCGGTCCTCGAACGCCGGCGCGACGTGTCGCCACATCTGCTGGTCGCAGCCGAACCCGTGCGCGAACAGGATCGGCTGCCCGTCCGGCCGGCCGCTGGTGCGAACGTGGTTCCGGGTGACGACGTCCACGTCCCGGGAGGCTACTGCCGCGTCGCTCGCGCCGACCCCGCCGGGGGGCCGTTCCCCCGGTCGTGGACGGGCCCGCGCGGTGTGGTCAGCGCGGCTGGCGGCGCAACGCCGGCGCGAGGCGCGCGTCGCGCGGCAGCGGGCGGCGACCGGCCAGCACGTCGGCCACGGCCAGGAAGTCGGCCGCCTCGCGCACCTCGTGGACCCGCAGGATCGCGCCGGGCACCCAGGCGAGGTGCCCGACGGCGGCCAGCGTGCCGGCCAGCCGCTCGCGCGGCGGCCGGCCGGTGATGGCCCCGATGAAGTCCTTGCGGGACAGCGCGAGCAGGGTGGGCCGCCCGAAGGCGAGGACCGCCTCGATGCCGCGCAGCACCTCGACCGTCTGGAACGGCGTCTTGGCGAAGTCGGGGCCCGGGTCGACGATGATCGACCGCCGGTCCACGCCGCGGGCCACGGCCTCGCCGATGGTCGCCTCGAGGAACGACACGACGTCGCCGACCACGTCGGCCGGTCCTGTCTCTGCCGGTCCGGTCTCTGCGGGTCCGGCGGCGGCCTCCGCGGGTCCGGTGTCGCCCTCGGCGGGTCCGGCGGCCGGCGGCCCGTCGCGGCCGCCGCGGCCTCGTCGTCCGTAGAGGTCGTCGTCGAGGATCTTCTGCTTCGGCGCCGCCCGCGTGTGCATGACGACGAGCCCGGCCCCGCACGCCGCGCACAGGTCGGCCAGCTCGGGGTGGCGTAGGCCGCTGATGTCGTTGATCACGTCCGCGCCTGCGGCGAGGACGGCCTCGGCCACGGCCGGCCGGTACGTGTCGACGGAGACCACGACGCCCGGAAGCTCGGCGCGGACCGCGGCCACGACGGGCATCACCCGGTCGATCTCCTCGTCGACCGGGATCTCCGGTACGCCGGTGATGCCCGACTGCCCGCCGATGTCGACCAGGGCGGCGCCGTCGGCGGCGAGGCGGCGGGCCAGGGCCACGCGGGCCTCGGTGGTCGGGTGCTCGCCGCCGTCGGAGAACGAGTCGGGCGTGGCGTTGACGATGCCCATGAGCAACGGGCGCGAGGTCGGAATGGAACGGCCGCGCACGACCAGCTCCGGCGCAGCCGCGCCCGCGGCTCGGTCGGCCATCACTGAGGCAGGCTACGGGCGGGCGGGCCCGGGACCGGGTCCCGCGGGTGCCGGGCGAGCCCGGCCTCGCGCGTCCAACGGCGCGTCCAGCGGCGCGCCGAGCGGCGGGTCCAACGGCGGGTCCAACGGCGGGTCCGACGGGGCGCCGAACGAGGCGAGCGGCGGCAGATCCTCGTACCGGCGCTCCACGGCGGGCAGGCCCGGCCGCGCCAAGGCGACATCGTCGGCCGGGTCGACGCCGGCGCGCACCAGCGCGGCGTGGAGGACGTCGAGGGCCTGGGGACCCAGCTCGTCGAGGGGTCGGTTGCGGTGACGGCGCACCCCGAGGTCGACCTGGGTGATGGCCGCGCAGCCGACCGAGGCGGCGACGTCGATCAGCAGCCCGAGGTCCACGCCGTAGCCCGGCGCGAAGGCGAGGCGCTCGAGCAGCGGGCGCCGGCCCGCGTACTCGCCCGACAGCGGCTGCACCACGCCCGACAGGTGGGGGAACAGGGTCGCGATCAGCGGCCGGGCCACCAGCTCCGTGACGCGCCCGCCGCCGCTCCCGCTGCCGTCCCCGTCGGGCCGCTCGTAGAAGCCCTTCGTGAACTGGACCTCCGGGTCGAGCACGAGCGGGCCCAGCAGCCCCACGAGGAAGTGGGTGTCGAACGGAGCGATGTCCGCGTCGCACCACGCGACGATGTCCCCGCGGGCGCTGCGCAGCGAGCGCCAGAGCGCCTCGCCCTTGCCGGCACCGCGACCCTGGCCCGGCAGCACCGCGCGTGCGTCCACGACCCGGGCGCCCGCCTCGGCCGCAACCGCGGCGGTGGCATCGGTCGAGTGGTCGTCGAGCACGAGCACCTCGTCGACGAGGGGGTGCCGGTGCACGAGGTCGCGGCGGGTCGCCTCGACGATGGCGCCGATGGTGGACGCTTCGTCGCGCGCGGGGAAGCAGACCGTGATGGTGGCCGACGCCTTGGCCGCGACCAGGCGCGCCGCGTCGAAGCTGCCGTGGGCGGCGACGGGCATGTCGCAGCCGGCCGGCGCCGCCGTGTGCGTCACGGTCCCTCGCTAGCCGAGCGGGACGGGTGCCGGCGAGTCCGCGCCGTCCCCACCGGTCCTCACCGGTCGGCGCCGGGTCGCGGCCGTTCCCACCCATCGGCGGCGGTCACCGCCCGCTGCACCGGTCCCCACCGGTCGGCGACCGTGACCGCCGCGTCCACGTCGACCGGCTCACACGTCGGGCGTCGGTCCTTCGAGCACGTCGCCCTCCTGGGGCACCTCGCGCTCGTCCTCCGGCACGCCCGGGCCGTCGGTCACGGCGCCGAGCTCGGGGTCGACGGGCTCGTCACCCAGGCCGTCGGGATCCACGTCGGTCGGGTCGAAGTCGGTCATGACCGCGTGTCTAGCCGTCGGCGCGCGCCGACCTCGGCGCGACCGGGGTGCTCGGAGGAACGCGCTCGGCTCCCGCCGGCTGCTCCCGGACCGCCCACGGTGACCCCAGCGCGCAGAGACGATCGAGGAACGGCACGGCGTCGAAGGCTTCCGGCCCGAGCACCCCCGATCCCGTCCACGTCCCTTCCGCCATCAGCTCCAGGGCCACGACCGGGTTCACCGCCGTCTGCCACACGACGGCCTGCGCGCCGTACTCCTCCATGCTCCAGCCGTTGTCGACGACGTGGTACAGGTACACGTCCCGGGGCCGGCCGTCGACGCCGAGGCCGGTCACCTGCGTGCCCGCGCAGGTGCGACCGCTCATCTTCCCGCCGAGCGTGGCGGGGTCGGGCAGGCAGGCGGCGACGACATCGCGGGGTGCGACCTCGAGGCCGCCCACCCGCACCGGCTGCGTCCCGTCGAGGCCGAGCTTGTGCAGGGTGCGCAGGACCTCGATGAACTCTTCTCCGAGCCCGTACTTGAACGTGACGCGCCGGCAGTCGACCCATCGCGGCACCAGCAGGACCTCTTCGTGCTCGACGTTGACGCACTCGACCGCCCCGATGCCCTCGGGGAACGTGAACACCTCGGGCTCGCTGAACGGCGGGGTGGTGAACCAGCCCCGCCCCTCCTCCCAGATCACGGGTGGGTTGAGGCACTCCTCGATGGTCGTCCAGATGGAGAACGTCGGTGCGAAGTCGTAGCCCTCGACCACGAGGTCGGCGCCGTCGCGCACGTTCACCTCGTCGACCCGGCTGAAGAGGTGGTCCGCGGCGTAGCGGGCGAACACGTCGGACAGGCCGGGCTCCACGCCCATGCCCACGAGGGCCAGCTGGCCCGAGCGTTCCCAGGCATCCGAGCGCGCGAACTGCTCGTCGCCGAGCTTCACCCCGCACGCCTCGTAGGGCCGCTCGGCGTGCGGCCGTGACAGCGACATGGCCATGTCGAGGTAGTGCACGCCGGCCCCGAGCGCCGCCGCGAACAGCGGCATGACGAAGCGCGGGTCGGTGGCGTTGAGCAGCGCGTCGCAGCGATGCCCGCGGAGGGCGGCGGTGACGGCCCGCTCGTCGGAGGCGTCGAGGCGTGCGGCGGTGAACCGGACCGATCCGCCGAGCGCACGGGCGCGCGCGGCGACGGCCTCCGCCCGTTCGCCGTCGTAGTCGGCGACGACGACCTCGGAGAAGGCATCACGGCGGGCGGCGATCGAGGTGAACGCCGATCCGACGCCCCCCGCACCGACGAGGAGGATTCTCATAGCGGCAGTTCACCACGGATCACAGGGCCGATGCCGGCCAGAACCGACGGATCCCGTCGTCAGACGTCGATGTTCGACATGACGTGCTTGACCCGGGTGTAGTCCTCGAAGCCGTACATCGACAGGTCCTTGCCCACGCCCGAGTGCTTGAAGCCGCCGTGGGGCATCTCGGCCACGAGGGGGATGTGGGTGTTGATCCACACGCAGCCGAAGTCGAGGCGGCGGCTGACCCGCATGGCCCGACCGTGGTCGCGGGTGAACACGCTGGAGGCCAGCCCGTACTCCACCCCGTTGGCCCACGCGACGGCCTCGTCCTCGTCGGTGAAGCGCTGGACCGTGATGACGGGGCCGAACACCTCCTGCTGGACGATCTCGTCGTCCTGGCGCACGCCGGCCACCACGGTCGGGGCGTAGAAGAAGCCCTCGTCGCCCACCACGTCGCCGCCCGCGGTGACCTCGGCGTGACCCGGGAGGCCGGCGACGAAGCCCGACACCCGCTCGAGCTGGCGCGCGTTGTTGAGCGGTCCGTAGAGCGCGCCCGTGTCGGATGGCGGTCCGGTGACGGTCGAGCGGGCCTGCTCGGTCAGCGCAGACACGACGTCGTCGTGGATGCCCGGGGCCGCGAGCACCCGGGTGGCGGCCGTGCAGTCCTGGCCGGCGTTGAAGTAGCCCGCGGTGGCGATGACCTCGGCCGCCTGCTCGACGTCGGCGTCGTCGAAGACGACCACCGGCGCCTTGCCACCGAGCTCGAGGTGGACCCGCTTCAGATCCGCCGCCGCTGCACCCATTACCTCGCGGCCCGCGCGTACGGACCCGGTGACCGACACCATGCGGGGCACCGGGTGATCGACGAGCGCCCGGCCCGTGTCCCGGTCCCCGCACACGACGTTCACCACGCCCGGCGGCAGCACCTCCGCCGCCAGTTCCGCGAGCCGCAGCGTCGTGACCGGAGTCGTGTCGGAGGGCTTGAGCACGACGGTGTTGCCGGCCGCGATGGCGGGCGCGAGCTTCCAGACCGCCATCATCATCGGGTAGTTCCACGGCGTCACCTGGGCGCACACGCCGATGGGCTCACGCCGGACGAACGACGTGTGCCCGGCCAGGTACTCGCCGGCGGAGCGGCCCTCGAGGCAGCGGGCGGCGCCGGCGAAGAACCGGATCTGGTCGACCATCGGAGGGACCTCCTCCGACGCCGTCAGCTCGAGGGGCTTGCCGGTGTTCTCCGACTCCAGCCGGACGAGCTCGTCGGCATGCGCCTCGACGGCGTCGGCCAGGCGCAGCAGGGCGCGCTGGCGCTCCGAGGGCGTCGTGTCCCGCCAGGTCGCGAAGGCCCGGGCCGCGGCACGGCAGGCTGCATCGACGTCCTCGGGTCCGCTGCGCGGCGACCGGGCGAACACCCGGCCGGTGCTCGGGTCCACGAGATCGAGGGTCGCCCCGCCGGCGGCGTCGACCGCCTGCCCGCCGACGTGGTTGCGCAGGGTCCGAGGTTCGTTCACGCCGGGACCGTACCGCGACCACGGTTCCCGCCGCTCGCCCGCCCTGAACACACCGCGATCATCTGCCAGGACCGTTCGCGACGACGGATTCGTGCGAAGATGCCGGCCATGCGCGACAGGGCGGACCGCACCTCGACGTCGTCGCTCGACGGCACGTCGCGAGCCATCGTCGAGATCCTCCAGCGCGACGGGCGGCGGCCCTACGCCGCCATCGGCAAGGAGGTGGGCCTCTCGGAGGCGGCCGTGCGCCAGCGGGTGCAGCGCCTGGTCGAGAACGGCGTCATGCAGATCGTCGCGGTGACCGACCCGCTGCAGCTCGGCTTCCGGCGCCAGGCGATGGTGGGCTTGCGGGTCGAGGGCGACATCGAGTCCGTCGCCGCCCAGCTCGACGAGATCGAGGAGGTCGCCTACGTGGTCGTCACCGCCGGCAGCTTCGACCTGCTGGCCGAGATCGTCTGCGAGGACGACGACCACCTCCTCGAGGTCTTGAACCGCCGGATCCGCGCGATGCGCGACGTCCGCAGCACCGAGACGTTCATCTACCTGAAGCTGGCCAAGCAGACGTACTCCTGGGGGACGCGATGAGCGGAGCGAACGATGTGACCGGGGGACACGGGCGGCACGAGGGGCACGGGCGGCACGAGGGGCACGACGCGGGGCGCGCCGCGCGCGACCACCTCTGGATGCACTTCAGCCGTCTCGGCGCCTTCGACGACGCCGACGTGCCGGTCATCGTGCGCGGCGAGGGCCCGTACGTGTGGGACTCGCGGGGCAAGCGCTACCTGGACGGCCTCGCGGGCCTGTTCGTGGTGCAGGCCGGCCACGGCCGCGAGGAGCTGGCCAAGGCCGCCGCCGAGCAGGCCCGCGAGCTCGCCTACTTCCCGCTCTGGTCCTACGCCCATCCCCGCGCCATCGAGCTGGCGGAGCGGCTGGCGGCCCTCTCGCCGCCGGGGTTGGACCGGGTCTTCTTCACCACCGGCGGCAGCGAGGCGGTGGAGAGCGCGTGGAAGCTGGCCCGCCAGTACTACCGGGCCGTCGGCAAGCCGATGAAGCACAAGGTGGTCAGCCGGGCGGTCGCCTACCACGGCACGAGCATGGGGGCCCTGTCGATCACCGGCATCCCGGCGCTCAAGCAGCCGTTCGAGCCGCTCGTGCCGAGCACGATCCGCGTGCCCAACACCAACCACTACCGCGCTTCCGTCTTCGCCGACGACGAGGCCGCGTTCGGGCGCTGGGCGGCCGACCAGATCGCCGTGGCCATCGAGTCCGAGGGGCCCGACACGGTCGCCGCCGTGTTCGTCGAACCCGTGCAGAACTCGGGCGGTTGCATCCCGCCGCCCCCCGGCTACTTCGAGCGGGTGCGCGCCATCTGCGACGCGTACGACGTGCTCCTCGTGGCCGACGAGGTGATCTGCGCCTTCGGCCGCCTCGGGCACTGGTTCTCCTCGGAGCGGTACGGGATCGTCCCCGACATGATCACCTGCGCCAAGGGCATGACGTCGGGCTACTCGCCGATCGGGGCGATGATCGCGTCCGAGCGGCTCGTCGAGCCCTTCCTCCACGGAACCGCGTCGTTCGCACACGGTTTCACCTTCGGCGGCCACCCGGTGTCAGCCGCGGTGGCGCTGGCCAACATCGACCTCATGGAGCGCGAGGATCTGTGCGGGCACGTGCGGTCCACAGAGGCAGCGTTCCGCTCCACGCTCGAGCGCCTGCTGGACCTGCCCATCGTCGGCGACGTCCGCGGTGACGGGTTCTTCTACGGCATCGAGCTGGTGAAGGACCGGACCACGAAGGAAACGTTCGACGCCGAAGAGTCGGAGCGGCTGCTGCGCGGCTTCCTGTCCCGCGCGCTGTTCGACGCCGGTCTCTACTGCCGCGCCGACGACCGCGGCGACCCGGTGGTGCAGCTCGCGCCGCCGCTCGTGTGCGACCAGACCCAGTTCGACGAGATGGAGCAGATCCTGCGCTCGGTGCTCACGCAGGCCTGGGCGCGGCTCTAGCTCTCGACCGCCCTCGACCCGCGCCCCGCCCCTTGGTCGCGTTCTGGAGGTGTGAGCACCGCCAGGACGGTGCCCACACCTCCAGAACGGGGGGCCGGGGGTGGGGCCGAACGTACGCGCGCTCACGTTCGCTGCGCGCGATGCTGCATCGATGCCACCGGAGCGGTTGACCAGTGCGCAGGCTCGGCGCATCGCGCTGCACGCGCAGGGCTTCGGCGAGCGCCGGCCGACCGGGCGCGTCGATCGTCGCCATGTCCGCCGGGTGCTCGACCGCATCGGGCTGATCCAGATCGACTCGGTGAACGTCCTCGTCCGCAGCCAGGAGCTGCCGCTGTTCGCCCGCCTGGGCCCGCACCCCCGCGACCTGCTCTGGCGCATGGCGGCCGACGTGGAGCTGTTCGAGTTCTGGTGCCACGAGGCGTCGCTGCTGCCGATCGAGCACCACCCGCTCGTCCGCTGGCGGATGGCCGAGGCGCGGGAGCACATGTGGGGTGCGATCCGCTCCATCATGCGGGACCATCCCGGCTACGTGGAAGCGGTGCGCGACGAGGTGCGGGACAGAGGTCCCATCTCCGCCGGCGAGCTCTCCGATCCCGGCACGAAGCTCGACACGATGTGGAGTTGGAGTCGGGGCAAGCGGGCGCTCGAGTACCTGTTCTGGACGGGTGAGGTCTCGGCCCGCCGGCGCCCGTCCGACTTCGCCCGGCTCTACGACCTCACCGAGCGGATCATCCCCGCGGCCGTGCTCGCCCGTCCCACGCCGACCGAGCACGAGGCGCGCCGGTCGCTGCTCGCCATGGCCGCGCGCCACCTCGGTGTGGCCACCGCACGCGACCTGTGCGACTACCACCGGCTGAACGTCCCGAGGGACCGGCCGCGCCTGCGCGAGCTCGTGGAGGAAGGGACGCTCGTACCGGTCGACGTCGAGGGCTGGCGCCAGCCGGCGCTCATGCACCGCGACGCCCACCTGCCGCGCTGGTTGCGTTCGAGGGCGCTCCTGTCGCCGTTCGACTCGCTCGTGTGGGAACGCGACCGGGTGCAGCGGCTGTTCGGCTTCCGCTACCGCATCGAGATCTACACGCCGGCGGCCAAGCGGGTCCACGGCTACTACGTGCTGCCGTTCCTGCTCGGAGACCGGCTCGTGGCCCGGGTCGACCTGAAGGCCGACCGGGCGGCCGGCACGCTGCTCGTGCAGTCGGCGTACGCGGAGCCCGGTGTCGACGAGGGCGACGTCGCGGAGGCGCTGGCGGCCGAGCTGGCGTCGATGGCGGGCTGGCTCGAGCTCGACGACGTGCGGCTTGCCGGGCGCGGCGACCTCAGCCCTGCGCTGGCGGCGGCGTTGACGTCTCCCTCCGCCGCCTGAGGGCTCCGGGGGTGCGGGGCGAGCACGCCCGGCCCGCCGTTCGGAACCGCCGTGCGGGACGAGCGCCGGCAGACCTCCGCCGTCACCGGGCGGTCGCGTGGTGGACTCGTGGCGTCGCTGCCGAGGAGGTAACCCGTGGACGTGGCCACCGTCGACCGGATCGGGACGTACGCAGAGGTCAGCGCCGCACTGCTCGCCCTGCGCATCGTCGTCGGGCTCACGCTGGCCGCCCACGGGTGGAACAAGGTGTTCGGAGGCGGGCGTATCCCGGGCACGGCCCGCTGGTTCGACAAGATCGGGATGCGACCCAACGGGCGCATCCACGCCGTCATGGCTGCCGGCACCGAGATCGGAGCCGGGACGCTGTTCGCGCTCGGTCTGCTCACGCCGCTGGCCGCCGCCGGGTTCGTGGGGCTCATGACGGTCGCGGCATGGACGGTCCACGCCCGCAACGGCTTCTTCATCGCCAAGGAGGGCTTCGAGTACAACCTCGTGCTCGCCGTGGTGGCGGTCGTCGTGGCCGTCGCCGGCCCCGGGCGCTACTCACTCGACTGGGTGTTCGGCCTCGGCGCCGCCTTCAACCCCGCGCTGGATCTGGCCCTGTCGGCGGGACTCGGGCTGCTGGCGGGCATCGGCCTGCTGGCCGCGTGCTTCCGGCCGCCCGGACCGGCCGGCGCGGGTCCGGCCGGCGCGGGTCCGGCCGGCGCGCAACCGGGACCGTCACCCGTCGAGCCGCCGCTCGCCTGACGGGCCGTCAGGGTACGGTCCGGCCGTGGGCGCGCGGGGGGCACAGAGCGACGAGAGCGCACGGGGCGCACAGGGCGCACGCGGCGCAGGCGGCGCTCCCGGCGGGCACCGTTCGGCGGGTCCGGAGAGGCGAGCGTCGGACGGGCGGATCCTCGGACCCCGAGGTCACGTCACTCGGCGTCGGGTGCTGGCGGCCGTGGCCGACCTGGTGCCCACGACGCCCTACCGGGACCTCACGGTGGCCGAGGTGGCGCGGGTGGCCCGGACGTCGCCGGCCACCTTCTACCAGTACTTCCCTGACGTCGAGGCAGCGGTGGTGGAGCTGGCCGAGGACGTGGCCGATGCGGGAGCGGCACGCCTGGTCGCGCAGGTCCGGCGCACCGCGTGGCACGGTCCCGACGGCTACGCCGGAGTGCTCGCTCTGGTCGACGAGATCCTCGCCTTCTGGGACGAGCACCAGGCCGTCCTGCGCATCATCGACCTGGCGACCGCCGAAGGAAACCACCGCTTCTCGGAGGTCCGCAACCGGCTGATCGGCGAGCTGGCCGCCGGGCTCGCCGCCGCGGTTCGCGTCGCCCAGAGCGCAGGCCAGGTGCCCGCCGACGTCAGTGCCCGCTCCGTGGCCGGGGTTGTCGCGGCGATGCTGGCCCACGTCGCGGGGCACCGGCTGGGCGCCGAGCTGTGGGGCGTGCGCACCGCCGACTTGCGCACGACGATGGCCCGCACCCTCTACTGGTCGGTCACCGGTCGGCACGTCTCGCCCCCGCCACCGCGCCGGAGCTCCCGCCGCTAGCGCGAGCAGCGCCTCCGCCTCGCAGAGCCACGCGCCCCTGCGGGGCGCGACCGCGCGACGGCGCGACCGCGCGACGGCGCGACGGCGCAACCGCGCGGTCGCCGCCACGGTGCCGGCGCGAGGCACAATCGCCGTCATGCGGCAGGGACGAGCGGCGCCGTGGTGCGACGCCGTGAGGTCGACCTGAGGTGGCCACGTTCGTCGTCCGCATGGATGGCGGCGGGGGCGGTGCTCGCCTCGCCGTGAAGGACTGCATCGACGTGGCCGGCGTGCCGACGACGGCCGGTTCCAGGGTCGTGGCCGCCATGGCCGAGGCCGCGCCCGCGGACGCCGCCTGCCTGGCCGGGGCGCGCGCCGCGGGGGCGCGCATCGTCGGCAAGGCCAACCTCCACGAGCTGTGCTTCGGGTCGACGGGTGTCAACCCCTGGTTCGGTACGCCGCGCAACCCGCTCGACCCCGCCCTCGTGCCCGGCGGTTCTTCGAGCGGTTCGGCCGTCGCGGTCGCCACGGGCGAGGCCGATGTCGCCTTCGGCACCGACACCGCAGGGTCGGTGCGCAACCCGGCGGCGTGCTGCGGTGTCGTCGGGCTGAAGACCACGCACGGCCGCGTCCCGCTCGACGGCGTGTGGCCACTGGCGCCGTCGCTCGACACGGTCGGGCCGCTCGGGCGCGACGTGCGCGCCGTGGAGCTCGGCATGGCGCTCCTCGAGCCCGGGTTCTGCGCCGCCGCACCCGCCGCCCGGCTCGGTCGCCTCCGCCGCCCGCTCCTCGCCGACGCCGCCGTCGACGTTGCGGTCGACGCCGCGTTGGCCGCGGCGGAGCTCGACGTGGTCGACGTCGACCTGCCGGGATGGGCGCTCGCCAACGAGGACGCGGCCACCATCCTGTTCGCCGAAGCCCTCGAGGTGAACCGTCGCCTCGTCGACACCCACATCGACGGCCTCGGCGACGATCTGCGCGCGCGCTTTCGTCGCGCCCGTGAGATCCCTCCCGGGCGCCTGGCCGCGGCGCGCGCCGGCGTGGTCCCCTGGCGGGACGAGCTGAGGCGTGCCTTCGAGCGCGTCGAGCTGCTGGTGCTGCCGACCATGCTCGGCCCACCGCCTCGCCTGGACGACCCGCCGGCGGGGCCGAACCGGGCCGCCATGGCCGTGAACCTGGCGGGCGTCCCGGCGCTTGCTCTGCCCGTCCCGACGGCGGGACCGCTGCCCGCCAGCCTGCAGCTCGTGGGGCCGGCCGGATCCGAGGAGCGGTTGGTGGCGACGGCCGCCCGGATCGAGGCGGCCGTGGCCGCCGTCTGACGGTCGTCGCCGTCAGCGCGGAGGTTGGCCGGCCGCGATCCGCTCGAGCTGGGGCAGGACCCACTTCGACACGATCACCGCGCCCTTGTCGGAGAGGTGGATCACGTCGCGGTGCAGGCTCTCGCCGCGGTCCTCGTAGCGCTTCACGAAGCTCTTGAGGTCGATGAGGGTGACCTCCGGGTGGTCCCGGACGACCTGCTCGTAGGTGCGGGTCCGGCAGTCCACCTCGCGCTCGGACTGCTTGGGATCCACCAGGTTCACGACGTACGGGGTCGTGAACAGCACCACCTTGGCGCCGCGCGCGGCGAGCATCTGCGTCTCCGCGCCCAGCCGTGTGCGCAGGTACGAGTCGAACTCGGGGTCGCAATCGGTCAGCCACTGACCGTTGAGCCGCACCTTGCCGATGCCACCGGCGTTGGCCAGGTAGTACAGGACCACGTCGGGCCGGAAGCGGTCGACGAGCTGCATCCAGCGCTCCAGCCGCTGCGGGCAACCCCGCCCGGCTCGGAGCACCTCGCCGGTCACCAGGCGGCTGCGGAGCTCGGGCATGAGGATGCTGCAGTTGACCTCGCCCTGGGCCACCGCGCTGTCCCCCCGCTGTGCGGCGACGAGCTGGAGGCCGGCCTTGAGGAACCAGGCGCCACTGTCGCCCACGGCGAGGACCTTGACGCCCCCGGGCGGCACCGAGGTCGGCACGCTGGCGGTCGTGATGGGCGTGTTGGTCTTCGTGAGGACGGCCGGCACCTCGTTGCGGGCGGCCGCCTCGGCCTGCCGGTCGGGCGCGGTGGAGGCGACGATCACCGCGAACACCACCGCCACCGCCCCTGCGGTGGCGAGCCGCGCCGCGGTGCCGCGCAGGGCGCCGTAGCGGATCGGCAGCTCGATCCAGCGGTAGGAGACGAGGCTCACGCCCAGGGTCACGGCCACGCGGACGGCGTCGAGCACGAGGCCGCGCGCATGCCATCCGTCGCCGACGCCGACCCGCTGTGGGGTGAGGTAGACGATCACCGGCCAGTGCCAGAGGTAGACGCCGTAGGAGATGCGTCCGAGCGATTGCAGCGGCCGCCACGACAGGAGACGGCCGGTCACCCCGGCACGGGCACCGGTCGACGCGTGGATCACCACGAGCGCAGCGATCGCGAACGCCAGCAGCCCGCCGCGGTAGTAGGTCGCGTCGAGCCCCGTCATGCGGGCCGCGGAGGCGGCCATGAACGCGAGCGCGCCGAGGCCCGCGGCATCGACGGCACGCGAGGGCGGCCCTCGCCGCGGACCGCCGCGCAGCCGCACCGCCATCGCCGCCAGCGCGCCGAGCAGGATGGTGCCGATGCGGGTGTCGGTGCCGAAGTAGGCGCGGTTGGTGCGCTCCGGGTCGTAGAAGCGGGCGAGGAGCACGAACGAGCCCGCAGCCGCGACGGCGGTGGCACCGGCCAGGCGCAGCACCTTGCGCCGCCACCGGCGCCGCCACCCCGGCTGGCGGGCGAGGCGTCGTCCGAGCATGACGGTGACCAGCAGCGGCCACGCCAGGTAGAACTGCTCTTCGATCGCCAGGCTCCACGTGTGGTCCAGCGGTGAGGGCGACTTGAACAGGTCCCAGTAGGTCGTCCTCGCCGCGACGCGCTGCCAGTTCGCGACGTAGAACAGCGTGGCCAGGCCCTGGCCCCGCAGCCGTCCGCGATCCGCCGCCGGCGTCATCGTGGCGACGAGCAGCCCGACGGCGGCGAGCAGCACGAGGATCGCCGGGAGCAGCCGGCGGGCTCGCCGCACCCAGAACCGGCCGAGGTCGAGCGTGCCCGTGTCGCGCCATTCGGCCACGAGCAGGGAGGTGATCAGGAACCCGGACAGCACGAAGAACAGGTCGACGCCCAGAAATCCGCCCCGCAGCCGCCCGAGGTGAAAGGCGACCACCGCGGCGACGGCGGCACCACGGAGCCCGTCGAGCGCCGGCTCGTGAGCCAGCCGGACACCTCCGGCGGGAGCTGGCTCCTCGGTGGACGGTGGAATCTGCGTGGTCGTCATGGTTCGGCTCGCAAGCGAGCCCTCAAGTGTCGCACGGGGCCGGGCGGGCCGGCCGCATCGTCCCCGGGATGGCAGAGTGCGGCCATGGCGAGCGCACCCGAGCACCTCCGGCTGAGCGCGATCGAAGCCCGCGTGCTCGGCGCCCTGATGGAGAAGCAGTCCACGACGCCCGAGGTGTACCCGCTCACGCTCAAGGGACTCGTGGCGGCGTGCAACCAGACCTCGGCTCGCAACCCCGTGTTGCGGGTGGAGCCCTACGAGGCCGAGCAGGCGGTGTCGGCGTTGAAGGAGCGGCGGCTGGCCCGGGTGGTGCACCCCGCGGCGGGGGAGCGGGCCACCAGGTACCGCCACGTGGTCGACGAGGCGCTCGGCCTGTCCGATCCAGAGCGGGCCGTGCTGTGCATGCTGCTCCTCAGAGGCCCGCAGACGCCGGGGGAGCTGCGCACCCGCACCGAGCGCATCCACGTGTTCCCGACCACGACCGAGGTCGAGGCGGCACTGGCCTCGCTCGCCACGCGCGACGAGCCGCTGGTGGCCCGCGCCGGGCGCCAGCCGGGTGCGCGCGAGCACCGGTGGGTCGCGGTGATCGAGGAGGGAGCCGAGGAACGCGCCACGGACGCCGTCCCCGCGCAACGCACGCGGCCAGCCGGGGCACGCACCGGTGACCTCGAGGCGCGGGTGTCGCTGCTCGAGGCCCGCCTGGCCGCGCTGGTCGACGCGCTGGGCGACCTCGTCGACCTCGCGTCGCTCGCCGATCCCGACGCCGACCCCGATGCCGATGCCGATGCCGGCATCGGGGAAGGCGGGGCCGGCGGCCGGTAGCGGCGGCGTTCGCGGCGGCGAGCGACCCGGCTCAGGCTGCGGCCGCCACCAGCACCACGAGTCCGGCCAGCACGACCGCCGACGAGGCCAGCCGCTGGCGCCCACCGCCCTCGCGCAGGAGCAACCAGCCGGCCAGAGCGGCGAGCACGACCGAGGTCTCCCGCAGCACGGTCACGTAGCCGACCGGCGCCCGCTGCACGGCGATCAGCACCATCGAGTAAGCGACCGTCGCTGCCGCGCCGCCGGCCAGCCAGAGGCGGCCCTCCACGCGGATCCGCCGGCGCAGGGCTCCGGCCCGCCCTCGCGCGAGGCTCGCGATCGACAGGGCCGCGGCGGTCGCCGGCATGACGGCGAGGGCGTAGGCGAGCCCGTCCCCGGAGCGACGGACCCCCGCGGCGTCGATGAGCGTGTAGGTGCCGATGCACGCGGCGGTAGCCAGCGCCCAGCCGAGCCCGGCCGGCGGGGCCGACACCAGCCGCCGCCCGGGCAGCGACACGAGCCCGGCGACGACGACCGCGATGCCGACCCAGGCCAGCGCGGGCAGGCGGTCGCCGAGCACGACCACGCCGCCGAGGGCGGCGACCACCGCACCGCCCCCGCGAGCCAAGGGGTAGGCGAGCGAGAAGTCGCCGTCGACGTACGCGGAGGTCAGGGCCTCGACGTAGAGCACGTGCACACAGGCCGACACTGCGAGGTAGGGCAGGGCCCGGGCCGGCGGGGCGCCGGTCAGCGCGAGGACCGGCAGGGCGAGTGCGCCGCCGGCGAGGAACTGGCCCCATGCGGCCACCGTGCGGTCCGCACTCGATTTGATCAGCAGGTTCCACGCCGCGTGCAGCGCGGCCGACCCCAGGGCGAGGACCGTGGCCGCCAGCACGCGAGCACGCTACGTCCGCGCCCATCCAAGGGCCGGAAGGCGGGCAGCTACCGCCAGGGGACCGGCGGCGCCGGGGCGGCGTCCGCAGGAGGCGAGGGAGCACGGCGATGGGACGCGGCCAAGGCGACCCGCCTCAGCGCCTCAGCCGGGGCAGCGCGCTCGGCGCCTCGGCGGGGCGGCTGCGCTCGGGTGCCGCGGCCGGGAGCCGAGCCGGGTCAGCGCCTCGGCCGGTCGGGTGCTCGCGCCGGCTCGTGCGAGACGTCGCCGGGCCGGCCCACCTCGCGTGTCCATGCGGCCATCTCCAGCAGGATCCCGTCCGGGTCCTGGAAGTACACCGAGCGCACGAACACCCCCGGGTGGACGTGCTCCGAGATGCCCCATTCGCTGTCGTCGTGGTTGGCGACGTCGGTGCACGCGACCCCGCGGGCGACGAGCCGGTCGCGGTACGCGTCGATCTTGTCGGCCGGCACTGTGAACGCGACGTGGTTCATCGAGGCGACGGCGCTGTGCAGCTCGCCCTGGTCGGGCCGGCTCGCCGGCGCGGCGAGGCCGGGCGCGGGGCCCGGTCCGTCGGGGAACCAGAAGAAGGCCAGCGTGTCGCCACCCCCGCAGTCGAAGAAGAAGTGCTGGCCCATGCCGGCCGGCAGCTCGATCGTCTTGACGAGCGGCATGCCGAGGACGCCGGAGTAGAACGCGACGGTCCTGGCCATGTCGTGGCAGACGAGGGCGAGGTGGTGCACGCCGCCGAGCTCGAAGGGGCGTTGGTCCGCGCGGCCGGGGCCGTGGTCGGGGCTGGCGGCGGGTCCCGGCCCACCCGCGGGTCGAGACCCCGGCATCCGATCCTCGTGCGTCGCCCCGGTTGCGGTCATCGCTGCCCCTCCTCGATCGCGGTCCGGCCCACGGTCCGGTCAGCCGTCGGCCCTGAGCACGCCGATCGGGCACGACACACCCGTGCCGCCGAGCCCGCAGTAGCCGTTGGGCACCTTGTGCAGGTACTGCTGGTGGTAGTCCTCGGCCGGCCAGTAGGCGCCCGCCCGGGCGATCTCCGTGGTGACGTCGCCGTAGCCGGCGTCGCGGAGGCGGCCGGCGAACGCATCCCGGCTGGCCTCGGCCGCCTGGCGCTGGGGCTCGGTCGTCCACCAGAGGCCCGAGCGGTACTGCGTGCCGACATCGTTGCCCTGGCGCATGCCCTGGGTCGGGTCGTGCCCCTCCCAGAAGACCTTGAGCAGACCTTCGATCGGTAGGCGCGCCGGGTCGTAGCCGACGAGCACCACCTCGGCGTGACCCGTGCGGCCCGAGCACACCTCCTCGTACGTGGGGTTCGGTGTGAAGCCGCCCAGGTAGCCGACCGACGTCGTGTACACGCCCGCCGTCTGCCAGAAGAGCCGCTCCGCGCCCCAGAAGCAGCCCATGCCGACGTAGAGCACCTCGACGCCGTCCGGGAACGGTGGCACCAGCGGCGTGCCCAGCACGGCATGGTGAGCCGGCAGGGAGAACAGCGGGTGGTCCCGTCCCGGCAGGGCGCGCCCGGGTTCGACGATCTCGGTCTTGCGGCTGAACGGCACGAGGTTCAGGGTACGGGCTGAGGGCCGCGGACGCGGTCGGCCCGCACGCGGTCGGCCCGGACGCAGCCGGCCTGGGCCGCCGCCCTCGGGGCCGCCGCTCGCGGGGACGCAGCCGGCCGGGGCCGCCGCCCCGACCGACCGTCCACCGGCCCCCGCCGTGGTCCACCAGGGCCTGAGCCCGGCGACCGATCCCTTCCACCGCATCGACCCGTTGCACCGGCGGTGCAACGACCTCCCTGGGGCCAGTGAAGCAGGATCTTGCGCGCGCAGGAATGGGCCGTTTGGACCGGTTTGCGGACGCAGGGCCTCCCGTGGCTCCCGATTGGCGCGTCCCTCCCGGCGGCGCGTCCCTCCCGGCGGCGCGATGCTGCCGGCGTGGAGACGCACCGCTGCCCCTTCTGTGAGCTGATCTTCGCGACCGTCGCCGAGCTGCAGATGCACATCGGCCTCGATCATCCGGATCGCGACGTGCCCGACCGGGACTACTGAGCCCGCGCCGATCCGCCGGAACGCGCGAGATCCGGCGTCGGGTCCGCCAGCCCGGGCCGGTTCCCGAATAGCGTCGGCGTCCATGGCGACGCAGACGGGCAGTCGGCCGACCCCCGATCACGGCCGCGGGCAGGGCAACGGCACGGGCATCGACGGGTTCTTTCGTGTGAGCGAGCGGGGGTCGAGCGTGCGCACGGAGGTGCGCGGCGGCCTCGCCACGTTCTTCACCATGGCCTACATCATCGTGTTGAACCCGGTGATCCTGACCGGTGCCAACGTCGCGGTCCGCAGCGGCCCGAAGCTCGACTTCGTGCAGGTCACCGCGGTCACTGCGTTGGTGGCCGGCGTGATGACCATCCTCATGGGGATCCTGGGCCGGGTGCCGATCGCGCTGGCCGCCGGCCTCGGGCTGAACGGCGTGGTCGCCTACCAGCTGGCGCCGCAGATGGGCTGGCGCGGCGCCATGGGCATCGTGGTGCTCGAGGGTCTCGTCATCACGGTGCTCGTGCTCACCGGCCTGCGCGTGCTCGTGTTCGACGCCATCCCGCGCTCGCTCAAGCAGGCGATCAGTGTGGGCATCGGCCTGTTCATCGCGCTGATCGGCTTCGTCGACGGAGGGTTCGCCCGGCGCATCCCGGGCACGACCGGGACCGTGCCGCTGCAGCTCGGCGTCGGCAACCGCCTCGACGGATGGCCGATCGTCGTGTTCACGCTCACGCTCGTCGTCATGTTCGTCCTCGTCGCCCGGCGGGTGCGGGGGGCACTGCTCATCGGCATCGTCAGCGGCACGATCTTCGCCATCGTCCTCCAGAAGATCGTGGACGTGGGCGGCGCCGAGGGCGACCCGTCGAAGACCGGCTGGGGCCTCAACGTCCCGAAGCTCCCGGGCAAGTGGTTCGACACGCCCGACCTGGCGCTGGTCGGCAAGTTCTCGATCGGCGGGGCGGTCTCGGCGGTGGGCTTCACGGCCGTGATCGTCTTCGTGTTCTCGCTTCTGCTGACCGACTTCTTCGACACGATGGGCACGGTCGTGGGCGTCGGCGGCCAGGCCGGGCTGCTCGACGACGACGGCCGCCTGCCGGACGCCCAGCGGGTGCTGTTCGTCGACTCGCTGGCCGCGGTGGCGGGCGGTGCCGCGTCGGCGTCGTCCAACACGGCGTACATCGAGTCGGCGTCCGGCGTGGCCGAGGGCGCGCGGACCGGTCTGGCCAGCGTGGTCACCGGGGTGTGCTTCCTGGCCGCACTGTTCATCGCGCCGCTGGTGGCGGTGATCCCGTCGGAGGCGGCGGCGCCCGCGCTCGTCGTCGTCGGCTTCCTCATGATGCGGGGCGTCACCGAGATCGACTGGGCGTCGGACGACGTCGCCATCCCGGCCTTCCTCACGATCGTGCTCATGCCGTTCACGTACTCGATCACGGTCGGCATCGGCGCCGGGTTCGTCGCCTACGCGGTGCTCAAGCTGATCCGCGGGCGCGCCCGCGACGTGCACTGGCTCCTGTGGGTCATCACCGCCTTTTTCCTCGCCTACTTCGCCCTGGCCCCGATCGAGCGCGCCCTGGGCGTCTAGCTCGAGCCCGCCGGCGCCACCGCCGGTCGCTTCGACGGCGACGGGGGCCACCGCGCCGCCACCGCCCGGCCGCCGTCCGGTCGCCGTCCGGTCGCCGTCCGGTCGCCGTCCGGTCGCTCAGGTGACTGACGGCGCGTCCAGAGGTCGAGCACGCCGGAGCGACAGGACCCACAGCAGCCGGCGCTGCATGCTGCGAGCCCGGCGCTCACCGGTCCGGTCCTGCGACGGGGCGCCGACGGTGCCAGTCGCAGGCCGTGTGGTTTGCTGGTGGGCGTCCATCCGCGACCTCCGTCTGATTGCCGCCGGACACGACCCTGTGCCGTTCCGCTCCGGCCGATGCGAAGTCTCGGCCCTGCCGATGAGCGAAGGGTGAGGCCGTGATGGCCGTCGTGGGACGACGAGCGTGCCCCGCAGCGCTCCAACCCGTGCCGGGTGCCCGCGGGTGCGGCGTCACCCCGACCGGTGCCGCAGGGTAGGAGGGCCGCTCGTGGAAGCATCGCCTCCCGGGCGCGGCGCGCCTGCGGCCACCGGGCTGCCCAGCGTGCCGGGTGTCGTCGACCTCGAACCGATCGGGCGGGGTGGCTTCGGCGTCGTCTACCGCGGGCACCAGCCCGACCTCGGGCGTGAGGTGGCGGTGAAGGTGATCTCGTCGCCCGGCACGCCGGAAGCGTCGTTGCAGCGGTGGCGGCGCGAGGTCACGGCCATGGGCCGCCTCTCCAACCACCCCAACATCGTGGCCGTCTTCGCCGGCGGTGTCACCGACGACGGATCGCCGTACCTGGTCATGCCCTACGTGCCGGGCGGCTCCCTGCGGGACCGGCTCGCGGAGTCGGGACCGCTCCCGGCGCGCGAGGTGGCCACGCTCGGCGTGAAGCTCGCCGGCGCGCTGGCCACCGCTCACGCCGCCGGCGTGCTCCACCGCGACGTCAAGCCGGACAACGTGCTCATGTCGCCCTACGGCGAGCCGCAGCTCACCGACTTCGGGATCGCCCGGCTCCTCGACACGACGACGACAGCCACGGGAACCGTGCACGCGACCATCCCGTACGCGCCGCCCGAGGTGCTCGCCGGCCAGCCGGCGACCGAAGCGGCCGACATCTACGGGCTCGGGGCCACGCTGTACGCCTGCCTGGCCGGTGCGCCCCCGTTCCCCACCGGGAAGGAGGACACACTCGTCGCGCTCGTGGGCCGCATCGCCACGCAGCCGGCCCCCGACCTGCGCGAGCGGGGCGTGCCCGATGCGCTCGCATCCGTCATCGACCGGGCGCTGGCCAAGACTCCCCAGCAGCGGATCGCCACCGCCTACGAGCTGCGACGGCGCCTCACCGAGGTGCGTGACCTGCTGCCCGCCGGGGACCGCGGCGCGCGGGGGCAGGCGGCGACGGCGCCGATGACGGCGCCCGTGCCGGTGCCGCTTCCACCGCCGATCGCCGAGGAGGACGAGCGCACGATGGCCGTGCCGGTCCTGCCCGAGGCGACCCCACCAGGGCTGCGCCCGGTGGAGCCGCCGCCCACCACCGTGTCGTCGCCCGCCGCCGTGTCGTCGCTTACCGCCGTGTCGTCGCTCGCCGCCGTGTCGTCGCCCACCGGGCCCCCGCTCGCCGGGCCGGCCAGCGCCCGGCGCGGACCGCCCGACCGGGACGGCTCGCCGCGCTGGCTCCTCGCCGCGCTGGCGGTCCTCTTGGCCCTGCTGCTGGCCGGTCTCGTCGCCTACCTCGTGGCCCGCGGCGGCCCGTCGGACAAGACCGTTTCGTCGAGCTCGACGACGTCGACCACTGGTCCGTCGAGCACGGTCGCGCCGGCGAGCGCGCCGTCGACGGCGGCGCCTACCGAGCCGCCCACCACCGAGTCGACCACCGAGTCAACCACCGAGCCGACCACCGCGACGACAGAGCCGGGGGCAACCACCGGACCCCCTCCGGGAGACGACTCCACGGCCATGCAGAACGCGGCGCTGCGCTACTTCCAGGACCTCCAGGCCGGCGACACCCGGGCCGCCTACGGCCTGCTCACCCCCGAGTTCCAGGCGCGCCAGTCGTACTCGTGCTTCGCAGCCTTCTGGGATCCCAGGTCGGTCCAGATCACCGGTCAACCGACGGCGTCCGGGCAGGACGTCACCGTGCCGGTGCAGCTCGCCGGGCGCCAGCAGACGTTCACGCTCAGCATGGCCAAGCGGAAGGGCAACTGGCTGGTGTCCGGCCCGCGCCCGCGCAGCGCCTGCTGAGTGGCCGACGCCACGGCGACAGCCGGAGGCCTCCGGGTTACGGTTCGGCGCGTGACCGCTGCTGATGCCCCCGTAAAGGTCGAACGCGCGCTCGCCGGCTCACCGGCGAGCACCGTCAACGAGTGGCGGGGTCTCGCGCTGCTCGCCGGCGACGTCGTCGACGTCCTGACCGGCACCGCGCACGCCATGCACCAAGGGATCGCCGATCGCGCCTTCGGCGGGGTGCAGCGCGGGGTCGGGCCGGCGGCGGCTCCGATCCGTGCCCTGCACGACCACATCGCCGCCTCCTGCTACGGCGGCGCCCGCGTGGGCGCCCGGGGTCTGGCGCGGGCCGGAGCCGCGATGGCGACGGTCGCCGCCGCCGGCCGCCCCGCCCGCGTGCTGTCGACGACCCCGCAGGGTCAGGCGGTGCTGAACGGGCTGAACGGGTTCGTCGGCGACCGCCTGGCCGCGGCCGGCAACGACCTCGCCGGCGACATGGTGCTCCTGCGTGCCGGCCGACCGGTCGTCGCCGACCCCGGCTCCACCCGTGCAGGCGTCGAGCACGAGACCGCACCCGCCGGACCGAGGGTGGCCGTGCTCGTCCACGGGTTGGGCGAGGGCGACCGGTCGTGGCGCCGGGGGACGCGCCGGCCCGAGGGCGAGCCGCCCGGCGACGACTACGCGGCCGTGCTCGAGCGGGCCGGCTGGACCGTCCTGCACGTCCGCTACACACGGGTCTGCGGATCCCGGTCAACGGCGCGGCGCTGGATCAGCGCCTGGAGCAGGTCGTGGCCGGCTGGCCGGTGCCCGTCGAGCGTCTCGCGCTGATCGGTCACTCCATGGGCGGCCTGGTGATCCGCGCCGCCTGCCACGCCGCCGGCGAGGCCGGTCACCACTGGCCCGCGCTGGTCGGCACCTGCGTCTACCTCGGTTCACCGCACCGCGGCGCCGCCCTCGAGCGGGCCGTGCACACCGCGGGGGCGCTGCTGGACCGCCTGCCCGAGGGGCGGGCCTCGGGCGAGATCCTCAGGCTCCGCAGCGCGGGCATCAAGGACCTGCGCCACGGTGCCGTGCACCCCGACGACTGGGCCGATGCGCCGCCCGACTCGTGGCCGTCGCCCCGACCCCGCCGGATCCCGCTGCTCGCCGGCGCCCGCCATGTGGCCGTGGCGGCGACGCTCGGCGCGCGGCGGGACGGTCTCGAGGCCCGCATCCTGGGCGACCTCCTGGTGCCGTACCCGAGTGCCACCCGCCCCGCGCACCGGCGCCCCGAGCCCGGTGACACGGTGGTGGACGTGGTCCACCTGCCCCGCACCGACCACCTGTCACTGCTGAACCACCCACAGGTGAGGGCGGAGGTGGTGGGATGGCTGGCATGACCGAACCTTCCGCCGGTGCCCCGCCGGTGCTGCCGCCGACCGACGACCTCGACGAGGTGGAGCGCCGGCTGGCGTCGACATCGCTCCTCGAGGCCATGACGACCCAGCGGGCGGTGCGGCGAGTGCTGCCCGACCCGGTCGACGAGCGCATCGTGCGGCGCCTCGTCGAGGTCGCCCTCGAGGCACCGACCGGCTCGAACGGGCAGAACTGGGAGTTCGTGGTCGTCACCGAGCAGGCCACCAAGGAAGCGCTCGGTCGCCAGTACGCCCGGGCCTGGAAGGTGTACGGCGGCCTCGGCCGCCGCATGCGCACCGACGAGCAGACCCGGCGGATCCTGCGCTCGGTGGAATGGCAGGTCGAGCACTTCACCGAGATCCCCGTGCTCGTCGTGTGCTGCCTGCGCGGCGGAGCGAACCTGCCGTTCCTGCCGGTGCCGTCCATCGCCGCTTCGTCGCACTACGGCTCGGTGTACCCGAGCGTCCAGAACCTGCTGCTCGCCGCGCGGGCCGTGGGGCTGGGCGGCTCGCTCATCACGTTGCCGCTGTGGTCCGCCACGGTCGCCCGGCGGCTCCTCGGGCTGCCTTTCACCGTCGAGCCGTGCTGCGTGGTGCCGCTCGGCTGGGCCAAGGGTCGCTACGGTCCCAAAGCCCGCAAGCCGGTGGACGAGGTCCTGCACCGCGGCCGCTACGGCGAGACGCTCACCTGACCGGCGCCGCTACGGCTCGAACAGCCGGTGCAGGGCGATCGCGGCGGCGGTGGCCACGTTGAGCGAGTCCACCCCCGCGGCCATCGGGATGCGGGCCCGGTGGTCGGCCGCGGCCAGGGCCGGGGCCGACAGACCCGGTCCCTCGGCGCCGACCGCGACGGCAACCGGTCGCCCGCCGCCGCCGTTGCGTCGCGCGCCGGCCAGCGTGGCGATGTCCTCGTCGCCGGCCGGCGTGAGGGCGACGACGGTCCAGCCGCGGCTGCGCAGCTCGACGATCGCGCCGGGCCAAGGAGCGGTCCGTGCGAACGGCACGCCGAGCACGTGCCCCATGGACACTCTCACCGCGCGCCGGTAGAGGGGATCGGCCGTCGTCGGGTCGAGCAACACCGCGTCCACGCCGAAGGCGGCGGCGGCGCGGAACAGCGCACCCAGGTTCTCGTGGTCGTTGACGGCCTCGACCAGCAGCGCCCGCCGCGCCGCGCTCACCACGTCGGCGACCTCGAAAGACGGTGGGCGCCGGACCGACGCGACCGCGCCCCGGTGCAGGTCGAACCCGACGGTGGCGCGCAGCACGTCGGGCGGGGCGACCAGCACCGGTGCCGCCAGGCGGGCTCCCGTGATGGTCGGACGCAGGCGGGCGAGGGCCTTCGGGGTGAGGAGCACCGAGCGCACATCCCAGCGGTCGAGCCGTGCCAGGAGCTGCTCGATGGCCAAGATCCCTTCGACGACGAAGAAGCCACCGGCGGCCTCGACCCGCACTCGCAGGGCGGGGTCGGTGAGGCCGACGTAGTCCGCGAGTCGCGGGTCAGCCGCGTCGGACAGCTCCACCGCCTCGAGCGACCACCCGGCTGGCACCCGACGATCCTTGCCTCCCCACGAGCGGCGCGTCCCGATCGGCCCGGCCCGGCGCCCGCGAGCCGGGCACCCCATGGCCGGGCGTCAGCCGGGGACCGTCAGGCTCGACTCGAACTGGCGGGCGAAGCCGAGGACGGCCGTGGCGTAGGCGCTCGACTGGTTGTACGAGAGGTACGCGGCGGTGAGCGCGAGCTCCGAGGTGAGATCGGGCCGACCGGCGCACAGGTAGGCGGCCGCGGTGCGAGCCACGTCGTAGATGTCGTCGGGGTCGGTCTTGGCGTCACCGTCGCCGTCGATGGCCCACCGCCGCCACGTGGAGGGGATGAACTGCATCGGCCCGACCGCCCGGTCGAAGACGGGGTCGCCGTCGAGCACACCGCCGTCGGTGTCGGTGATCCGGGCCATGCCCGGGCTGCCGTCGAGGCGCGGGCCTCGGATCGGCACGGTCGTCCGGCCCCGCGCGTCGAGGTGGCCGCCTCCGTATTGGCCGTGGTGGCTCTCCACCTCGCTGATTCCGGCCATGGCCCACCATCCGATCCGGCACGGTGCCGCGGCTGCCGCCTTGACCCAGGCGTCGAGGGCGACGAGCTGGAAGTCCTGGCCCGACACCGTGGCTCGGAGCCGGGCCGCGCTCAGCCGGCGCTCGGCGGCCGCGAGGTCGAGGCGACGGCTGGTGATGGCGCTGTCCTGAGCGATGCGGTTGGCGTAGGTGGCCGCGGTGTCCGCCTCGTTGCGCTGCACGGCGGCGGCCGCGGCCGCTCGGTCGGTGCGGCGGTCGTCCAGGTCCCGGCGGGCCCGGGCCTCGGTACGCCGGGCGGCGTCGAGGTCGGTCCGGGCGCGAGCGACGGTGCGCGCCCGCGCCCGCACCGCGGCGACCTGCGCGTCGGACACGGCGCCCGACAGGACCCGGCGACGCCCGGCCCGTGTGCGCTCGCCCGGAGTGGCGCCCAGGACGGCGACCCACGCATCGGAGGTCCGGTTGCCGCCGATGTACAGGCCCACGGCCACCGTGCTGAGCTGGCGGCGCTCCCGGTCGAGGGCACGCTGTGCCGCCGCCACCCGATCCTCGGCGACCGTGCGAGCGGCCACGGCGGCGCGGAGCACGCCCGTGGCCCGAGCGACCGCAGCGTCGGCCGCGGCCCGCGCGGCCACCTCACGCGCGTGCGCCGCTGCGAGATCGACGAGGCGCCGGGCCAGCCGCTCGCGCTCGGCCAGGGCGGCGTCGAGCGCGCCGCTCGCGGCGCGGCGGTCCCCGGCGCGGGCCCGCGCCTCGGCACCGTCCACCGCCACGTCGACGAGCACGGGCGAGATGGGGTTGGTGGGCAGTGGGTCGGCGCCGTCGTCGCCCGCTCCGCTCACCCCTGCGGGTCGCACGGTGGGCCTCGCCCCGGGCGCGGCCGCCGCGGCGACGCCGGGCCGGCGCGCCGCACCCCAGGCGGAGGCGGAGCCGGGCGACGGCGCGAGCGCCGCGCTCAGCGCGGTGCCGAGGGTGAGCGCGGCGGCGATCCAGCGGCGGATGGGCACGATCCTCCATCGGCCGGCCGGGCATCGCGGCAAGTGAACGGCCGTCCCGGCGGTCGGGCCGAGATCGTACCGGGCCGGCCTGCGCGCCGGAGGCGGGTCGAGCCGAGGGCCATCAGAAGGCAGTGACGACGAGCGCCGTCGTGAGCAGCAGAACGCAGGCGGCGCAGCCGGCGAACAGCAGGAGGCGGTGCCGGCGGGGCAGTCGTGAGCGGTGCTCACGCACCAGGTACACCGAGAACGCGGCGGTCGACGCCCACACGAACAGCCGGGCGAGCGCCGGCAGGTCGCCGGGTCCGGTGGCGAGGGTCAGCAGCGTCACGACACCGACAGCAACGATGCCCAGCACCCACAGGCGCGCGAACCAGCCCACGAACGTGGCCGGAGGGGGATCGAAGGCCCGGCGCGGACGCCGCTGCCGCGGCCGATCGCCCGTGCCGGTGCGGGTGCCAGCGCCAGAGACCGGCGGCTCGTGGTCCGAGCCTACGGTGGGGCGCGTCGCGAACCGCCGCTCCTCGGGGAGCGACGGTCCGCGAGGGCCGGTCATCGACGTCGGATGGTCATCGGCGCCCGGCCGCCCGGCCGCGAGCGCGACGGCTCAGGAGAGCCGCTCGACGATCATGGCCATGCCCTGGCCGCCGCCGACGCACATGGTCTCGAGGCCGAACGTCTTGTCCTCGTCCTGCAGGGCATGGATCAGCGTGGTCATGATGCGGGCGCCGGTCATGCCGAACGGATGGCCGAGCGCGATCGAGCCGCCCTTCACGTTCAGCTTGTCCCACGGGATGCCCAGCTCGCTGGCCGAGGGGATGACCTGGGCGGCGAAGGCCTCGTTGATCTCGACGAGGTCGATGTCGTCGATGGTCATGCCCGCACGGGCCAGCGCCTGCTTCGACGCGCCGATGGGTCCCAGGCCCATGATCTCCGGGTTCAGCCCGGACACGCCCGACGACACGATCCGCGCCAGCGGAGTGATGCCGAGCTCGCGGGCCTTGGTGTCGCTCATGACGACGACGGCGGCGGCGCCGTCGTTGAGCGGGCAGGCGTTGCCCGCGGTCACCGTGCCGTCCGGGCGGAACGCGGGCTGGAGCTGGGACAGCTTCTCGAGCGTGGTGCCGGGGCGGATGCCGTCGTCCTTGGTGACGACCGTGCCGTCTGGCGTGCTGACGGGCGTGATCTCGGCCTCCCAGTAGCCGTTCGCGAGCGACTGCTCGGCCCGGTTCTGGGAGAGGACGGCGTACTCGTCCTGCTCCTCGCGGGAGACGTTGCGGTGCTGGGCGACGTTCTCGGCCGTCTGGCCCATCGCGATGTAGACGTCGGGGTAGCCGTCGGGCGGGGACCAGACGTCCGCCCCTCCCTCGGCGCGCTTGGCCGTGCGGGCCTCGGCATCGCCGAACACGGGGTTGTGCGGCCCGCTGTCGGCGAAGCCGGCCGCGTACCGGCTCACGGCCTCGACCCCGGCCGCGACGAAGACGTCACCCTCGCCCGCCTTGATGGCGTGGGCAGCCATGCGGATCGTCTGCAGCGACGAGGAGCAGTACCGGTTCACCGTCGTGCCCGGCACGTCGGGCATGCCGGCCTGGATGGCCACGATGCGACCGATGTTGTAGCCGGCCTCGCCGGCGGGCTGGCCGTTGCCCATGATCACGTCCTCGACCAGTGCCCGGTCGAGCTCGGGAACCTTGTCGAGCACGGCGTTGACGATGTGGGCGGCGAGGTCGTCGGGACGCACGTCCTTCAACGAGCCCTTCATGGCCCGCCCGATCGGCGAGCGGGCGGTGGCGACGATCACGGCTTCGGTCATGTGAGCTCCCCCAGGAGGGTCCGGCTGGTCGTCCGCGGGTGTAGCAGACCGTGCCGGCCACGTCGCACTCGAGTCGTCGGGCGGCACGCGGGCGGGTGCGCCGCCGGCTGTCGACGGTCCCGCGGCTCGCCCGAGGTGGGCTCCCGGACCCACGGGCACGGGCGGTTCCGCCGCCGGGCACACGGCGCCGCCGGCCGCGAGTCCGGGGCAAGATCTGCCGATGGTCGACGTCGCCGCCCCCCCGTCCGGCGCCGGTGCGCCCCCGCACTGGGACACGAGCGCCTTCTTCCCGGGGCTCGACTCCCGGGAGCTGGCGCTCGCATCGGAGCAGGTGGTCGCCGACCTGGCCCGGCTCCGAGCGAGCTTCGACGAGCACGGCATACGGGGCGGTGAGCGCAGGCCGGTCACCGACGCCGACGTGACCGCGGTGGAGGCCGCGCTGCCCGCCCTCAACGCGCTGATGGAGCGCAGCCGTCTCGTCAGCGGGTACGTCCACGCGCACACGACGACCGACGCCTCCGATGCCGAGGCCGCGCGGCTGGCCTCGCGCCTGCAGGCGGACCTCGCGCCGGTGGCCACGCTGGTGAAGCGGCTGGAGGCGTGGGTGGCGCGCGTCGGAGCCGCCGCGCTGGTCGAGCGCAGCGCCGTCGCCGCGGACCACGCCTTCTGGTTGCAGCGGGCGGAGCGGGCCGCCGCCCACCAGATGTCGGAGGCCGAGGAGGACCTCGCGGCCGAGCTGGGCCTCACCGGTGGCCGCGCCTGGCAGAAGCTCCATGCGGACGTGACGGCTCGGCTCGTCGTGGAGGTGCCCGGGCCCGAGCCGGGCCGGTGCCGTGTGCTGCCCATGGCCGCGGCGCGAGGGCTGGCCACGGACCCGGATGCGGCGGTTCGGCGTGCCGCCTTCGACGCCGAGATCGCGGCGTGGGAGACGGTGGCCGTTCCCCTCGCGGCGAGCCTGAACGCCTTCAAGGGCGAAGCCAACGCCCTGAACCGGCGCCGCGGCTGGAGCGATTCGCTGGACCCCGCTCTTCACGACAACAACGTCGACCGGGCCACGCTCCACGCCATGCAGGCCGCGGTCCTGGCGTCCCTGCCGGACTTCGCCCGCTACAACCGCGCCAAGGCGGCGCTGCTCGGTCACCCGTCCGGTGCGCTGCCGTGGTGGGACCTGCTCGCTCCCGTCGGCCGGGGAAGGCGCTTCGCATGGCCGGAGGCCACGCACGCCGTGGGCGAGGCCTTCGCCACCTACTCGCCCAAGCTGGCGGGTCTCGTCCAGCGAGCGGTCGACGAGCGCTGGCTCGACGCCGAACCCAGGCCGGGCAAGGTGGGCGGCGCGTTCTGCATGCCGGTCGAGGGTGACGCCAGCCGGGTGCTGGTGAACTTCGACGGCTCGTTCGACAGCGTGCAGACGCTCGCGCACGAGCTCGGCCACGCCTACCACAACACCAACCTGGCCGGCCGGACGGCGTTGCAACGGCGCACACCGATGGCCCTGGCCGAGACGGCCAGCATCTTCTGCGAGACCGTCATGGTGCAGGCGGGGCTCGCGCGGGCGACCGACGCGGCGACCCGCCTCGCCATCCTCGACACCGACCTGGCCGGCGCCACGCAGGTGGTGGCGGACATCCACTCGCGGTTCCTGTTCGAACGGGCGCTGTGCGCGGAGCGCGACCGCGGCGTGCTGTCCGTCGAGCGCCTCTGCGAGCTGATGACCGGTGCCCAGCAGTCCGCCTACCTCGACGGCGTCGACCACGACCACCTGCACCCGTACCTGTGGGCCGTCAAGGGCCACTACTACACCGCCTACTACAACTGGCCGTACACGTTCGGGTTGCTGTTCGGCACCGGCCTCTACGCGTCGTACCGCCGTGATCCCGACCAGTTCCGGCAGGGGTACGACGACCTGCTGTCCGCCACCGGGCTGGGCGACGCCGCGGAGCTGGCGGCCCGCTTCGGCATCGACGTGCGCGACGAGGCGTTCTGGGCGGCGAGCCTCGACGTGCTCCGGGGACGCATCGATGACTTCTGCGCCTTGGCCGAAGCGGCTCCCCCGCCCGGTCCCTCGTGACGCAACGCGCCGGCGGGGGTGGGGATGGGAGCGACGCCGGGCGCGACGCCCCGGACCCGCCGCCGGGTTCGCCGAGCGCCACGGCTCCGGACCCGCCGCCGGGCTCGCCGAGCGCCACGGCTCCGGACCCGAACGAGCCGGACTGGCTCGTCGAGGACGGCCTGTGGATCGCGACCCGCAGCGGGCTGCTCCGGCGCGGCCGTTGCTGCGGCTCCGGTTGCCGCAACTGCCCGTGGGTGGGCACCGAGGACGTGCACCCCGACCGGCCGAGCTGAGCGTCGCGACCCTCTCGTGGTGGGCCGCCGCGTGGTGGGCCGCCGCGTAGCGGCCCACCACGTAGCGGCGCGCTCGGGAGGGTCGCCCGTGGGTTTCCCCGCGGGTGCCGTGGTTCAGCGGCCCCGACGCGTCCCGAGGTCGGCGTCGGCGCCCTCGACCTCGATCTGCTCCTTGCGGACGTCCTCGGACACCTGCTCCTGCTCGATGTCCACGTCCTTGTCGAGGCGCACCCGCTCCTTCGGCGTGACCGTCTTGCCCACGACCGGCTCCTCCTCGTGGAGCACGATCTCGTGCTCCTCCTCGGAGATGGCGGGGCCGTCGAGCGCCCGGTCGATGTTGGCGTCGGTGATGGGCTCGCGCTCGATGCGCACCTTCTCCTTGCGGACCGGCACCGTCGTCGTCACGTTCTCGGTGACCACGTACTTGCGGAGCCGGGCCCGGCCGACCTCACGATCGGCGGTGCCGACCTGGATCTCCTCCTCGGAGCGGGTCATGGCGTCGTCGGTGGTCGGCCCGCTGGTGTCGTGGCCGGTGGTGTGCTCGTGGTGCTCGTGGCCCTCGTGGCCCTCGTGCGCGTCCCAGCCCGTGGACCAGTCGGCCTCGCGCCCGTAGTGCCGGTACAGGCGCTCCTCTTCCTCGGGGGTCAGCGTGTCGCCCTCGGGGTCGATGTTCGGGGCGTCCTTGACCTGGGCCTTGGTGTACGGCACCTGGAGGGCGTCACCGTTGGCGTCCACGCCCTGGAGCGGCACGAAGGTGTTCTTCATGCCGAACAGCCCGGTGCGTACGGCCATCCATTCCGGCTGCCCGGTGGCGAGGTCCGTGTAGACGGTCTCGAGCGTGCCGATCTTGTCGCCGCTCGAGTCGACCACGTCGGCGCCGTACCAGTCGTTCCATGTGGCAGTGGTGGTGTCGGTCATCGCAGGTTCTCCACGGAAGCTCGGGTTCGGGGGTTGCCGGAACCGGATCGGTCGCCGACGAGGGAGCCGATGACCACCGTGAGGAGGAGCAAACGGATCGGGGGAACTCGTTTGACGTCTCGGCTCAGACCAACCGGGCGAGCGACACCGCGAAGTCGCCGCGCCGGTCGGTCCACCAGTCCTCGAGTACGAAGCCGGCGCCCGCGAGCTCGGCCTCCACCCGCTCCCGGCGGAACTTGGCGCTGATCTCCGTGCGGATCTCCTCGCCGTCGCGCAGCTCGACGACGAGGTCCAGCGCGCCCACGACGACGTGGTGGTCGCCGTTGGCGCGCAGCCGCATCTCGATCCACTCCGACTCGGGGTCCCACCTGGCCACGTGCGTGAACCGGTCGGGATCGAAGTTCGCGTCGAGCTCCCGGTTCAGGACCCGCAGGACGTTGCGGTTGAACTCGGCCGTGACGCCCTGCGCATCGTCGTAGGCCCGCACCAGCCGCTCGGGGTCCTTGACGAGGTCGGTCCCGAGGAGCAGCGCGTCGCCGGGACGCAGCGACGTGGCCAGGTTGGCCAGGAAGCGGGCGCGGTCGGCCGGTTCGAGGTTGCCGATCGTGCCCCCGAGGAACGCCACGAGGCGCCGGCTCCCGTCCCAGCAGGGGATGCGGTCGACGTGGCGCTCGAAGTCGCCCACCACACCGTGCACCTCGGTGCCCGGCCACGCGGTCGCGATCACCTGGGCCGAGCGGCGCAGGAACCCCTCGCACACGTCGAAGGGCACGAACGCCCGGAGGCGGCCGGCTTCGGCGAACGTCTCGATCAGCGTGATCGTCTTCTCCGACGTGCCCGAACCGAGCTCGACCAGCACGTCGGCCCGGGAGCGAGCCACGATCGCCGGAGCCTCCCGCAGGAGCACCTCACGCTCGCGGCGCGTCGGGTAGTACTCGGGCAGGCGGGTGATGTCGTCGAACAGCTCGCTGCCTCGGTCGTCGTAGAACCACTTCGGTGGGAGGTGCTTCGGCGAGGCGGCGAGGCCGGCGGCCACGTCGTCGCGCAGCGCCTGCGCCAGGTCCTCCGGGGTGAGGTGGACGTCGACGGCCGGCTCGGGAGCGCGCGCAAGCGTGGCAGGGCCGGTGGGGGTCATCAGGGCTCCTCGGGGAGATCGGCCCCGGCGCGTCCGGGGCTCACGCGCCGGCCAGGCGCAGGCCGGCGAAGGCCCAGCGCGCGCCCGGCGGGAAGAAGTTGCGGTAGGTGGCGCGGCTGTGGCCGGCGGGCGTGACGCAGGCCCCGCCCCGCAGGACCATCTGGCCGGACATGAACTTGCCGTTGTACTCACCGATGGCGCCGGGCGGCGGGACGAAGCCGGGGTACGGCCGGTACGGCGACGCCGTCCACTCCCACACCTGGCCGGTGGCGGGGAGCCCGATGGTCGCCGCGTGCTCCCACTCGTGCTCGGTGGGAAGGCGAGCCCCCGCCCAGGTGGCGAAGGCGTCGGCTTCGTAGAAGCTCACGTGCACGACGGGTTCCGCGGGATCGACACGGCGCAGGCCGGCCAGCGTGAACACCTCCCATCCGTCGCCGTCGCGGTGCCAGTACGAAGGGGCCTCCCAGCCCTGGGCCTGCACCGCGGCCCAGCCGTCGGAGAGCCACAGCTCCGGCCGGCGATAGCCACCGTCGGCCATGAACGCCAGCCAGTCGCCGCAGCTCACGGGTGTCGAGGCGATGCGGTACGGCTCGAGCCAGACGCGGTGCTGCGGGCCTTCGTTGTCGTAGGCGAACGACTCCGGGGTGGCCGGTCCCACGGCCGTGCCGCCACCTCCCGAAGGGTGGCCGACCTCGACGAGGCCGCCGTCGAGCGCGAGCCACGGCGCGCCACCGGAGGAGGGCCGAGGCGGGCACGGGTGCGGCCCGTCAGGTGCGTAGGCGGGGAGCAACGGGTTCACGGAGAACGCGTGCTTGATGTCCATGAGCAGGAGCTCCTGGTGCTGCTGCTCGTGCTGCACGCCGAGCTCGAGGACCGGTGCGATCGCGGCGTGTCGCTCCGGATCGGCCGACGCGAGCAGGTCGCACAGCGCGCGGTCGACGGCGGCGCGGTAGCGGCCCACCTCGGCCACGGTCGGCCGCGAGATCAGCCCCCGCTCGGGCCGCGGGTGCCGGGGGCCGACCTGCTCGTAGTACGAGTTGAACAGCACGTCGAAGCCGGGGGCGTACGGCCGGTAGCCACGATCGTGGCCACCGAGGACGAACGTCTCGAAGAACCAGGTGGTGTGGGCTCGGTGCCACTTCGTGGGGCTGGCGTCGGGCATCGACTGGACCACCTGGTCCTCCGGTGCGAGCGGCGCGGCGAGGGCCTCGGTGCGGGCGCGCACGTCGGCGAAGCGCGCCAGCGCGCTCCGCTCCCTGCACATCTCGGGGGCGGTCACGGTTACCGGTGCCCGAAGTGCGCCTCGACCCAGTGGCAGTTGCGGATCGGCGGCAGGCTGATGCACGACGGCGTGGGGCGTCGGGTTCGGCGGGACGCGGGCATGGCGACCTCCTCGGCACTCGGAGCGCCTCCGTGACGGCGCTCTCGCGTCTACGCTGCCACGCCGAGCGGGAGATCGTCCGATCGAAGCGTCGGCCGCCGAGAGGTCGTGGGCAGCGTGCGGTGCGGGGGATGTGGGGCGGAGCTCCCCGCCGGATCCGGGGCCTGCCCCTGGTGTGGTGCCTGGACGCCGGCGCCCGAGTGGGAGCCCGAGTGGGCGCCCGAGTGGGCGCCACAAGGGGGGCCGGCGACGACGTGGTCCCCGGCGGGCCCGGGTGGTGCCGCCGGGCCGCCTCCGGCCGGCTACTCCGCCGTGTACACGGGCTACGCGCCCTACGCCGCCGGGCCGTCACCGGGCACCAACGGCCGGGCCATCGCCGCGCTCGTCACCGCCCTCGTCTCCCTTGCGTTGTGCCCGCCCCTCGTGATCGCAGCCATCCCGCTGGGTCACGTGGCGCTCCACCAGATCAAGCGTTCGGGCGGCGTCGCCCAGGGCCGGGGCATCGCCATCGCGGCCCTCGCCGTCGCCTATGGCGCCGTCGCGCTGGGGACGATCGTGGTGGCCGTGTTGGTCGCTCTCGGCGCCTTCGCAAGCGCCTGAGCGGATCCGTCGGCCGACCCGCTCAGCCGCTGCACCGCTCGCCGCTGTCCGGATCGGACGTGGCGCCCGATCGGCGTCGGCCACAAGAGAACCTCAGCGGTCGAGGCCTCCGAGGCAGACGTACTTGAGCTCGGTGTACTCGTCGATGCCGTGGACCGAACCCTCGCGACCGAGCCCCGACTCCTTCACGCCGCCGAAGGGCGCGACCGGTGACGAGATGAACCCGGTGTTGGCGCCGACCATGCCGTACTCGAGACCCTCCACCGCACGCCACAGACGGCCGATGTCGCGTGAGTACACGTACGACGCCAGGCCGTACGGCGTCTCGTTGGCCTGACGGACGGCCTGCTCGTCGTCGCGGAAGGTGTCGATGCCGGCCACCGGACCGAACGTCTCCTCGCAGCTCATCGCCGTGTCGGCCTTGACCCCGACCAGGACGGTGGGGTCCCAGAAGCGGCCTCCGCGCTCGTTGGCGGACCCGCCGAGCACCACCTCGGCGCCGTGGCCGACGGCGTCTTCGACGTGCCGGGCCACCTTGTCGACCGCGGCGTCGTCGATCAGCGGGCCGATCTTGGCTCCGGGGTCGGTCGTGGCTCCGACCTCGAGGCCCGAGACCGCCTTCGTCAGCCGGTCGACGTAGTCGTCCACGACGCGCTCGTGCACGAGGATCCGGTTGGCCGCGATGCACGTCTGGCCGGAGTTGCGGAACTTGGCGACGAGCGTGCCCTCGACCGCGGCGTCGAGATCGGCGTCGTCGAACACGATGAACGGGGCGTTCCCGCCGAGCTCCAGCGACACCTTCATGATGTGGTGCGCGCACTGGGCCATCAGGGTGCGACCCACTTCGGTCGAGCCCGTGAACGACAGCTTGCGCACGGAGGGGTTGGAGGTGAGCTCCTCTCCGATCGGGCCGGCCTTGCCGGTGACGACGTTGAACACGCCATCGGGCACGCCGGCCCGCCGGCCCAGCTCGGCCAGGGCCAGGGCGGTCAGTGGCGTCTGCGATGCCGGCTTGACGACCATCGCGCAGCCCACCGCCAGGGCCGGGCCCACCTTGCGGCCGATCATGGCCGCCGGGAAGTTCCACGGCGTGATGCCTGCGGCGACGCCGACCGGCTCGCGCAGCACGATCACCCGGCTGTCGGAGCGGAAGGTCGGGACCACGTCACCGTTGGCGCGACCCGCCTCCTCGGCGAACCACTCCAGAAACGAGGCGGCGTAGTCCACCTCGCCCTTGGCCTCCTCCCAGGGCTTGCCGTGCTCGGTGCCCATGATGAGCCCGACGTCGTCGCGGTGCTCGGTCAGGAGGTCGGCCCAGCGGTGGAGCACCCGGGCGCGCTCGCGGGCCGTGACCCGCCGCCAGTCGCGCTGCGCGACCGCCGCCACCTCGATCGCCCGCCGGACCTCGACCGGTCCCAGGGACGGCACCGTCGCGATCTCGTCGCCGGTGGCGGGGTCGTCGACGCTGATCGTGGAGCCGTCGTCCGCCTCGATCCAGTCGCCGCCCACGAGGCAGGCGGTGCGGAACAGGGCCTCGTCCTTGAGCTGCTGAGGTGCCGGCATGGGTCCACTTCTACTCCCGGCGCGGCGTCGGCGCCGCGCCGGGCGGACCGTTCCCCGCTACGGCGGCGGGGCCGGTCGACGGCAGCGCGAACCGGGGCCACTAGCGTCTCGCCCGTCGCCGCCGCTCCTGCCGCCGCTCCTGCCGCCGCCGCGGCCCGGTCGACCGGCGGGACCGCCGGCCGGCAGCCGGTGGTGGGCGAACGAGGGCTGGTGGCGCTCGGCTACCTCGCCCTCGTCGCGCTCCACGTCGTCGCCACGAGCGGGATGCGCGGACCGATCGCCCTTCCCGACGAGGCCGGCTTTCTCGGCAACGGCCGCCTGCTGTCGGGCACGGGACCGACGTGGCCCATGGGCGCGGCGCCGCCGTACCCGTTCCTCGGCGGGGCCCTGTACGCGCCGGTCCACTGGTTGAGCGGTGATCCGGCCACCCGGATGCGGCTCGTGCTGCTGGCCAACGCCCTCGTCCTCGCGGCCGCCTTCCCGCTCGTGCACGCGCTGTTGCGCCGGTTGCTCGGCGCGGGCCCGTGGACGCTGATCGGCGGGTTCGCGGCGGCGTTGCACCCCGCCACGTTCGTGCTCGGTGCCTTCGGCTGGGCCGAGCCGATGGCCATCGCCGGGGTGCCGCTCCTCCTGGTCGCCCATGCCCGCATGCTCCGGCCCGGGCGGCCGCTGGCACGCGCCGGCTTCGGCGCGACCGCCGCCGCGTTGCCGGTGGTGCACGCTCGCTTCGTGCCGGTGGCCGTGGTCGCGGCACTGGTGCTGGTCGCCCATGCCGCAGCCCGCCGGGACCAGCGGGAGATCGCGCTGACCAACCTGGCGGTGCTGGTCGCGCTCTGGGTCGCGCTCCAGGCCGCGCAGCGCCTCGTGCTCGCCGTCCGCTGGGACCACGTGTACCCGTCGCCCGCGACGGATGTCCCGTTGACCGACCCGGGCCAGTGGGGGTCGCTGGCGCGGACGCTGGACTCGCAGGTCTGGTACGTGGCGGCCGGGACGATGGGCACGGCGGTGCTCGGTGTGCTGCTCCTCGGCCGACTCCTCGTGGGCGGTGGCTCCGCGCCGCGCGCGCTGGCTGCCCCGCGGCGCTCGACGGCCGGCGTCGCGCTCGTCGTGGGGGCCGCCGTGCTGGCCGCGTCGGTGCTCCAGGTCCGCCGGCCGGCCGGCGTCGACAACCTCGCGTACGGCCGCTTCATCGACTCGGTCGTGCCCGTGATCGCCGGCGTGGGGGTGGCCGGGCTGGTGCGCGGTCTGATCGTCCGGCGCGACGTCTGGCTGGCGGCGGCAGTCGTCGCGCTCAGCGGGCTCCTGCTCTGGCCGACGTGGCATCCCGAGCGCTACGCGCTCTACACCTCGGCCCCGATGGCCGCCATCGGCCGCTTCGTCGCCGCCGATGCCCGCGCCGCGATCGGGACGGTGACGGCATGGGGGCTGGCGGGCACGGCGGTGATCCTCGTCGTCGCCTCCGATCGGTGGCGTGCCGCCCACCGCTCCCCCCATCGCCGCGGGTCGGGCATGCTCGTCGCCGTCGCGCTGGTCGTGGCCGCGCCGGCCGCGGAGGGCTGGCTCGAGACCCGCGACACTGTCGCCGACAGCCGCGCCGCCTACGACGGCTGGCGCGCCCCGGCGCAGATCGAGGCGCTCGACTCGCCGAGCCGCATCGCCTACCTGGGGGCGGACCGGTCGCTCGGTGCCTTCTTCCGGTACCCGTGGGTGCTGCCGCGGGTGGCCTTCGACTCGTCCGGCACGCTGCAGCCGGGCTCGGCCGACGTGGTGGCGGCGGGAGTCCGCTGGCCGCGCGCCCGGGAGCTGGGGGCCAGGCTGGCCGTCGTCGACGACCGCTACGGGCAGGCCATCTGGGTGCTCCCCGGCCCGCGGCAACGGGACCTCGACCGCAAGGGCCTGCTGCTGCCGGCAGGGTTCCCGGCTCGCCTGCCCGCCTCCGCGCGCCGGGTCGAGCTGTCGTCGCCGGCCGTCGTGGACGTCGGGGGCAGGGCGGTGCTGCGGCTGCTGGTCCGCCACGACGGTCGTGGCTCGCCGCTGCCGACCTTCGCGGAAGGGCTCCCGCGCGGCTGGGTCGTGTTGCGGGCAACCGTGCACGTGGGTGGTCCGCTCGGCCCTATCGCCGGCCAGGCGACCGTCCCGCTGCCGTTCCTGCAACCGGGGCAGGCCGCGTCGGTCGACCTCGACGTCACGCAGGCGCGCGGGGCCCTGCTCCGGCCGGGCTCGATCGTCCTCGACGCGTACCAGGTGGGCGAGCCGGGCGCCTTCGTGGTCAGCGGACGCCGGTCCGTGCGGCTGCTGCCCGGCTGACGCCCGCGCCGGCGGGGCGCGTTCGGAGGTGGCCACACGCCGTCGGTAGGTTCTGGCGTCGTGACGACGACCTCGCAGGGCCAACCTGTCGCCTTCCGCCGCCGAGGCGCGACTCCAGGACCCGGCGCCGCTGGCGGTATCGGTGCCGGTGGGCGCAACACCGCTGCGCTCGACCCGGCTGCCCTCGACCCGGCTGCGCTCGACCCGGCTGCGACCCGGCGGGTCCTGCGCACGGCCGAGACCGCGCTGCTCGACGAGCGACGCCTGCTCACTGCGGGCGAGCTGCGCGCCCTGGCCGCGGTGCCCGACGCCTCGGTCCCGTCGATGGCCGCGCTGGCCCACGAGGTGCGCGTCGCCTGGTGCGGGCCGCAGGTCGAGGTGGAGGGCATCCTGTCGGCCAAGACGGGTGGCTGCCCGGAGGACTGCCACTTCTGCTCGCAGTCCGCCCGCTTCGACACGCCCGTGAAGGCCACGCCGCTGCTCGCGGCGGACGACGTCCTGGCCGCCGCCCGGGAGACCGCCGCCCTCGGCGCGTCGGAGTTCTGCATCGTGCTCGCCGTGCGAGGGCCCGACGAGCGCACGTTGTCGCGCCTGCTCGAGCTGGTGCCGCTCGTGCGGAACGAGACCGGGCTGAACGTGGCCGTGTCGGCGGGCATCCTCACCGACGATCAGGCTGCCCGCCTCGCCGCGGCCGGCGTCCACCGCTACAACCACAACCTCGAGACCGCCCGGTCGTTCTTCGGCGAGGTGGTGACGACGCACACGTGGGAGGAGCGCCGGTCGACGTGCGAGCTGGTGCGTCGCCACGGCATGGAGCTGTGCTGCGGTGCGCTGCTCGGCATGGGCGAGTCGGTCGACCAGCGCATCGAGCTCATCATGGATCTCCGCTCCGTCGATCCGGCCGAGGTGCCGCTGAACTTCCTCAACCCGCGCCCGGGCACGCCCCTCGGGAATCGAGGAGTCGTCGGGCCACTCGAGGCCATCCGCTGGATCGCGCTGTTCCGTCTCGGGCTGCCGGGCGTCATCCTGCGCTACGCCGGAGGCCGGGAGGTGACTCTGCGCGAGCTGCAGGCCATGGGCATGACGTCGGGCATCAACGCGCTCATCGTCGGCAACTACCTGACGACCCTCGGCCGCTCCGCCGCGGAAGACCTCCAGATGCTGGCCGACCTGCGCATGCCGGTCGGCTCCCTCACCGGGGTGCTGTGACCGGTTGGTGCAGCGGCTGCGGGCGCCCGGACGCCGCCTGCCCGGGCTGCGGCCGGCTGCTCGACCCTCCCCGGTTCTGCCGGCGCTGCGGGAGACGCCTCACGGTCAGAGTCACACCCGGCGGCTTCCGGGCGCGCTGCGCGACCCACGGCGAGGTGGCCACCTCCGCCGGCTGACGGCTCCGCCGCCTCCGTCGTCTCCGTCGCCTCCGTCGTCTCCGTCGCCTCCGCCGGCTGACGGCTCCGCCACCTCACCCGCCTCCGTCGTCTCCGCCGGCTCGCAGTTGCACGGAGGGTCCGCGCAACGCCGTCACCGCACCGCCGCGCCCGGGCGAGCAGCGGGTCGAGAACCGTCACCGGGGAAGGCGGAGGCGTACGCTTCGACCATGCAGGTGGCGGTCGGGCCGGTCCCCTCGTCGAGCGTGCGCGCCTACGTGGAGTACGCCGACCAGGTCCTCGGCGATCCCGCCGGTCCTGCGGCCGACGTGCCGGCGGAGGTGCTCAGCGCGTTCCGGGGCTACCTCGACGAGTGGCGGGCGCTCGCCGCGTCCGGCTCGGACGTCACCTGGAAGGCCGAGATGCCGCTGGAGATGGCCGAGTACCTCGTGCACGCGTTCTACCGGCTGGCCCAGCGGCTCGAGCAGCGGGCCGCCACCATCGGCCGGCAGTCCTCGCCGGAGATCGACGCCTGGTACCGCTGCCTGGTCAACGGGCTGTTGCAGGGTCTCGCCACGGAGGGACCCTCGGGAGCGGAGTTCGCCGACCATCTACGCACCTTCTGGCCGGGCTACTCGACCGACTAGGCGCGGCCCCGGGGACCGTCGCTCAGCCGGCGGCCGCTCAGCCGGCGGCCGTGACCCGGAGTCGCTCAGCCGGCGGCCGTGACCCGGAGTCGCTCGAGGCGCCGTCGCGCGGAGGCCGCCCGGCGGGCCAACGGGGTGCCATGGAGGCCTTCGACGCCGAGGTTCAGCGCGTGGCGGACGGGGTCGGTGACCAGCCACGCGGTGAGCTGGCCGGCGGCGTCGCCGGCGGGATCCGTGAAGAGGCCTGCGGCGGTGGCCGGATCGTCGGGGTCGAGCGCGCTGGCGGTCAGCAGGTCGACGAGGTGCAGCAACGGCTCCGGGGTGGCGCGGGCCTCCAGGCGGGAGAGCCACACACCGAGGTGCGGCCCGATGTCGCGCTCGATGGCGGCGACGGCGCGCAGTCGTCGGTAGCCGGCGCGGGGCACGGTCCCGGGGGCGGCCTGCAGACCCGCGTCCCACCACGCCAGCAGCACCTCGTGAACCGCGGCCTGCTCGGGCTCGGGCCACGCCGTCCACCGGCCGCGGCGCAGCTTGTCGGCCACCAGCGGAGGATCGACGGCGGGGTGGTCGGTGGCGAGCAGGGTCAGCAGAGCCGGCACCAGCCGGCGGAAGTCGGCGATGCCGCCCCACGTCGTCAGCGCCTTGCCGGCGTAGCGAGCCAGCACGTCGATCCTCAGGTCCTCGAGCGGGCCCTCGAGCGCGTCGATGTCGTCGTCGCTGACGCAATGGGGACACGCCGGCATGTCGGGTCGGAACGGGTGGTGGGCGAACGCGGCGCGGGCCCGGGCGAGCGCGGTGGCGACGTCGGCCGCGCTGATCCGCGGCGCCGGTTGGGGCGGTACTGGTTCGCGCGGCGTCGGTTCGGGCGGAACTGACTGCCGGGGCGCCGGTTCGGGCCGTAGTGGTTCGGGCGGTACTGCTTCGGGCGGCGCCGGTTCGGGCGGCGCCGCCTCGTCGCCGTCGCGCGCGGAGCCCTTCGGTGGGCCCGACCCGTCGGCGGACGCCCCTGCTGCCGCCCCCGCCGGATCGTCCATCAGAACGATCCCGTGATCGGCTGGCCGACCTGCTTGGACTCGTCGACGCCGGCCGGCGTCTTCACCACGGTGCCGCCGATGAGGACGTAGTCGATGCCCTGCGATGCCTGGGCGGGGTTGGCGACGGTCGACCGGTCGAGGACCGTGGCGGGGTCGAACACCGTGATGTCGGCGTCCGCCCCTCGTTGCAGCCGACCCTTGCGCCGCAGCGCCGGGACGCGCCGCTCGAGCCGGTTGGCCGGAAGGATCGTCATCTTGCGCAGCGCGTCCATCAGCGAGATCGTGCCCGTCTCGCGCACGTAGCGTCCCAACGTGCGCGAGAAGCAGCCGGTGGCCCGCGGATGGTCGTTGCCGTCGGTGAGGATCGCGTCGCTGCCGATCATGACGGTCGGGTCCTGGAGGCAGGTCCGCACGTCCTGCTCCGGAATGGCGTACGCGGCGACCAGCTTGTTCTGGCGCTGGTAGCTCCGGAACGTCGCCTCCGTGACCCGGGCGTCGGTGCCCGCGACCTGGAGGTCGCCGTAGCCGATGCGGAATCGCTCCTGCCAGCCCGGGCCGAAGCGTGTCGATCCCAGGTAGGTCGCCCAGAAGTCGTAGGGGTACATGCAGGCCGTCACGTCGTAGCCACTGTCGCGGGCCTTCTGCAGGTAGTCGAGCGACCAGCGCATGTCCCAGGTGCCGCCCGTCGAGATGATGTGCTCGACGTGCACCGCGGCGCCCGTCTCCTTCGCGACGTTCACGATCTCTTCGAGGGTGGGGCGGTTCTGGCGATAGCCCGAAAAGCGCCCGTGGAAGAAGCAGGGCACCTCGTAGGACTTGGCCACCTTGGCCAGGGCGACCATCTCGGCCATGGTCGTGCCCGGGACGTACTCGGGCTCCATGTCGACGCCGATCCAACCCTCGTCGAGCTGGCGCGCGCACTCGTCGGCCAACGCCCGGATGGTGTCGGGCGAAGCCTGCTGGCCGACCTCGAGGCCGAACATCGTGTTGCGCACCCACGGATCGTCGAAGGCACCGCCGAAGTTCACGGCACACGTTCCGCTGAAGCGGGCGATGAAGTCCTTCGACCGGGCGTTGATGCCGTGCATGCCGAGGTTCGTGGTGACCCCGTCCGCGATCTTGAAGAAGGCGCCCTTGTCTTCGGGCTCGTACGACAGCAGGTCGATGAATCCCGGAGCGACGACCTTGCCCCGCACGTCGATCACCTGTGCGCCCTGCAACGGCTCGGCGGAGATGGCCGTGATCGAGTTGCCGTCGATGCCCACGTCGGCCACCTGGTCGTAGCGGGTGTCGGGGTCCATCACCCGCCCCCCTCGCAGCACGACGGCGTAGCGGTGGTCGCCGGCCGGCTGGGGAGGCGCATCGTCGAGCGCGGGCGCACGCGGCCGCGGCGGCGCGGTCGTCCCATCGGTGGCCGAGCCTCTCGGGTCCTCCGGGCTCCCGGAGGTGCGCACGCGGGAGTCCTGCCGCGGCCCTCCGCGGCGGCCGAGCTTGGCCAGCGCCGCCACGTTGGCCGCCACGTACCCCCCGGCGAGCAGCAGCTTCCGGCGGTCCGGCGAGGCCGGTGGATCGACCGGGTCGGGCGGCATCGGTTCGATGCTACCCAGGGCCCTGTTCCGGTCCGGGGTTTCCCGGGAGCGCCAGCGCGGCCCTCACGAGGCCGGCGGGAGTGGGCCCTGCGAGCAGCCCGAGCCAGGCGACGACCTCGGGCGGCGCCGGGGGCTCGTCGAGCATGCCGATCCGAGCCGCGCCCCGCCCCGTGTCGGCCACCATCGCGAGGGGCTATGACACATCTGGACGCGAGAAGATCAGGAAGTCGGTCCACCCATGGGTCAACCGCCGGTGCCCGGCACGGTGCTCGCCGTCCTCCTCAGCCGCGCGATGAGCGCCGCCTCGGTCTGTCCCTCAGCATCGACGAACGCCGCCTTCGTCCGACCGTCGGCGCACCGCTCCCGCTGAGCGGAGAGCGCCGGGTCGACGACGCCATCGGTGATCAGGAAGAAGGCGTTGAGCGTGACGAGCCCGTACTCCCCGGTCGTCGGATCGGGCGGCGTCAGTGCGACCACCAAGACGTCAGCGACTGCCATCTCGTGGAACTCGAGGCCGAGCAGTTGCGCCTCGCCGCCGTTGGCTCGGGCCGCCAACCCGAAGAAGAGCTTGAACGTCGTCGGCAGTTTGGCGCCCACCACTGATCCGGATGTCGACATGTTCGCGACGAGCCGAATGTCCATCTCGCCCGGGGGCCCACTCCCTGGGAGGCGTTCTATGGATTCGACCGTGGCGGGCGCAATGGCGAATGACTGTCGGACGAGATCCGCCGTCGATTCGAAGTCCCTCGCCAGTCGGATCATCGGGAGGCGGCAATCCGGAGCCATCGACGGTCGCGTCGTTGCCCCCGCGGCCGTCGATGTCCGGTCGAGGACCCCGGATCCACAACCCGAGACCAGCAACGAGGTCACGATCACGAGAAGGGGGCACGGGAGGCATGCTCTCCGCGTCGACGGTGAGCTCGACACAGCCGATGAGACGTGGTGGCGGGCGAAGGAGTTCCCGGCGCCCGGACCGGTTCGAAGCTAACCAGGACCTCGGGCCGGTCCGGGATTTCCCGGGAGGCCCAGCGCGGCCCCCACGAGGCCGGCGGGGGTGGGCCCTGCGAGGAGCCGGAGCCAGGCGACGACCTCGGTCGGCGCCGGGAGCTCGTCGAGCACGAAGCGGCTGAACGAGCCGGCGTCGAGCCAGGCGACGGTGGCCCCGTCGAGCCCGGCGACGCCGTCGCCCGCCGCGGCCCGGCGCCGGACAGCCTCCCAGTCGGTGGACGCGGCCGCTTCCGCCACCAGTGGTGGAAGGGCGCCGGGTGAGGACGCGGCGGCTGCCTCGGGAAGGGGGTGGCACGCAGCCAGTGCCGGCCACGACCACGGACCCGCAGGGTGGGCGGCGACCGCGGTGACGAGGGCCTCGCACCAGCGGGCGTCGAACCAGGCGCGCACGGGCGCTTCCGGTGGAGGCGTCGACAGCCGCAAGGCGCGCGAGCACGCGTCGGCGATCCGCCCGGTGCCAGCCGTGAGGGCGCGGCTGGGACCGGCCGGGTCGAGCGGCCTGAGGCGGCCGGCGCAGGAGCCGGTGCGAGCGACGAGGTGGGCGACGCGCACGACACCCGGCGCGCTCGCGGCGGACCGGGTGTGGAGCCGATGGTCCGCACCGGAGTCGCTCAGGACCGTGGCCCGGCCGAGCGCGACGACGCCGATGGCCGCGCACTCCGCCGGCGCGCGGTGACCGAGCAGCACCTGGAGGGGATGCACGCTGGGGGGCAGCTCGGCCAGCCTCGGCCGCGCGGAGTGGCCGGGCGGGCCGGTCAGCTCGATCAGGTAGCTCGGGTGGTCGGCGTCGTAGCCGAGCGCATCGTCGAGGTCTTCGAGGATGCGGGCGAGGCCGGCGGGGTTCAGCCCGGCGGCGGGTGGGGCGGACGTTGCGCTCCGCGCCGCGGCCGTTCGGGAAGCCGAGCGCGGACGGGTGGGGGGTGACGCGGGCACGGAAGCCTCCGGGTGCCGGGCGGTGTGGGGTGCCGCACGCCTGTGCGCCACGAACCGGGCGGTCTCCGCGCCACGTGCCCCAATCGTTGCAAGGGGGTGTGACAGAACGAAACGGGGAGGGAGGACCGGGCGGGCCGCGACGCCGCCCGGTCCTCAGGCGACGCCGGGTTGGGGGACGGCGCCGCGAACGTGGGATCCCGACGCCGCCGCGGCCACGAGATCGCCGACCCTGTCGACGAAGCGCGAGGCACTGGCCCAGCGGCGATCGGCCAGGTCCCGGGCGAGGCGGGCGTCGCTGGCCGCGTAGGCGTGGAGGGCTTCGTGGCTCAGGTCGTGGATGTGGGCCCGGTCCACCTCGATCGGCACGAGGCCCACCAGCCGGGCGATCGACTTCAACGAGCACGACACCCGCAGGGCAGGCCCGACGTCGCTGCGGTAGACGCGGTAGGCGTCCAGGTGCCGGTGCCCGTACCAGGCGCCACGGTAGGCGCCGGCGTGGCCTGGCAGCGGCCGGCGCACCTTCAGCCCGGGGTCGTGGCGCAGCCGTAGGCCGAGCTCGAGGCCGTGCCGTCCCGCGCGGTCGGCCAGGAACGGCAGGTCGAAGGCGGCGCCGTTCCAGGTGGCCAGCACGCCCGCCGGCAAGGTCCGCAGGCATGCGTCGAGGTCGAGCAGGATGGTCGACTCCCGGCCGGAGAGCACTTCGACCCAGCCGTCGCCGGCCAGCGCCACCGTGATCACCGGCGCCACGCCGGGATCGAGGCCGTCGACGGTGGTGTCGGTCTCGATGTCGAGGCCGTAGACGGGTGGGCGGCGAGCCATGCGACCTTCCCCTCGGACGATCGGGTCGCCGGGACGCTACGCGATCGGGTCGCTTCCGGCGCGGATGCCGGTCGGCCGAGGCAGCTCAGCCCGTGGCTGAGGTGCGCTGGCTACGGCCGCCGATGGGGTTCGGCACCGGGTAGCCGGCCAGGATCCGCTCCTCCTCGGACTCGCCTCCCCAGAAGCCGTGCTCGAGGTGGTCCCTGGCGAAGCGCCGGCACTCGAAGACCACGGGGCACGTCTGGCACACCGTACGAGCGCGCGCCTCGCGTCTCACCCGGGCCTGCGGCCGCTCGGCGTGCGGGGCGAAGAAGAGCTCCGACCGCCCTTTGCACATCGCCTGGGCCATCCAGGACTGCGGCGCCCAGTGGTGGAGGGCTCGGGAGAGGTTGGCGGGCATCGAAGGGCCTCCCGGGGGGACTGTCTGGCATGTCGTGTACGGATCCCGTGGTGCCACTGGACGATGGCCCCGCCATCGCTGACGCGCGTGTTGCGATCACCCCATCGACCGGCTGCAACGGGGGGCGTCCTCGGGTGGCGAGCCCCTACCCACGTCGAGGGTCGTCAGTCGCCAACTCCTTCGAGGAGGCTGGTGACCAGTGCGGCGACGGGGCTGCGCTCCGAGCGGGCCAGCGTGACGTGGCCGAACAGCGGGTGCCCGCGCAAGGTCGCGATCACCGAGGCGACGCCGTCGTGGCGCCCCACGCGCAGGTTGTCGCGCTGGGCCACGTCGTGCGTGAGCACCGCGCGGCTCCCCTCGCCGAGGCGTGACAGGGCCGTGAGCAGCACGGGGCGCTCGAGGTTCTGCGCTTCGTCGATCACCACGAACGTGTCGATCAGGTTCCGGCCCCGCACGTGGGTGAGCGGCAGCACCTCGAGCAGGCCGCGTGCGACGACCTCGTCGACCACCGCCGGGCCCGCGATGGCGCCCAGGGCGTCGAACACGGCGCCTCCCCACGGCGACATCTTCTCCTCGCGGTCGCCCGGGAGGTAGCCGAGGTCCTGGCCGCCGACGGCGTAGAGCGGGCGGAACACGACGATGCGGCCGTGCGTGTGGCGTTCCAGCACGGCGTCGAGACCGGCGGCGAGAGCGAGCACGCTCTTGCCGGTGCCGGCCGAACCTCCGAGGCTGACGATGCCGACCGAGTCGTCGGCCAGGAGGTCCAGTGCGATGCGCTGCTCCGCCGAGCGGCCCCGCACGTCGAACAGGGCGCGCTCGCCGCGCACCAGGTGCACCCGCTTGTCCTCCCGCACCCGTCCGAGCGCCGACTGCGACCCCGCGTGCAGGGCGATGCCGGTGTTCACGGGCAGGTCGCGGGCGGCGTCGAGGTCGACGGTCCCGAGGTCGAACAGCTCGTCGACCGCGGCGCCGTCGACGTCGAGCTCGACGAAGCCGGTCCACCCCGTGTCGGCCGCCAGCTCGTTGCGGTACTCGTCGGCCGCCAGCCCGACGATGCTGGCCTTGAGCCGCAGCGGAAGATCCTTGGTGACGACCGTGACGGGCCGACCTTCGGCCGCCAGGTTGCGGGCGACGGCCAGGATGCGATGGTCGTTGCCGTCGGCCCGCAGCGACGACGGCAGGCAGCTCGTGTCCTGGTGGTTCAGCTCGACCCGAAGGGTGCCGCCCGCGTCGTTGGCGGGCAGCGGCGCGGTGAGCGTGCCGTGCTCGACCCTCAGGCGCTCGAGCGTCCGCAGGGCCTGGCGGGCGGCCCATCCGAGCTCGGGATGGTGACGCTTGGCCTCGAGCTCGATGAGCACGACGACGGGCAGCACCACGTCGTGCTCCTCGAAGCGGGTGAGGGCCCGGGGATCGGCCAGCAGCACCGAGGTGTCGAGCACGTAGGTGCACCGGTGCCGGGCTGTCGAGCCGGTACGGGGGCGCGCGGGAGGGGCGATGGTGAGGTCGGACAAGGCAGGTTCCCCCTCGGGAGGTCGTGGCCGGCCGCTTCCGGTTCCCCGGGGAGCACGCGGGGCGCTACGGCGACTGGGCGACGGGTCAACGAACCAATGGAACACCTGCGGACGCCCGAGGTGGTGGATGGCGTCACCGGCCCGGCGGTCGTGACCCGCGGAGGTGCGCCGGGCGATGGCGGGCGGCCCGCGCTCGCCCCCCGGGAGGACCGCGGCGCGGTGCTCGCCGGGCGAGGTCGGCGCCGCCACCTGCGTCCGGTACCCTGGCGGCCGGCGAAGGGGAGTAGCCCCCAACCTCCCGGTCGACACGCTGCCGCCTACGGGCGGCCGGTCGGGTGGGCCTGCGGGACACCGGCAGGCGGGCGAGACCGACGTCCTGGCACATCCGTGCCGGGTCGAGGTCGCGCCTCCGGCCCGGTGATCCCTGGAGGTCCCGTGGGAGCGTTCCTGCTCAGCAGCGTGGTCATCTTCGTGGCGGAGCTCGGCGACAAGAGCCAGCTCATGGCGCTCGCGTTCGCGACGCGCTTCGCCGCGTGGCGGGTGCTGGTCGGGATCGCCCTGGCGACCGCCGCCATCCACCTCGGCTCGGTGGCGGTCGGCCGTCTCGCCGCCGAGCGGCTACCGACCCGGCCGATCTCGATCGTGGCCGGCCTGGCCTTCGTCGGGTTCGCGGCGTGGACCCTGCGCGGCGACCGTCTGTCCGAGGAGGACGAGAAGGCCGCGGCCGGAGCCGACCGGCGCAGCGCCCTCGCGTCCATCGCCGCGGTCAGCGCCACCTTCATGCTCGCCGAGCTCGGCGACAAGACGATGTTCGCCACCATCACGCTCGCCGCCAAGGAGGGGTTCCTCGGGACCTGGCTCGGCTCGACCGCCGGCATGGTCGCGGCGGACGGGCTCGCCATCGCCGTGGGCCGCCAGCTCGGGGCGCGTCTGCCCGAGCGGACGATCCGCTATGGCGCGGCGGCCCTGTTCGTGGTGTTCGGCGCCGCGCTGATCGTGGACGCCGCTCTCCGCTGACGGTCCGGTTCCGCCCGCCGGTCGCCTGGTGCCATCATCGCCTGCGGTGCTCGACCACCTCGACCGGCAGGGGGATCTCGTCGTCGTCGTCGCTGTCGTCGTCGCCGCCATCAGCTTCTTCGCGGAGCCCGTTCACGTCAGCGTGCGCACAGGCAGCATCCGTACCGGCAGCGTGCGCGTCTCGGCCGATGCCTGGAACACCGGCGTCGACGCCGACCCGCTCCTCGATGCTCCGGGCCGGGCCCTCCGGTGATCCCGGGCCCGGCCGGGGCGTGCCTGTTCTGTCGGATCGTCGCCGGCGCGGCGCCCGCCCACGTCGTGGTGGACGACGACGTCGCGGTCGCGTTCCTCGACACCCGGCCGCTGTTCCCGGGTCACGTGCTCGTCGTGCCCCGCGGCCACCACGAGACGCTCGCGGACCTGCCGCGTGAGCTCGTCGGCCCCCTCTACGAGCGCGTGCGACGGGTCGCGATCGCGGTGGAGCGCGCCATGGCTGCACACGGATCGTTCGTGGCCGCCAACAACCGCGTCAGCCAGAGCGTGCCGCACCTCCACGTGCACGTGGTCCCCCGCCGCCCGAAGGACGGCTTGCGCGGGTTCTTCTGGCCCCGGTCGCGCTACGAGTCCGACGCCGAGGCCCGAGCCGTCGCCGCGCGCGTGCGCGCCGCGCTCGAGGACCTCCCGCCCGACGCCTGACCGTTCCCGCCTGCCCCGCCGGACTTGGTGGCCCGCCCGCCGGACTTGGTGGCCCGCCCGCCGGAGGCCTGGCGCGCCGGGCGCGCGGACGACGCCTTCTTGCGCGTGCCCTGCGTCCGGGTCGTCCCCTTGGCCGGCGCAGAGGACGGCTTCGGGCTCGCCGTCGCGCGGGGTTCGCCTGACCCTTCCGGCGGGGCGGCCCGGCCGGCGATCGCGCTCGCCGCGTCGACCAGCGCGTCGAGCGACCCCTGCAGGCCGTCCGCGATCTCCCAGACGTCGTCGACCAGGTCGGGGCAGGCGAGGAGCCCGAAGTCGAGGTTGTCGAGGTACGACATCACGGTCATGTTGAGCCCGGCGCCGTCGAAGATCGGACCCATCGGATAGTTGTGCAGCAGCGGAGCGCCCGCCGAGTAGAGCGGGAAGGGAGGGCCCGGCACGTTGGAGATCGTCACGTTGAACAGCGGCCGGTGCCGGTCGGCCAGGCGGGTCCGCGAGTAGAGGCGCACGGCCAGCGAGAAGATGGCGGGCGCCGCGAACTCGGCCCAGTCGGTCAGCATGTCGGCGCCGATGGCGTTGGTCTGCTCCTTCGCGGCCCGCATCGCGGTGTGGATCTGGAGCAGACGGTCGACGGGATCGTCGAGGTCCGATGCGAGCGACGTCAGCATCGACGTGACGCGGTTGCCGCCGGTGGTCTGCTCCGACTCGGTGCGCACCGACATGGGGACCATGGCCACGAGGGGGCCGTCGAGGAGCTCGGACCTGGCGTCGAAGTAGCTCCGCAGCGCGCCCGAGCACAGCGCCAGGACGACGTCGTTGACCGTCGTGCCGAACGTGTTCTTGACGTGCTTGACGTCCGGCAGGGACAGCGTGCGCATGGCGTAGGAGCGGTGGCTGGTGAGGGCCGCGTTGATGGACGTGCGCGGCGCGCTGAACGGTGACGGCGGCGGGTCGTCCTGGCTCTGGCGGTTGACGGAGCGCACGTTGAGCGCGGTGGCGGCCGTCTGGCGGAGGGCCTTGACCAGCTTGACCGGCTGGCGCACCAGGGAGTTCGTGGCGTAGCCGACCAGCTCGAAGTCCGACGGCACGTGGTCCGGCCGCCAGGGCTGCGCGGGTGCAGGGACCTCGGCCACCTCCGGGCTCAGGTCGAACAGCGCGACGGTCAGCTCGTTGCCGGCGACCCCGTCGATCGCCGCGTGGTGGACCTTCGTGAGCGTGGCGAGCGTGTCGGGCCCGATGCCTTCGAGGCCTTCGATGACCCACATCTCCCAGAGGGGCCGGGACCGGTCGAGCGGCAGGCTGACGAGGTGGGCGGCGAGCTCGGCCAGCTCGCGCTCCGCGCCCGGGGGCGGGACGGCGATGTGGCGGAGGTGGTGGTCGAGATCGAAGTCGGGATCCTCGATCCACACCGGGTGGTGGAGCCCGAACGGCACCTCGACGAGGCGGCGCCGGAACGGCGGCGCCAGGTGCAGCCGGCTCTCGATGAGCTCGCGGACCCGCGGCATCGGATCGTCGTCCAGCCCGGCTGTGTCGTACAGAGCCAGGCCCGCCACGTGCATCGGGGTTCGAGCCGTCTCCATCGCGAGGAAGCTGGCGTCGAGTCCTGTCAGGCGCTGCATGGCCGCGACCCTACGGCCCCGTGCCCGCAGCCGCGGCGGCCGCTACCTTGCCGGCGTGGCCTGGCTGTTCCCCCGCATCTACGACCGGGCCGTCGCCCGCACCGAGGAGGCCTGCATGGCCGCGTGGCGCGCCGACCTCATCCGGCCGCTCGCCGGTGACGTCCTGGAGATCGGCGCCGGCACGGGGCTGAACCTGCGGCACTACCCGGCGACCGTGCGGCGGCTGGTGGTCACCGATCCCGAGCCCGCGATGCTCGAACGGCTGCGGCGACGCCGTGCCGATCTGACCGCGGCCGTGGAGCTCCAGGTCGAGCAGGCGAGCGCCGACCACCTGCCGTTCGGCAAGGCCTCGTTCGACGCCGTCGTGTGCACGCTCGTGCTGTGCTCGGTGCCCGACCCGCCTGCGGTGCTGGCCGAGGTGCGCCGGGTCCTGCGGCCCGAGGGGCGCCTCGTGTTCCTCGAGCACGTCGCCGCCGAGGGGCGACCGCGCCGGCTCACGTGGCAGCGGCGCGTCGAGCCGGTGTGGAAGCGGGTCGCGGGTGGTTGCCACCTCACCCGCCGCACCGCCGACGCGATCGAGGCTGCGGGCTTCCGCATCGACACCATCACCCGGGAGAGCGCCCGCAAGGCCCTGCCCGTGGTCCGACCCACGATCCGGGGCGCGGCGGTTCCGGTCTGACGGACGCGGCCCGGCGCGGCGGCGCGGCGCGCGGACCAGGCGGCGGCGTCAGCCTTCGAGGTCGACCGACGGCTCGCCCGCGGTGACGGTGAGCGTGCCCGGCGCGCCGAGCAGGTCGATCGGGTCGCGGCCGAGCCCCTGGGCCGACACGGCCACGACCTCGCCCTTGCGGGCGCCGGCCAGCACGGCCAGCTCGAGGAGGACGACGTCCGCATCCCCTGCGGCGGCGACCGCGTCGACCACGAACACGTCGTAACGACCGTCGTCGAGCATCGGCCGAGCCTGCCGCGGCAAGGTGCCGGGCCGCCAGCACCGCAACCGACCCTTGCCGCGCAAGGCCCCGCGCGCGTCGACCATCCGCGAACCCTTGTGACACAAGGAGCACAATGACGGCGCCGGCCGCCAGCGTGGCTCCCGGCGTCCTTGCTCCCAGCAACACCAGGAGGTTGGCCCGTGGCCACCATGTCCAAGTCGGACCTCGTCGCCCAGGTGGCGGCGCAGGCCGGGACCGATTCGAAGACGACCGGCGCGGTGCTGAAGGCCTTCGAGGAGGTCGTCGGGGCGAGCGTGAAGAAGGGCGACGCCGTCGCGCTCACCGGTTTCGTGAAGTTCGAGCGGGTCGACCGCAAGGCCACCACCGCCCGCAACCCCCAGACCGGGGCGGCGGTGAAGGTCAAGGCCAAGAAGGTGCCGAAGGTGACCGTCGGCGCCGGCCTCAAGAAGATCGTCAACGGCGAGGCGCCCGCGCCCAAGCTGGCCAAGCTCGCCGCCCGCTGACGGACGCCGGATCGCGGTCCGTACGGGGAGGGCGCGCGCCCTTCCCGTACGGCGCCGGTCAGCGGTCGCAGGCGATGCGGGCGAACGACTCCGCCGCCTCCACCCCCGCGGACCGGCCGACCTCCGCCAGCCGGTCCAGCACACGGCGCCGGAAGCGGGCGCGCTGCTCGCCGGCCTCGCCCGCGGTGATGCCCATCGTCGACTCGTGCTGGCTGGCGTGGGCCTCGAGCGCCGCCAGCTTGCGGCCGGCGAAGCCGGTGACGTCCTCGACGTGGTCCGGGGCGTCGGCTTCGAACAGCAGCACCCAGTCGGGGCGGTGCGGAGCCAGGCCCTGTTCGGGAAAGAAGTGAGGGTCGCGGGCGGCGACCACACCGTCGGTCGTCAGGAACCCCGCAGCCCGGTGGTCGGGGTGGAGCCGGTACCGCTGCCACGGGTCGTGGCCCAGCACGACGCCGGGCCGCAGCCGGCGGATCCACGCGGCCACCTCGGCCTGGCGGGTGCGGTCGGCCTCGAGCTCTCCGTCCACCGCATCGAGGAACACCACGTCGCCTCGGGCCCCCAGCGCGAGCGACGCGGCCCGCTGCTCGTGGCGGCGGCGCTCCACCAGTGCGGCGATGTCCGCATCCGCGTCCCAGGTGCCCTTCGAGCCGTCCGTGCACACGAGGTGGTGCACCTCGCAACCGGACGCCGACCACTTGGCCAGCGTCGCGCCGCACCCGAACTCGACGTCGTCGGGGTGGGCGCCGATGGCGAGCGCCACGGCCGGCACCGGCAGGTCGCGCGACGTGAACGACATCAGGCCGCCGCTGCCATCAGGGCGCGGTCGGGTGCCCGGCGCGGGCGGCCATGAGCTGCTCGAGCGCGACGAGATCCGCGGGGACGTCGAGGTCCCAGCCCAGATCCTCGTCGCGCACGATCCGCAGCCGAAGGCCCAACCGCTCGGCTTCGGCCGCGTGGCGGGCGAACGAGCCGGGGCCGTAGGCGAACCGGAAGCCGGCCGCGGCGGGCACGACGGCGACGTTCGTGCCGTCGGCGTGGCGGTCGGGCACGAGCGTCACCGAGGACGTCGCGGGGGTTGCCGCGGAGGACGTCGCAGAGGACGTCGCCGACGGGTCCGGGCCAGGGCGCGGGTCGGCGGTGGGTGCCGCGGCGAAGCGGTCGAGCCGCGTGGCCAGCGGCAGGTCGGCATGGCTGACGACGACGGTCACCGCACCCCGCTCGGCGAGGTGGGCGACGCCGGCCTCGACGGCGCCGTCGAGGCCGAGCCCGGGCGTCCACACCACGGCGGCTCCGGCGGCCTCCGCCCACGCCCGCACCTCGGGGTCGTCGCAGACGACGGCGGCGGGCAGGGGCGCGGCCGCGGCCAGCACGCCGGCGGCCAGGCGTCGGGCCAGGCCCGCTCGCTCGGCGACCCCGAGGGCCGGGGCGAGGCGGACCTTGGCCGAGGCGAACGACTTCACGGGCACCAGCACCCACGTCACCGGTGCCGCCGCAGCCTGCCCGTCCCGCACGCTCACGGGCGCCTCACGGCGGCGACGACCACCGCGGGAGCGTAGCGAGGGCAGGGCGTAACCTCCGCCGCCATGGACATCCGGGTCTCGGTCATCGGCGCCGGTTCGTGGGGGACCACGGTCGCCGCGCTCGCCGCCCGCAACACACCGACGACGCTGTGGGCCCGCCGTCCCGAGCTGGCCGCGCAGATCCACTCCGAGCACGAGAACGGCGACTACCTGCCCGGCTACCGCCTGCCCGACTCGCTGCGCGCCACCTCGGACCTCGAGGAGGCGGTGTGCCGGGCGGACGTGCTCGTGATGGGCGTTCCGTCGCACGGCTTCCGCGACACGCTCGTCGAGGTCGTCGAGCACCTGCGGCCCTGGGTGCCCGTCCTGAGCCTGGCCAAGGGCCTCGAGGTCGGGACCCGGCGGCGGATGAGCGAGATCATCCAGGAGGTGGCGCCCGGGCATCCGGTCGGCGTGCTCACCGGGCCGAACCTCGCCAAGGAGATCCTCGCCGGTCACGCCGCCGCGTCGGTCATCGCCATGGACGACGACAACGTGGCCGGCGCGCTGCAGCGCTTGTTCCGGACCGACCTGTTCCGCGTGTACACGAACGACGACGTCTGCGGCTGCGAGCTGGGCGGCGTCCTCAAGAACGTGATCGCCATCGCCGCCGGGATGGGAGACGGGCTCGGTGCCGGGGACAACACCCGCGCCGCGGTGATCACCCGCGGGCTCAACGAGGTGACCCGCCTCGGCATGGCCATGGGCGGGCGACCGCTCACGTTCTCGGGCCTAGCCGGGATGGGCGACCTCGTGGCCACGTGCACCAGCCAGCAGAGCCGCAACCGCCACGTCGGTGAGCAGCTCGGCAAGGGCCTCACCATCGACGAGGTCATCGAGCAGATGAAGATGGTGGCCGAAGGGGTGAAGACCTCCCGCGTGGTGATCGAGCTCGCCGACGAGCTCGGCATCGACCTGCCCATCTGCTCGGAGGTGAAGGCCGTCTGCCACGACGGGCACAGCGCGCTGGAGGCGTACCGCGGCCTGCTTCGGCGCGACGCGGGCCACGAGCACGACGGCATCGAGGAGCGCTAGGCCCGTGCCCGGCGACGAGCCGGCCCCGGACCGCCGCGGTGCCGCGGCGATCGCAGCGCTGCGAGGCCGTGACTGGGTGCTGCCTCCCGGTCTGGCCCGACCGGGACGCCGCTCGTGGCTGCGCATCGGCACGCTCGACGGCGGCCCGCGCACCCTCGTGGACCCCCGCGGCCTGATCTGCCCGTGCTCCCACGCGCACGGCGCCTCGCTCGACTGGTGGATCGGTGCGCAGGACCGTTGGCACGCACCGGCCCGCGAGGCCGGCGTGCGCCAGCGCCGGGTCGGTGACGCCCCCGTCGTCGAGACGCGCCTGCGCATCCCGGGCGGTGACGCCGTGCAGCGCGTGTGGGCCATCCGCGCCGCCCCCGGTGACGGTGCCGACGAGCACGTGATCGTCGAGGTCGCCAACGAGACGAGGGTTCCGTTCGCGCTCGCCCTCGTGCTGCGCCCGCTCACGCCGGCCCGGGTGGCGCGATCGACCGACGTGCACGTCACGGCGCTGCCGGGCGGGTCGGGATCGGCCCGCCGCCTGGACCACTGCTCCGAGCCGTTCCTGCTCCTGCCGCGCCCGCCGGGACGCTGGGCCGTGGGCCGCGGGGGCGACGATGTCTTCGCCGCCGTGACCGAGGGCCGGGCCGAGATCGGCGAGCCGCTCGAAGGGTGGCTCGGTGAGCCGGCCGGCGACGGTGGGCTCGGTGAGCCGGCCGGCGACGGTGCGGTCGGTGAGCTCGGCGGGCCGGCGGGCGACGCTCGGTTCGCAGGCGGGCTGAGCGACGGCACGGGTCTGCTCACGCTGGCGCTGATCTTCCCCGTGCCCCACGGGACGACGTTGCGCGCGGTGCTGCCGAGGGGCGTCTGGCCACCCGAGCGGGCGGAGGACCTGTCGTGGCCGACCGTCGTGCCCGACCACCAGGTGGTCGCGTCCGGCTGGACCGCCCAGGCACAGCGCGGGGCCCGCCTCGACGTGCCCGACCCCCTGCTGGCCGAGGCGCTCGCCGCCGCTCGCCGCTCGCTGCTCCTGGCGCCGCAGTCGGGCGCCGCGCTCGGCCGTGCCGGCCGCGGGCCGGTGCATGCCGGCGACGCGCTGCATGCCGGCGATGGTTGGGGGCCGCCGGCCAGCCCGCCCGAGGTCGCCGTGCTCGCCGGCGCGCTCGCCCGAGCCGGGCGCGCGGATGCGGCCGAGCGCAGCCTGCTCGCGGTCGCCGACCGCTGGTACCACGGCGAAGAGCCCGGCCGCGACCCGACGTCGGTCGGCGCGACCCTCGTGGCTCTCGGCACCCACACCGCGCTCACCGGCGACGGTCGCGTGCTGGAGCCGGTGCTCGACCGGGCGGTCGCCTGGCTCCGGCGCTGGGACCGCGCCGCCCGCCGTGGCCGCTTCCCGGCCGGCACCTCCCCGGCGCGCTGGGCCCGCGACGCCGCGGTCGCCGTCGCCGCCGCGCTCGCCGCGCTCGGCCAGCCGGACGGGGCTGCCGGTGTGCGCGCGCTGGCCGCGCGCCTGCCGCCGGTCGTCGAGTCGGTGCCCGACCTCGACGCGCCCGGCGTGGCCCTGCGGGCGGTCGGCGCCGCGGCGCGCCGGCTCCTGGCCCGGGGCGATCCCCGTGCGCTGGACCTGATCGCGCTGATGCTGCGTGGCGCGTCGCCGGTGTGGGCCTGGCCGTCGGTGCTCGACCGCTCCACCGGGTCAGGTGCCGACGAGGGCGAGGGTGACGACGCGGTGGTCGGCGCGCTGTTCGTCGACGTGGTCCGCGACCTGCTGGCCGTGGAGGTCGACGGAGGCATCGACCTGGTGCCGGTGCTCCCCGCCGGCTGGTGGGGCCAGGGCTGGGAGCTGCACGAGGCGCCGACGACCGCCGGATCGCTCTCGTACGCCGTGCGCTGGCACGGCGAGCGGCCGGCGCTCCTGTGGGACCTCGAACCCGCGCCCTGGTCGCCGCCGGATCCTGTCGTGCTGCGTGTGCCCGGCCTCGACGCGGGCTGGTCGACCACCGACCGGCGGGGGGAGGTCCTCCTCGCCCCCGTCCCCGTCCCGTCCCCGCCCGCCGGTGAGGTCGAGACCGGTGCTGCGGCGGTCGGTGCCGATGCCCGCCCCGGCGGGCCGCGGCCCGAGGACCGCGCCCGCAGCGAAGCGCCCCGCTCGGTCTGGCGGCCGCAGCCCCCGGGCAGGACGGCGCCGTGAGCGACCTGGAACCGTCCCGGCGGGAGGCCGCGCAACGCCTGGGGATCGACTTCGCCACCGCGCCGACCCTGCCGGAGGTCCTGGAGGCGGCGGGCGTGGCCCCGGACGAGATCGAACAAGCGGAGAGCGAGGGCACGCTCGCCTACCTCGCCATCGAGCGACTGGTGCTCGGTGAACCCCCGATCTACGACCTGACCGAGATCGCGGTGGCGGCGCGCATGCCGGCCGGGGAGATCGCCCACCTCTGGCGCGCGCTCGGTTTCCCGGAGCCCCGCCCCGGCGAGCGCATCTTCACCGCGTCCGATGTCGAAACGCTGCACACGGTCGCCGCGCTGCTCGACCTCGGCGTCATCGACCCCGACCTCGCCGTCCAGATGAGCCGCGTCATCGGCTGGTCGCTGGCCCGCGTGGCGTCGGCCCAGATCGACGCCCTGCGTCCCCTCGGCGACCAGCCGGACGGTGCGAACGGTGGGGACGGCCCCGTCACCCGCGGCGCCGGCGATGCGTCCGGCACCCGGCCGGACGGCGCAGCCGACCCCGAGCTCACCGTCTTCGCCGGGCTGCTGCTGCCGACCATGCCGCGCATCCTCGACTACGTCTGGCGGCGCCACATGCAGGCGGCCGCCCGGCGGGCGCTGGTCCGCCAGAGCACCGGACAGGCGCGTGAGGAAAAGGCCGTGGGATTCGCCGACCTCGTCGGCTTCACGGCCCTCAGCCAGCAGCTCGACGAGCGCGACCTCGCCGCGCTCGTCGACCGCTTCGAGGCGCTGGCCTACGACACGGTCACCGGGCTCGGCGGGCGGGTCGTGAAGATGATCGGCGACGAGGTCATGTTCGTGGTCGACGACGTTCGCAGCGCCGCCGAGATCGCCCTGTCGCTCGCGGAGGCCTACGCCGCCGACGAGTCGCTCAACGACGTGCGGGTCGGGCTGGCGTTCGGGCCCCTGCTGGAGCGGGAAGCCGACTGCTTCGGCCCGGTCGTGAACCGTGCCAGCCGCATCGTGGGCATCGCCTTTCCCGGCTCCGTGGTCGTGGACGAGGCGGTGCACGACGCGCTCACCGGTGACGACTGCTTCGCGTTCCGCTCCATCCGCGCCCGGCGGCTCAAGGACATCGGCCGCGTGCAGCTGTGGTCGCTGCGCCGTGGCGAGCCCGACCCGGACCACCGCCACGGCCCGCCGGTCGAGCGCGACGCCGACGCCACCCGCCGCCGCGTCACGGAGCGCCGCGAGGCTGCCATCGAGGCGCTGGCGGAGCGCAGGCACGAGGGCCGTGACGGCCGACGCGAGCAGCACCGTGCCGCCCGGCGCAGCCGCCGCACCGACGGACCCGCCGCGCCGGACGCGCCGGACGCGCCCGCAGTGCCGGGCCTGGGCGACGCGTCCCGCGCACCAGACCGGGGCGACCCGCCCGACGCGCGGGACCCGAGCGACCCGACCGACCCGGGCGACCCGAGCGACGCGGACCGATGACCGGCTGACCGAGCCGGGTGCGCCCGCCGGCGCGGTGCCGCGGGTGGGGTGACGGCGGTACCGTGGCGGCGATGCGGCTGCGGATCGTGATGCTCGCCGTCGTGGCCGCCGGCGTGCTCGTCGGCGGCGCGATCGGCTTCGGTGTGCGCTCCGGCCCCAGCCCCGTGTCCGGCCAGGCCGCGCTGGGGGTGGCACCGGCCGGCGGCGCGCAGCTCGTCGGCACCTGGGTGCCCGCCAAACCCAAGCCGAAGCACCCCTCCAGCTTCACCGTCGCCGATGCCAAGGGCCCCTCGGTGGACCTGTACTCGGCGCCCGACGTCCCCCTGCGGACCATGCAGAACCCAACCTGGGAAGGCCTCGCGGTCGTCTTCCTGGTCCTCGAGCGCAAGGGCGACTGGCTCCACGTCCGGGTCTCGTCCCGTCCCAACAGCATGACGGCGTGGATCCGCACCAGCCAGGTGTCGCTGCGCACGGTTCCCAACTGGGTGCGCATCGAGATCGCCGCCAAGCGGGCCACCGTGTACAACGCGGACACGCCCCTGTTCTCGACCGTCGTGGCCACCGGCCGCTCCTCGGCGCCCACCCCGGTCGGCAGCTTCTTCGTCGACGGCGTCGTGCTCCTGTCCGACACCAGCGGGCCCTACGGCGTCGCGCAGGTGAGCGTCAGCGGCTTCAGCGACGTCTACCAGTCGTTCGGTGGGGGCACGGGGCAGATCGCCATGCACGGAACGAACAACCCGGCCCTGCTCGGCCAGGGGGTCAGCAACGGGTGCGTGCGGATGGCCAACGACTCGATCCTGGCCATGGTGCGCCTGGCGCCCACCGGGACCCCGGTCGAGATCGTGCCGTGACGCCGCGCTGAGCCGCCGATCGCGGACCTGCGCCGCGGCGCCGGCTCCGGCTTCGGAACTGCTCACGTCGCGTCCGGCGGGGCCGACATCTTGAAGTGTGGGGGAAGCGCGGCGCTTCGATCCCGCCCATGTGGAGCGGACCTTCGAACGACTCCTGGCGCGCTACCCCGGAGCCGCGGTCGGCGCTCGCGACGGGAACGGCCTGTCGGTCCCCATGCCCGCAAGTCTCGACATCGGCGCGCACCCGGTGCTCGCGGCCCGGGCCGGCGTGGACCTCGTTGCCCCGCAGGACCGCCCCCGCGCGGTGGAGGCCTGGACGCGGGCGCTCCGCCAGGGCGCGGGTCGGGCCGACGTCACGCTCCTGAACGGCCATTGCGCCGCCATCCACTACCTCGACCTGCGCGGCTCGCACGGAGCGCTCATGGCCGTCGTCGTGAGCGACGGGGACCTCGCCGACCTCGAGGAGCTGGCCGAGCGACCGGCCACGCCACCGAAGGTCTGCACGATGCGCCGCGACAACCACGGCCAGATCCTCGCCATCGACGACAACGGCGTGCGGATGCTCGGCTGGCCCGCCGGCGAGGTCGTCGGCCGGTCGTCGCTCGACCTCGTCCACCCCGACGACCAGGCCCGGGCCATCGACAACTGGTTGTCGGCGCTCCAGTCGCCCGGTCTGCCGCACCGCTGGCGCGGCCGGTACGCCCGGCGCGACGGCACCTGGACGTGGCTGGAGATCACCAACACGCTCGCCGCCGGTCCCGGCGGCGACGGCGTGGTTCACACCGAGATGCTCGACGTCTCGGACGAGATGGCCGCGCTCGACGAGCTGCGACGCCGCGAGCGCCTCCTGCGCCGGCTCACCGAAGCGCTGCCGTCGGGCGTCCTCCAGATCGACCGTGACCGGCGGATCCTCCACCGCAACGACCGCCTGGTCGAGATCGTGGGTCACCCCGAGGCGACCACGCTCGACGCGCAGCTGGCCGACGTGGTGCTCGAGGACCGCGCCGTGCTGTTCCGAGCGGCGGGCCGAGCTCTCGACGCCGCGCAGGACAGCGACGTCGAGGTGCGCATCCACGTGGCGGGGGTGGCCAGGCCGCGCGTGTGCAGCGTCGCGATGCGGGCCCTCGCCGACGACGGGGAGCAGGTGAGCGGCGCCATCGTCTGCGTCTCCGACGTCACCGAGGCGACCGTGCTGCGGGCCGAGCTCGAGCTGCGCGCCACCTTCGACCCCCTGACCGCCTGCCACAACCGTGCGTCGATCATGTCGTTGCTCGGCGCCACGCTGTCGCGGCGCCGGTCGGGCGAGCACGGCGTCGCCGTCGTGTTCGTGGACCTCGACCGCTTCAAGGCGGTGAACGACGCGCACGGCCACGCCGCCGGCGACCACGTCCTGAGCGTCGTCGCCGATCGCCTGCGGGGCGCCATACGGGAGGGCGACGCCGTCGGACGGATCGGGGGCGACGAGTTCCTCGTCGTCTACCCGGCCATCCCGTCGCCCTCGGTCGCGCTCGACGCGGCGGGCCGGCTGGCGCAGCGGCTCGGCGGCTCGGTGCCGGTGGAGGGTGGTGCGGTCCAACTGCAGGCGAGCCTCGGCGTGTCGTGGTCGGCGGACCCTGCGATGGACGCCGATTCGCTGGTGGCGATCGCCGACGCCGCCATGTACGACTCCAAGCGCGATGGCACCGGCCGACCGGTGCTGCTCACCGCCCCCGTCGAACGGCTCGCGACGCGGCCCGATTGACCGCGCGGGGTCTTCCGCATCGCCGCAGCGGAACCGCGGGGACGAGGCGGTCCGTGGACGTAGGGCAGGAGCCGTGCTCGACGGCGCACCGGCGGACCAGCATGCTGTTCGGGTGCGCATCGCCTTCGGCACCGACGAGCGGACCCCGGTGACCGACGCGCTGCGCGATGCGCTGGCGGAGCGGGGCCACGAGGTGGACGTCGTCGGCGAGGGAGACCCGTGGCCGGACGTGGGTCGCCGCGTCGGTGAAGCCGTGGCGGCCGGCCGGGCCGAGCGTGGGATCGCGTGCTGCTGGACGGGCACGGGCGTGTCCATCGCGGCCAACAAGGTGCCCGGCGTCCGTGCCGCGCTGTGCACCGACGCCGAGACCGCCCGCGGCGCCCGCCGCTGGAACGACGCCAACGTCCTCGCCCTCGGCCTGCGGCTCACCACCGAGGCGTTGGCCGAGGAGCTGATCGACGCCTTCCTCGCCGCCGACACCGAGCCCGATCCCGGCGAGCTGGCGGCGATCGCCCGCCTCGAAGGCCCGCACCCGTGACTCGTCCGGCGCCGGGTCGCACGGTCCGGCGTTCGCACCGGCGGTCGCACGGTCCGGCGGTCGCACCGCGGTAGCACCGGCGGTCGCACGGTCCGGCGGTCGCACCGCGGTAGCACCGGCGCCGGCGACCCGCACACGGGCGTCACCCGTACGCTGCCCCTCCATGAGCAGCGCGGGCATCCGGCTCACCGAATGGACGTCGTGCGGCGGCTGCGCGGCGAAGTGGGGCGCGGCGCCCCTCGCCGGTCTCCTGCGCGACCTGGCCGGTGCCCCGGCCGCCGGGCTCCTGGTCGGCCTCGCGCCGTTCGACGACGCCGCCGTGCTGCGCCTCGCCGACGACCTCGCGCTGGTGTCGACCACGGACTTCTTCCCGCCGCTCGTCGACGACCCCTCGGACTTCGGAGCCATCGCGGCGGCCAACGCGTGCAGCGATGTGTTCGCCATGGGCGGGCGCGTCGTGGTGGCCCTCAACATCGCCGCCTTCCCCGAGCACCTTCCGCCGGAGGCCATCGCCGACATCCTCGGCGCGGCGCGCGACACCGTCGCCGAGGCCGGTGGCATCGTCGCCGGCGGCCACACGATCCGCAGCGAGGAGCCGATCTTCGGGCTGGCCGTGCAGGGCCTCGTCCACCCGGATCGCATCCTCACCAAGGGCGGTGCGCGCTCGGGCGACGTGCTGGTGCTGTCCAAGCCGATCGGTACCGGGATCGTCCTCGCCGGCCACGACGACCCGGCGAAGGCCGCGGCCGTGGCCCGCATGCGCGCCCTGAACAAGGCGGCATCGGAGGTGCTCGTTGCCGCCGGGCCGGACGTGCATGCCGTGACCGACGTGACCGGGTTCGGTCTGGCCGGCCATGCGTGGGAGATGGCCGAGCGCTCCGGCGCCCGTTTCGTGCTCGACACGGCTGCGGTCCCGGTCTACGACGGCGCGCTCGCTGCGGCCGAGGCCGGCGTCCGCACGGGCGGCGACGCCCGCAACCGCATGCACCTGGCGAGCCATGTCATCTCGAGCGCGCCGGCCGCGCTCGACGCGCTGTGCCACGACCCGCAGACCTCCGGTGGTCTACTCGCCGCAGTCGATGCCTCCCTCGTGCCCGACCTCGCCGCCGCGGGGTTCGTGCCCATCGGCGACGTGGACGGCGGCCCGGCCGCCGTGGAGCTGCGCTGACCGCCGCGCCGGCTGCCACCAGCGAGACGACGGCGAGCAGCCCGGCCGCGCGCTCGACTGTCTGCCGCTCGGGTGACGCCCGACCGACCGACAGGACGGCGCCGGCCGACCCGATCGACAGCACCGAACCCGCGGAGCCGATCGACAGCACCGAACCCGCGGAGCCGATCGACAGCACCGAACCCGCGGAGCCGATCGACAGGACGGAACCCGCCGATCCGACGCTGAGCACGCAGCCGACCGAGGCCAGGGACCGGACGGATCCCGCGCTCAGCACGGAGCCGGCGGATGCCACCGACCAGCGCCCTCCGTCGGGACCGTCGGCGCGGCGGTCGCGACGGGATCGGAGCACCGGGCGGACCGTAGGCGCTCCGACCGCGCGAGCGCCGGACCACTAGGTTCGAGGCCGTGCCGGCCGCCTCCGCTCCGCCGCTCCGCCGGGCGCTGCAGGGCCGGGCGCCTTCGTTGGCCCACGAGCGGGAGCTGTGGGAGGCCGGCCACCGGATCGTGGTCGGCGTCGACGAGGTGGGTCGCGGTGCATGGGCAGGCCCGCTCACGGTCGGCGCCGCCGTCGTCCCGACGGATCGCCGGGTCAACAAGATCCGCGACTCCAAGCAGCTGACCGAGCGGGAACGGGAGGCCCTCTTCGACCGGATCGCCGGATGGTGCGTCGCCTGGGGGGTCGGTCACGCCAGTCACGCGGAGTGCGACTCGCTCGGCATGTCGGCGGCGCAGCGCCTGGCCGCCCACCGGGCCATCGCAGGTCTCGGCTGCGCGCCCGACTACGTGCTGGTCGACGGATCGTGGGACTTCGTCGGCGCGGGCCCCGGCTCGACCCGGCGCATCGTCCGGGGTGACTCGACGTGCCTGTCGATCGCGGCGGCGTCGATCCTCGCCAAGGTGACTCGCGACCGCATCATGCGTGCCGAGGCTGAGCACCACCCCGGCTACGACTTCGATGCGAACAAGGGCTACCCGTGTCCACGCCACAAGGTGGCCCTGCGCGGGATGGGTCCCACGGCGATCCACCGGCGGGCCTGGGTGTTCATGGACCACCTGCCGTGGACGGGCCTCCACCGGGTCCCGCAGCCCGACCAGCTCGGCGTCGGCGGCCTCGACGGCGTGACCGGCAGGTCCTCGGCGAGCGACGCCCGACCCCCGACCCTCAGCGGGTGCCCCACTCGGCGAGCCGGCGCCACCAGCCCCAGCGTCGCTCGATGACCGTGTCGAGGCTGAACGGATCGGGTCGGTCGGCGGTGAGCAGGAGCAGGGCGACGAAGGCGATCGCGTAGATGAGACCGGCGCCGACGTCGACGTCGGCGCCCCGGCCGGTGTAGGGGCCACCGAAGCCCTCGGCCGTCGCCCAGATCATCACGCTGAAGGCGGCCGCTCCGAAGTAGGTCAGCTTGCGGGCGACGCCGAACAGCAGGGCCAGCGCGATCAGCGTCTCCACCACGGCCACGAAGATGGCCCACGCCTTCGGCGCGGGCGATTGCAGGTTCCGCCAGAAGTCGAACCACGGCTGCATCCACGACGGCTTGCCCTCGGCGCCTTCAGCCAGGTGGTCCAGGTAGTCGCGGCGAAAGTGGGGCGTCCACTTGAGGGCCGCGTCGACGAGCCAGGCGAGCCCGAAGACGATCCGGACGCCGGCCGCGATGCGGTCGCGGCGCAGAGGGACGGGTGCATCCGGGGCGCCCCGTCGGCTCGCGTTCGCGGGGGCAGCGGTGGACGTCGTGCCGGGCGCCTCGGTCAGGTCGGTGTTCATGCCCCGATCATGAGGAACGACGGCGGCGTGCGCATCCCGAGCGATGGCGGAGTGCGGCTGCGGGGTTTGCGCTACCCCCACCCGGGCGGCTGCTGACCACCGGGCGGCGGACCGGACGGCCCCGGCGGGCCGGGCGGGCCGGACGGGCCGGACGAACCGGGCGGTCCGAACCCGCCCCCGGGCGGCGATCCCGGCGCGGCCGGGCCGCCATAGCCGGGCGGCGGTCCCGGCGCGGCCGGGCCGCCATAGCCGGGCGGCGGTCCGTACCCGGGCTGGCCGTAGCCGTAGCCGTAGCCGTAGCCGGCCGCGTGGGCGCGAGCCAGGCGCTTGCGCTTGCCCGACCTCCGGACCAGGACGACGATCAGGATGATCAGCCCGATGAGGAGCACGGCACCGACGGCGAGACCGATCAGTGCACCGGCGGCGATGCGCCGCAGCTCGTCACCGAGTCGCTTGTCGTCGAGCCGTGCCGGGCGCGGGCCGAACTGTTGCTCGAGGTCGGCTCTGGTGTAGGTGCGGCTCGACTGGGCCCGCACGGTCACCCGCAGCAGCCCGAAGCGCCGCGGGAACGTGGTCCACACCACCCGAGCCGCCGTCGTCTGCGAGCCGGCCGCGTCGCCGGCGAGCGGGTCGACGGCCACGGTCACGGTGTCCGACCCGTCGACGCCGACCTTGACGTTGGTGAACCCGTCACCCTCGAGCGACGACTGCAGGTCGGTGAGGGCCTGGACCGCCCCGCAGCCGGTGAGGGCGGCGGCGACGAGCGCGGCAGCGAGCAGGAGGAGCGGCCGGGCCGTGGGAGATCGAGGGTCGCGGCGGGTGACGGCGGCAGGCGTCATCGCGGCAGGCGTCATCGCGGCAGCTTGTCAGACGGCGCGCTCGGGTGCCCTCCGGCGACGGCGAGGGTAGGAGCGTCACCTATGACGACCGACTTCGACCCGGACAAGGCGCAGCAGAAGCTCGACGAGCTCGGGCGGCAGATCGAGGACCGCCGCCACGAGGCCGAGCACGACCCAGACCTCGGCTTCCACAGGGAGGACCCCGCCTGGCTCGAGGATGACCACCCCGACGAGGACCAGCAGATCGCCCCGCCCGGCTGACGCTTGCTGCGGTGCGGTGCGGTGCGGTGCGGTGCGGCTGCGAGGCTCGCGGCCGAGCGCGATGTGTCGGGCGGCGGGGGCCGTCGGTACGGTCACCTCGCATGGCCCGCCTCCGCCCGTACGCCGTCGCCGCGCTGGTGGCGTGGACGCTGCTGACATGGACGGGACGGCTCGGCCTCGCCTGGTCCGACGATGCGTCGACGCTCGCCGGCAAGGTGCTCGCCACAGTCCCGGTCGTGGCGTTCGTGGCGCTGGCCGCCGCCGCCGGAGTGGCCTTGCTGCGCTCCGGTCCCGTGCTCGACGGTGCCGCTCGCGTGCTCGCGGTGGGGCTGGCCGGCTGGTCCGTCGTCTACTGGGCGGTCCGGCTCCCGCTGATCCTCGCCAACGACCATCCGGCGGGGTTCAAGGTCGTCCACGCCGTGCTGGCCGTGGTGGCAGCCGGCTTGGCCGGGTGGGTGATGCGGGCCCTCGGCGGGCTCAGCGTCGCAGGTCGACGTCGAGCGACAGCGTGAGGCAGCGCACGCCGCCGCCGGCCTTGAGGAACTCGCCCACCTCGCAGGTCACCACGTCGAAGCCCCACGCCTCGAGCTGGCGGCCCACCCGGGCCGGTGTGGTGGGCATGACCACCGTCCTGCCGATCACGACAGAGTTGGCACAGAACGTGAGCGCTTCGTCGTCCTCCAGCCACAGCGGCTCGGGCACGAGCGCGTCGACGACCTTGCGGCCGTAGCGGTCCCAACCCGCCGGCGCGCAGATGGCACGGCGCTCGTCGAGCGGGCAGAACGTGATGTCGATGTGGTACAGCCGCGGGTCGACCAGCTCGACGGCCCGCACGGCCACTCCGGTCAGCCGGGACAGCGCCGTGGTGGCGGGCAGGTCGGAGCGGAACCGGTAGCCCGACAGGAGCAGACCGCCGAAGGGCAGCGCGTCGCCCGCGCCCTCGTGGTCGAGCTCGGTGGGCAGGCGGTCGACCGTGAACCCCTGCCGGGCGAACCAGTCGCTGAAGATGTCGGTCTCGGGCTGGCGCTCCGGGAAGCGAAAGTGGCTCGGCACGAACTGGTCGCCGTTGACGATGCCGGCGTTGGCGGTGAACACCATGTCGGGCACCGACGGGTCGTGGTCGACGACGACCACCTCGGCTCCCGCCGCCCGCAGCGTCGCCACCAGTCCCTCCCACTGCGCCTGGGCGCGGTCGCGGTCGACCGTGACCTCCGTGTGCATCCACGGGTTGATCTCGTAGAGGACGCCGAAGTGCGTGGGCGGGCACATGAGGTAGCGCCGACCCCAGGCGTTGGTGCCGTCGGCGAGCACGCCCGGCCGCGGTCCGGGCGCGGTGGCCGGGACGGTCACGATCGGCCGGCGCCGAGCTCGTCGGCGAGCGCGCCGAGGAAGGGTCCGACGTCGGTGACGATCCCGTGCGCCTGGTGGCTGCCCCGGTCGGCCAGCTTCGTGACGACGGCGTGGTTGATGTCGATGCAGAAGGTCTCGACCGATGCCGGCAGGATGTTGCCGGTGGCGATGGCGTGGAGCGTCGTCGCCCCCATGAGGGCGACTGCCACGCCGTCGACGAGGTCGCGCATGCGGTCGGCCGCGGCGACCACGTCGGTCATCGTGTCGGGCAGCGGGCCGTCGTCGCGCACCGAGCCGCCGAGCAGGAACGGCACGCCGGCCCGCACGCACTCGTACATGACACCGCCCGGGATGAACCCGGCGGCGACCGCCGCGGCGATGGAGCCGTGACGGCGCACCTCGTTGATCACGCGCAGGTGGTTGCTGTGCCCGCCCTCGGTGCCCGCCCCGGTGGTGATCGACACGCCGAGGGACGTGCCGAGGATGTTGGACTCGATGTCGTGGGTGGCGAACCCGTTGCCGGCGAACACGACGTCAATCCATCCGTCGCGCACCAGCCGGGCCACTTCGGGGCCGCCGCCGGTGTGGATCACCGCGGGGCCGCCGACGAAGAGCACCTTGGCGCCCGCGTCGCGAGCGGCGCGCAGCCGGTCGGCCAGGTTGCGCAGCAGGAGGGCTTTGGGCTTTTCGGAGGAGACCTCCGAGTCCATGAACTCGAACGACGACAGGCCACGGGGCAGGTTGCCGGCGATGACGCGCACACCCTGGGCGCCGACCACGATCCGGTCCCCGGCACGCACCCGGTGCATCGGCAGGGTCCGGACCCGCGCCGGTGCGCCCTCGGAGCCGCCGTCGTCGTCGAGCACCACGAGACCGCAGTCCATCTCCGGGTTCTCGGCCCGCAACCAGCGCCCACCGACCAGCACCTCCGTGTCGAGGTTCGTGGTCGAGTAGAAGCCCGCGGGCAGCACGCCGTCCTGGTCGGCCCGTTCGAGCACGGCGTCGCCGGTCGTGAGCGGGTTGGCTCCCTGCACCTGGAGCATCTCGGCCAGGCGGACCATGACCTCGTCGTCCGGAGCGGTCACCTCGACGACGGCCCGGCTGGGGTCGATGGCCGTCTTGCCGATGTCGACCTGCACCATGCGGTAGTCCGCGCCCGAGTCGAGGATCAGGTCGAGGATCTTGGCCAGGATCAGCGAGTCGACGATGTGGCCTTCGACCTCGAAGGTCTCCACCGCGGTCATGGGTTCCTCCTCGCCGTTGAGGTCGGTTCGGGTGCGTACGGCGCCGGTTCACGCCTGGGTGGGGCCTCGCGGGTCGGGCCAGCCTGCCATGTTCCGGCGCCGGCGGCTTCGGAGGAGCGGCCTCAGCCAGGCATCGCCTCGGCCAGGCATCGCCTCGTCCGGGCTGCGCCTCGCCCGGGCTGCGCCTCAGCCGGGCATCGCCTCGGCGGGCTCGACGGGCTCGGCGGGCTCGATCTCCGGGGTCTCGCCCGGAGACCCCGGCCCGTAGAAGCGGAACAGGTTCTCGATGATGTCGCGGATGCCCTCGGACGTGTAGCCCTTGGTGAGGTCCACCGTGACGATGTTGCTGTTGACGTGGACGGCCTCGATGCCGCCGCGCTCGAACAGGCGCCGGGCGAGCAGGTCGACCGGTCGGTCGCCGAAGGCGTCGGCAGGGGAGCGGTAGCGCTCGTGTCCCATGCCCGACAGCGGGCGGTTGAGCTCGAAGCGGACCACGCCGCGGCGGCTCGTGGACGGATGCTCGGCGACGACGATCGGCTGTCCCATGGCGGCTGCGACGCTAGTTCGTCCACCGGCCCGCTCGATCTTTGGTTCTTTGGCCTGCCCTGGCCAGGCCAAAGAACCAAAGAAGTGATGACGCGGCCGGCACCGGGGCGTGCTGCGCTTGCCGGGGGAGGAACATATGTTCGATGATGGGCCGGTGGTCGCTCGCCCGGCGCCGGACCTCCGCTCGCTCGGCACCCGCGCCCGGCCCCTGACCCTCGGGGCCGAGCGGGTCCTTCCCGCCCTGCCGGTGCTCGCCCCGCTCCTGCCCGGCCGGGGCCTGAGGCGGGGCTCGACGATCGGGGTGAGCGGTCCCGGGGCCACCAGCCTGGCGCTGGCGCTGGTGGCGGGAGCGTCGCAGGCGGGCTCATGGGTGGTCACCGTCGGGGTCGAGGACCTCGGCTTCGTCGCAGCGGGAGAGCTGGGTGTCGACCTCGAGCGGCTGGTGGTCGTGGCCGCCCCGCCACCCGGGTCGTGGGGCACGGTCGTGGCCGCTCTGGCTGACGCCTTCGACGTGGTGATCGTCCGCACCGACCACCGGATCCGGGGCAGCGACGCCCGCCGGTTGGCGGCCCGGGCCCGCGAGCGGGGCGGCGTGCTGTGCCGCCTGCCCGGGCGGGGCCGGTGGCCCGAACCGGCCGACGTCGAGCTCACGGTGACCGCGGCGACGTGGGCCGGCCTGGCTCCCGGACCGCACGGTGCCGGGCGTCTGAGTGCCCGGCGGGTCGAGGTGGTTCGGTCCGGCCGGCGTGAGGCGGCCCGACCAGTGCGAGCGGAGCTGTGGCTGCCCGGCCCCGACGGCGCGGTGGCGCCCGTGGCCGTCCGCCCCGCCGCCGCCTCGCCGACCACGCCGACCACGCCGACCACGCCGACCGCACCGGCTGCTGGAGGGCTCCACTGTCCGCAAGCGTGGGTCGAGCCCTCCCGAACGGCATGACGATGACGGCCGACCGTGGTGACCGTGGTGAGCGTCGTGACCGTGGTGAGCGTGGTGACCGTGGTGAGCGTGGTGACCGTGGTGAGCGTGGTGAGCGTGGTGAGCGCACGCTGGTCGCCCGCATCCCCCACTGGCCCCTCGTCGCCGCTGGCGTGGCCCTCACGGAGCCGGCGATGGTCCTGCACGCGAACCGTGTCGTGGCCGCCAGCCCGGCGGCGCGCTCCGAGGGCGTCGAGCCCGGCCTGCGCCGCCGCGACGCCCAGGCCCGTTGCCCCGAGGCCGCCGTCCTTCCCGCCGATCCTGCCCGTGACGCCCGGGTCTTCGAGCCGGTCGTGGCCGCCCTCGACGCGCTGTGCCCGCGTGTCGAGGTGGTCGCTCCGGGCACTGTCGCCTTCGCCACCCGGGGCCCGGGCCGTTGGGCCGGGGGCGACGGCGCGCTGGCGCGCCAGGCCGGTGACCTGCTCGCCGCCGCTCTCGTGGGCCGGGCGCCCGCCGCCGGCGGGGGCGCGACGGTGGCGGTCGGGGTGGCCGACGGCGCCTTCGCCGCCTGGTGCGCGGCGGGGGATGCGGCCGACCGGGCCGGTCCCGTGCCCGGCGCCGTCGCACCGCTCGTCGTGCCGCCCGGTTCGACGCCGGCCTTTCTCGGATCCCGCGCGACGGCCACGCTGGCCGACGGCGCCGCGCTCGCCGGCTCCGGCTCTGGCTCCGGCTCCGGCGGCAGCGCAGCGTTCGCCGGCGCCGGCGCCGGCGCCGGCACCAGCGGCACCACCGGCGGTACCGCCGGCACAGGGACGGCCGCGCCGGCCGCCGGCCTGGCCGCGCTCGAGCGGACGATCGGCGTGTTGCACCGGCTCGGTCTGCGCACGCTGGCCGCCGTGGCCGCGCTCCCGCTCGCCGACGTCGTGGGTCGCTTCGGGCCCGAGGGCGTCCTGCTCCACCGGCTGGCCTCCGGCCTGGACCCCCGGCCGCTGTCGGCCCGCCGGCCCGCCCCCGAGCTGGCCGTGGCCATCGACCTCGACCCGCCCGTCGAGCGGGTCGACACCGCCGCCTTCGTGGCCGTGTCGCTGGCCGACGACCTGACCGCGGCGCTCGCCGGCCAGGGCTTGGCCGCCACGCGGATCGTGGTCACCGCCGAGACCGAGCACGGCGAGCGCCTGGAGCGGGCCTGGCGGGACGAGGGGACGCTGGGCCCGGCGGCCATCGCCGAGCGGGTCCGCTGGCAGCTCGACGGCTGGCTGTCCGGCCCGCCCGCGACCCGGCCCACGGCCGGGATCAGCCGCCTCACCCTGACGCCCGCCGAGGTCGTGGCCGCCCGCGGCCGCCAGCTCGGGTTCTGGGGCGGCGAGACCCGGGTCGACGAGCGGGCGGCCCGGGCGCTGGCCCGGGTGCAGGGGCTGCTCGGCTCCGAGGCGGTGCTCGTGCCCGAGCAGCGCGGCGGCCGGAGTCCGAGCGACAAGGTGGCGTTGGTGCCGGCCGCCGCGGTCGACCTCACCGAAGCGCGGCCCGCGGCTCGGGCGGGCTACGTGGCCGAGCCCTGGCCCGGGCAGCTGCCGGCGCCGTCGCCGGCCGTCGTGCCCGCCGACCCTCCCGTGGTCGAGCTACGTGACGCGGCCGGGGACCGTGTCCGGGTGAGCGGCCGGGGTGTGCTCTCGGCGCCGCCGGCCGAGGTCGATCCGCTGGGTGGCCGTAGCCGTGCGGTGACGGCCTGGGCGGGGCCGTGGCCGGTCGACGAGCGTTGGTGGGATCCCCGCGCCCACCGGCGACGCGCCCGCCTGCAGGTCGTCGTCGACGACGGCACCGCCCACCTGCTCGCCCTCGAGGCGGGTCGCTGGTCGATCGAGGCCACCTACGACTGATCGCTGCGCCGCTCCTGATCAGCCGCGACGGCTGCGACGGAGCGGCGGTCGCGCCCGGCCGGTGCGCGCGTCGGGCATCCGCCAGCGGTCGGGCCGGCCGCGCGGCGAGGCGGTCGCGGCCACAATGGTCGCCGACCCGGAGGTCCGGCCATGAGCACCACCGACACCGCCCCGCCCGTCGATCCGTCCACCCTCACGCCGCTGGAGCCGGCCTGTGAGTGGCGGCGCGACGACCTCGCCGACGGCTACGTCTTCGACCTGACCGACGACCACCTCGCGGAGCTCGACGCCGCACTGGCCGAAGCCGAGGCCCGCACTGACGACGTGCTCGACGTCGACAAGGAGCGCTTCCCGCTGCCCACCCTCGGGCCCGAGCTCGAGCGCATGACGCGCGATCTCGTCGAGGGTCGGGGCGTGGCGCTCATCCGCGGCATCCCGGTCGAGCGCTACGGCAAGGACCGTGCCTCGACGATCTACTGGGGGATCGGCATGCACGTGGGGCGGCCGTGGCCCCAGAACGTCAAGGGCCATCTCCTCGGTGACGTGACCGATCAGGGCAAGGCGTACGACGACCCGACGTCGCGCGGCAACGAGATCGGCGGCGTGCCGTTCCCGTTCCACTCCGACGGCTCGGACCTCGTCGGCCTGTTCTGCCTCGATGCGGGCGCGTCCGGTGGCGCCAGCCTCGTGGCCAACGTGGTCACCATCCACAACGAGCTGGTCCGCTCCGAGCCCGACCTCGCGGCCGAGCTGTACGGGCGGTTCCCGTACGACGCTCGCGGCGAGCAGGCGCCGGGCACCAAGGGCTGGTACACGATGCCGGTCTTCAGCCGGCGCGGCGACCGCCTGTTCTGCCGCTACATCCGGCCGTACATCACCGCGTCGAGCCGCCACGGCGACGCGCCGCACCCCTCGCCGGCCGCGGTCGCGGCGATGGACCGGCTCGACGCCATGTGCGCCGATCCCCGCTACCACGTGGCCATGGCGCTGCAGCCCGGCGACATCCAGCTCGTGAACAACTACCACGTGCTCCACGCTCGGGACGGCTACGTCGACGACCGGGCCGGGGGCCGGATCCGCCACCTCAAGCGCCTGTGGCTCGAGACCGCGCTGTTGAGCGACGACGACAAGCCGGAGGCGTTCCGGCTCGGTCGCCGCGACTCCTGGTGGCGCCGCCACGGTCCCACGAAGAGCGAGGTGGCCGTCTAGATCCGGGGAGCGCGGGCCGGTGCCGGTCGCCGGACGGAGAGGACTCGGGACGGCTCGCTGCGGGCGTCCATCGGCCGGCGCGGCGGTCTCGTGGACCCGTGATCGAGACCGTAGCGGTCTTCACCCGTCCGACGTTTGCGGGGCGGGACCCTTCGGGTAGGCTACGAACGTGAGTACGACCACAGTCACGACGGTGACGACAGCGACGACAAGTCCGAGAGAGGTCGTTGCACCGTTCGCGTCGCTGGCCGACGACTTCGCCCGCCTCGTCGACGAGCTGGACCCCAAGGGCTTGATCGGGTCGGAGGCAACGGGGTTGTTGGGCGTAGCGGTCCGGCTGAAGAAGGCGGCCGGTGCGCTCGAAGTGCTGGTCGCCAAGCAGGCGGTCGCCGCCGGGGAGTGGCGCCGCAGCGGGGCGAGGTGCCCGGAGGAGTGGTTGGCCCGCAAGGAGGGCACGTCGTTCGGGCAGGCCAAGGGCACCCTTGCGGGCGCGGCGGCGATCGACAAGGTCCCGCAGGTCGCCGAGGCGTTGCAGCGAGGGCAGGTGTCGCCGGATCAGGCGGCCGTGATCGCGGGTGCGGCGGTGGAGGACCCGTCGGCCACGGGGTCGCTGCTGGAGGCGGCGCAGGTCGACGACCTGCGCGGGTTGAGGCGCAAGGCCGCCCGCATCAGGCAGGGCGCCGTCAAGGACGAAGCCGCCCAGCACGCCGCCCAGCAGCGAGCACGGCGGGTCGACTGGGCGGTCCACGACGAGGACGGGATGCTCCACCTCTCCGGCGCGCTCACGCCGGCGCAAGGGGCGCGGTTCCGGGCCGTCATCCAGCCCTACATCACCGCGGTGTTCCGCGACGCCAAGGGCACCGATGTGACGGCGGAACAGAAGCTGGCCGACGGGTTCATGCGCATGGTCGAAGCCGCCGCCGACCCGTCGAAGCGGCTTGGCACCGGCGGCTGCAAGGTCATCGTCCGCGTCGACGCCGCGGCCCTCGCCCGTGGCCACTCGCATCCCGGCGAGATCTGTGAGATCACCGGCCAGGGACCCGTCTCCGTGCCGGTCGTCGACGCGCTGCTGCCCGACGCGTACGTCGCGTTCGTCGTGACCAACGGCGTGGACGTCACCCACGTCGCCCACGCCGGCCGGTTCCCGACCACGCTGCAGCGCACGGCGCTGCAGTGGCGGGACCCCGCCTGCACCGTCGAAGGCTGCTCGTGCGAGCTCACCCTCGAGACCGACCACCTCGTCGGCTATGCCCAAGGCGGGGCTACCCAGCTGTTCAACCTCGGCAACAAGTGCGCGCCCCACCACTGGCGCAAGACCACCCAGGGCTACCGCGACGGACCCCGTCGACCTGACGGCCAACGACCTCTGCTTCCCCCGGGCACGGGTGGTGCCCGCGCCGCCGAGCCCGACCTCAGGCGCGACCCCGGGCGCGATCCCCCGTGACGGCGACGACTGCGGGCCGACCGTCCCGCTCCGCACCGACCGTCCCGCTGCGCTCCGCACCGACCGTCCCGCTGCGCTCCCCACGGACCGTCCCGCTCCGCGCCGACCGCGCCCGGGTGAGCGCCGAAGTCGATCGGCCTCCGTGCGAGCGCTCGCGCGAAACTTGCCGGCCTTGAGGCCGCATCGCGTGAGTGACGAATGGCGCGAAGCGTCGCGCGGGAGGCGACCCTGGCGTGCCCAGATCGAGGCGCTGCGGCACGACCGCAACGCACGCAACGACCTGATCGACCTGATCGCCCGCCGAGCGGCGAGCGGCGACACGGCCGCGCTGGAGGCGCTCATCTGGGCCGTCGACGAGCTGCGCCTCGCCCGGCCGGCCGTCCGCCGCCTCGTGGTGCACGAGGCCGACGCCGACGACGTCGAGCAGGACGTGCTCGTCGCCGTGGCCGAGAACATCGGATCCTTCCGCGGCGAGGCGCGATTCGCGACCTGGGTCCAGGCCGTCGCGCGCAACAAGGCGATCGCCCACATCCGGCGGCGCAAGGCCACGGTGGCGCTCGAGGGCGATGACGTCGGCGACGCCGCCCGCATCTCGTCGATGATCGCGACCCGGACCGCCCTGGACGCCGTCATCCGGGCTCTCCCGGAGCTGTACCGCGAGGCCGTGGTGCTGCGCGACATCGGCCGGCACTCGTACGCCGAGGTCGCCGAGCACCTCGGCCTGAACCTCAACACGACCAAGGCCCGGGTCGCTCGTGGCCGAGCCCTTGCCGCGGCGCATCTGAGCGACCAGCGGTGAGCCCGTCGTTGCCCCGGCGCCTCGGTCGCTACGAGGTCGCCGAGGTGATCGGCACCGGCGCCTTCGCCACCGTGTACCGGGCCCGGGACGACCGGCTCGACGCCGACGTGGCCGTCAAGGTCCTCGCCGAGAACCACAGCTTCGACCCCGATCTGCGCGAGCGGTTCATCAGCGAAGGCCAGCTCATCCGGCGCCTCGACAGCCGCCACGTGGTCACCGTCTTCGACCTCGGCGAGACCGACGCGGGCCAGCCGTTCCTCGTGCTCGAACTCGCCGGCGGCGGGGATCTGTCGAACCGGCGGCGAGCGCTCGGTGGCGTCCGGCCCAGCCTCGACGACGTGCTCGGCGTCGCCCGCCAGGTCGCCGCGGCGCTCGGTGCTCTGCATGCCGAACAGGTGGTCCACCGCGATGTCGCCCCCGGAAACCTCCTGATCCGCGGCCCCCGGACGGTCGAGCCGGCCACCCGTCTCCTGGCGCCCGGCGAGCGCCTGATGCTGTCGGACCTCGGGCTCTCCAAGGACCTGGCGGCCCGGTCCGGGCTCACCGTGGGCGCCGGGACGGCGGGCTTCACGCCGCCCGAGCAGGGCGTGGGGGGCTGGGTCGACGCCCGCGCCGACATCTGGTCGGCGAGCGCCCTGCTCGTGTGGATCGCGCTGGGGCGACCGCCTGATCGGGATGGCCGGTGGAGGGACGACGTGCGGTCGATCGGCTGGCCCGAGGCCGTAGTGCGCGAGTTGGAGCGAGGCCTCGCGCCGGATCCCGCCGAGCGCCACCGCACCGCCGAGGACTGGATCGACGCGCTGAGCGCCGCACCTGCTGCGGGAGAACCCGGCCTCGTCCCCGCCGGCGGGACGCGGCCTTCGGATCCGCGGGCCGAGCCGGCCGCGCCGGCCGCGGCGACCGAGCCGGCTGCGGCGGCTGAGCCGGCTGAGCCGGCCGGGCCGCCCGGGCCGCCCGAGCCGGCCCCGGTGGCGGGGCGGCGACCGGCGCGGCCTCGCAGGATGGTCGCGGTGGCCGCGCTCGCCCTGGCCCTCGTGACGGGCGCCGTTGCCTCGGGCTGGCGGCTGGGCCGCTCTGCGGCTGAGCCGGCACCGTTCGGCCGGACGCGCATCGAGCACCTCGCCGGTGGACGTGACCGGGCCACCGTCGAGCTGGGATCGGCCCTCATCTCCGTGACCGGGCCGGCCTCGGTGCCGGTGGGTCGCTCTGCCTCCTACACCGCCACGACCCGGGCCGTGCAGCGATGGGAGTGGCTGGCTGCCGATGGTGGCGCGTACGCCAACGAGCCGACCCTCGTGGTCGAGCCCACGTCGGAAGGCGTGACGAGGGTCCGCCTCCTCGGCCAGACGACCGACGGCAAGGTGGCGGTCGCCGAGCTGCCCGTCACGGTCACCCGAGGATCTTGAGCCCAGATGCAACCAACCGGCGCCGGCGCGCGACAGAAGGGTCGAACCAGGAGGAAGCCCGTGACCCCCATTGCCACGTCCACCCGTACCAGCCGACCCGTTCGTGGTCGCCTCGCCGTCGTCCTCGTCGGCGTCGTCCTCGTCGCGGTGGGCTGCTCGACCAGTCCCGAGAAGCAAGCTCGCACCAAGAGCTCCGTGCCGGCCACCTCGCCCTCCAGCCGGGCATCCGGCGCCGGTGGAACGTCAGGGAGCTCGGGAGCCGGATCGTCGGGCGCGACCGGGCCCGGCGTGACCGGGCCGCCGGCAGCGGATGTGACGCCGATTGCGACCGCGACGGGAAGGCAACAGGCGTCACCCATCGACAAGACGCTGATCCCGCTACGCCTCGACGTCCTTTCGCTGAAGCGGCTGTCGGGATCCACGGTCGAGGTCCGTTTCGCCATCACCAACGAGGGAGACGTCCCCTTCTCGCCGTCCTCGCTGTTCAGCGACACGACTCGTGCCGAGGCCACGTATGACGTCGGGGGGATTGCGCTGTTGGACCGGCCGGCCGACAAGAAGTACCTGAGCTTGTTCAGCACCGACGGTCTGTGCCTGTGCACGGGGCGCCTGCAGAGCCTCGAGATCAAGCAAGGCGCTTCGGTCTCGATGTACGCCGACATCACGGCGCCTCCGAGCTCGGTTTCGACCGTCGATCTGACCTTGCCCGGGTTCCCTCCCGTCATCGGGCTCACGATCCGATGATCCGGCCCCGAAGTTCCGTCCTCGTAGCGGTCGCGCTGGTGCTCGTGGGCTCGGTCGCGTCGATGTCGGCACCCATCGCGGCCCGGGATGCTTCGCCGAACGGCCGGCGGGTGGTCGGGATCACGCGGCGCACGGTCGAGATCGTGCGCCGGGTCGGGTCGATATCGGGCGACATCCTGACCGAGCAGCGACCCGAGCAGGTCGCCGTCACCCTGGCCGCGGACGTGCTGTTCGCGTTCGACCGAGCGGATCTGTCGCCGGCGGCGAACACCCGCCTCAGCGAGGTGGCGCGCCAGATCAAAGCCCTGGCGAAGGGACCGGTCGCCATCGTCGGCTACACCGATTCCGTGGGCACCGTCGCCTACAACGCGGACCTCTCGTTGCGCCGGGCCACCTCGGTGCGCGACGCGCTGGCGGGGCAGCTTCCGGGCGTGACGTTCAACGTCTCGGGCCGGGGCGAGGCCGATCCGGTCGCGCCCAACGCGAATCCCGACGGCAGTGACAATCCCGACGGACGAGCGCGCAACCGCCGGGTCACCATCACGTTTCGCAGGGCGCGCTAGCGCCGTCGCCCTGTCGGGCGCTGGCCGCCGCTGGCCGCCGCTGGCCGCCGCTGGCCGCGCGGCGTGCCGGCGCCGGGCCTCGGACCTCGCGCTACACCGTTCCTGATGGCGACGCTCGCCCAGGTGCGGGCGATCCCATCAGGCCCAGAGGGCGTCGAGCGCCAGGTCCACCCGGACGCCGGCATCGACCACCGTGGTGGGCAGGGCCTCGTCCCGGCCGAAGCGGTCCTCGGCGAAGCAGGCGACGACCCCGGCGGACAGGAAGCGTGACGGCTGGGCGAACGAGTGGGCGTCGTCGCGCGCGTGGGGCCGGTGGTGGTAGCGCAAGGGCACGTAGACGTGCAGCGCCCGCCGCGGCCGCGTCACCGCTACGTAGAACAGCCGACGCTCCTCCTCCAGGCCGTCCCGGGTGGTCAGCGCCATGTCGGCCGGGAAGCTGCCGTCGGTGGCGCCGAGCACGTGCACGACGTCCCACTCGAGACCCTTGGCCGAGTGCACCGTGGACAGCACCAACCAGTCCTCGTCGATCAGCGGCGGGCCGGCCAGCTCACCGGTGCTGGCCGGTGGCTCGAGCGTGAGGTCGGCGGCGACGTCGCTCAGGCGCGTGGTGTCGCTTGCGGCTGCGACCAGCGCGTCGAGATCTGCGACCCGGGCCGCGCCGTGTTCGTAGGCGCGCTCCACCAGGGGGGCGAGTGCGGCGCGCAGGCGCTCGGCGTGCGCCCCGACGGACTCGCCCGGCTCGCGGCGCAGCACGGCGACGAAGGCGCGGGCCGGATCACGGGCTGCGGCCGGCAGGACGTCCTCGGCCAGCGGCCAGCGCAGCAGCACCTCGGCGTCGCACCCCGGTGTTTCGAGGCCCAACGCGGCGGTGGCCCGGTGGGCATGGACCGGCCCGACGCCTTCCAGCAGCTGGAGGATGCGGAACCACGCGAGCTCGTCCCGCGGGTTGTCGGCCAGCCGGAACACGCACACGAGGTCCTTGACGTGCGCGGCTTCGAGGTAGCGCAGGCCGCCGTACTTCACGTACGGGATGCGCCGGCGCGACAGCTCGATCTCCAGCAGCTCGCTGCGGTGGCCCGCCCGCACGAGCACCGCCTGGCGGCGCAGCGCCACACCTTCCTCGCGGGCGGCCAGGATCTGCTCGCACACGGCGTCGACCTGCGCGTCCTCGTCGGCGCAGCGCACCAACCGGGGACGCGGCCCGCCCCCTGCCGGGTCCCCTTCGACGCCGCCGACCGCGCGCAGCCGGGCGGTGAAGCCCTCGGGTGCGTCGGCGCCGACGGCGTTGGCGACATCGAGGATCGGTTGGGTGGAGCGGTGGTTGGCGCCGAGGACGATCGTCACCATCCGCGGGAAGACGTCGGGCGCGTCGAGCAGGTGCCGGGGGCTCGCCCCCCGGAAGCCGTACACCGCCTGCGCGTCGTCGCCCACGACGGTGAGGCGGTCGTCGTCGCGCCGCAGGGCGCGCAGCACGTCGACCTGGAGGGCGTTGACGTCCTGGTACTCGTCGACGCAGACGTGGTCGACCTCGCCGGCCAGCGTGCGGCCGAGGCGGTCGTCGGTGGCAGCGGCCCGCCAGTAGAGGAGCAGGTCGTCGAAGTCGAGCAGGCCGAGGGCGCGCTTGCGGGCGACGTAGCCCTTGCAGATGGCGGCGATCGCCTCCACGCGATCCGCGCACCATGGGGCCACCTCGTCGATCACGTCCGAGAGCGGCCGCTGGGTGTTGACCGATCGCGAGTACAGATCGAGCAGCGTGGCCTTGCGCGGGAACCGCTGACCGCCGGTGGCCGCGCCCTGCTCCTGGCGCACGAGGTCCACCACGTCGGCGGCATCCGACGCGTCGAGGACGGAGAAGCCCTCGGGCAGGCCGAGCGCGGTGGCGTGCCGGCGCAGCGTCCGGTGCGCGATCGAGTGGAACGTGCCTCCGACGACTTGGGCCCGTGCGGCACTGGTGGCCATCCCCAGGCGGCCCGTTCCCGCTTCGGCGAGGAGGTTGCGGGTGCGGGCCACCATGTCGCGCGCCGCCCGCCGGGTGAACGTCAAGAGCAGGATCCGCTCTGCCGGCGTGCCCTCGGAGACGAGCCACGCGACGCGCGATGTCAGCGTGGTGGTCTTGCCGGTGCCCGCGCCGGCGACGATCCGCAGGGGCGCACCGGTGAACGTGGCGGCCGCCCGCTGCTCGTCGTGAAGGCGGTCGATGATCGGGAACACGCGTTCGACGCTAGCGGCTGAACGGGCGTCTCAGCCGGACCGACTCGCCGGTTGGGCGGGGGCAAGCGGCATGATCGGCCGGTGACCGGCGCCGAGCGGCCCGAACCGATCGCACCGATGCTGGCCACCGCAGGCACCCTGCCGTCAGCCGGCGACGAGCACCGCTGGGCCTTCGAGATGAAGTGGGACGGCGTGCGCGTTGTGGCTGCGGTGCGCGCCGGGGAAGGTCCCGGGGCGGTGCTGGCCCGCTCCCGGCGCGGGCGGGACGTGACCGCGACGTACCCGGAGCTGGCCCCGGTGCCACCGGCGCTGGCGGGTCGCCGAGCCGTGGTCGACGGCGAGGTCGTCGCGCTCGACGCCGCCGGGCGCCCGTCGTTCGAGCAGATCCAGCAGCGGATGAACGTGGCCGCCCCCGACGCCCGCCTGCTCCGCGCGGTCCCGGTGCAGTACCTCGTGTTCGACCTGCTGCATCTGGACGGCCAGGACCTGTGCGGCCTGCCCTACGAGCAGCGCCGCGCCCGGCTGGAGGACCTCGGCATCGCGGGCGGGGCGTGGGGCGTCCCGCCGGTGTTCGAGGGCGACGGCGCGGCCGCCCTCGACGCGGCCCGCCGGCTGGGGCTCGAGGGCGTCGTGGCCAAGCGGCTCGACGCGCCGTACACACCGGGTCGGCGTTCGCCGGCATGGGTCAAGGTCAAGCTCCTGCGAACCCAGGAGGTCGTCGTGTGCGGCTGGGCCGAGGGTGAGGGTCGGCGCGGTGGGGGCATCGGGTCGCTGGTGCTCGGCGTCCACGACGAGGCCGGTCGGCTGCGGTACGCGGGCCGCGTCGGGACCGGCTTCACCGAGGCCGCGCTGGACGACCTCGAAGGCCGGCTGCGGCCGCTGGAGCGCCCAGCACCGCCGTTCGCGGCCGGTGGCGCCAAGGTGCCGGCCAAGGGTGTGCACTGGGTCGAGCCCGTGCTCGTCGGCGAGGTGCGCTTCGGCGAGTGGACGCGCGAGGGCAGCCTGCGCCAGCCGGCGTGGCGGGGTCTGCGGCCCGACAAGGCGCCTTCGGAGGTCGTCCGCGAGTCGTAGGGCTGCGCCGGCCATCTCATGAACGATCGCCCCTGGTGCTCCGGGGCCGGCCGCCAGCCTCTACGTTGCCGCCACCGTGCAGTGACCGTTGGAACTGGCCGTCCCGGGGCTGGGGTCTACCGATCCCGAACCGTTCCGGACGTCGGGTCGAACTGCCAGCGGGTCCCGTCGGAGGCGATGCCGTCGAGCTGATCGTTCGAGCCGCTGTCGATGGTGAGCGCGCCGTGTCCCGCCAACCGGTACGTGGCGAAGGTCGAGGCGGCCCCGCCACCAGATGTCTTCATCCTCTGCACGATCTGCAGGCCGAGCGTGTCGTCACTGGGAGCGCTTCCGGCAACGACGTAGACGTACACGTCGCCGATGGTGAGCCCGTATGCGCTCGTCGCCCGCACGAACTTGCCCAACTCTGGGTCGACGTCCGCACCGGGCACGAGACCCTGTGGCACGAGCGGCGCACGGGGATCGGGCATCGAGCCTGCGGGTTCGTCCTTGGGCGCCTGCGGACCCCGAGCCACGGCGCCTGGCTCGGTCTTGGCCGTGGTGGTCGAGTCGATGCTCGTCGAGATGACCGAGCCCGCGCCGACGGTGCGCAGCCTGCCGGTCTGACGCTGCCCGAGCGCCACCGCAGCAACGACGGCAACGGCCACCACGAGGGCGGCGGCGGCGAGGAGCCGAGCCGGCTGCGCTCGCCCTTCCCGCGGCGTGACCGGGGAACGAACTGCGCTCTCGGCGGCGTTCATCCCACACGGGCCGGCAGCGGCGGCGCGAGCCCGCGCGCGGTCGGGTGCCTCTCGCCAGGCCGGTGGCACGGGCGGCTCCAATCGGCGGAGTTCGGCGAACAATCGGTCGACTTCGCTCATGTCGATCCTCCAGGTTGGTTCATGTCGTCGAACATCGCGAAGTGGCGTGGCCAGTTCCCCGCCGAGGGACTCGGTGGGCTCGCCGACCGTCCGCTGCCGGTCCGGCCGCGCACCTGTGGACATGACGAGCGACCGAAGATCGCCGCGAAGGCATGCGAAGCGGTTCCGCCAACAGCCCGGTGCCGACCTGGACCCCACCGCTCTGGTTGACACGCTCGACGACGAGGCCGCTTGACCCAAGCCCTCCAGGTTGGAGCGACCGATTGCGCGAACCAGCAGAAGGCGGCCGACGAGCTGCGGCGAGCCGGCTCGAGCGTCGTGCCGCCGGTTGCCGATACGCAACAGATCACGGCCCGGCGGGCGTCGAAGCTTTCTGATGTGCTCCAGGCCAACGCAAGCGCTGTGGCCGCGCTGATCGCGGCTATCGACCAGGATCGGCGTGCCGCCGAGGCGTACCCTGGCGCGACCATGAGGTGGCGGTCACGGCTATTGCTGCTCGGTGGAACCTTTCTGATGCTGATCGGGATTCTGGGATGCAGCGCGGGGACGGGTACGAGCGAGGCGCGGAGCACCACGGAGTCGACGGCGGCGGTGTCGACCACCTCGACCACCTCGACCAGTGTGGCAACCACCACGGCGGCGACTTCGTCGACCTCGACGAGCGTCACGCCGCCGCCGACCGCCACGCCGCCGACGACGGGCCGACCGGCTTCGTGCACGCGCGACGTGCCACCACCGGGCGAAGGCGAGGTCACGGTGGGGATCCTTTGCCGCGCTGGCGTCGGCTCGGGGCCGTATCCGCGATGGGCGAACCTTCGTGCTGCCGTCACATCCGGCAGTGCGGCCGACCGCCGCTTCGCCACGCTTGCACACCTGACCCTGACGGCGACTGCTGACTCTCCGGTTGCCTGGCGGACACCGATCGAGATCTCGGTCCGACAGCAGGGTGCGGCGCTGTACGTCGACCTCGACCCATCCACCCGGAACGTGGTCATTTCGACGAATGCCGCCTCCGCAGCCTTCTTCATACCGCTCGTAGAGACCGCATTCGTCGATCCGAGCATCGACCTCGTCGTGATCACGCTCGGAGGCAGCGAGTCGGCGGCTGAGGCCTGGTGGGAGGGCGCAGCGGGATCGATGCGCTTCAACAGGAAGGCCTGGTACACCGACTATCCGTCGTGATCGTGATGCGTCTCCGGAGAGCTGTCACGTGTCGACACCCGGCCGAGGAGGCGAGCTGATCCACGTTGCGGTGGCGATGTACCAGGGGCATGCCGCTCCCCGCCGAAGGGCCGTCGGGCCCCGCATCCTCACGGATCGAGGATGCGGAGCAGCTCGGCCATCTCGGCGCGGAAGCGACGCAGCTCGGCGCGGTGCTGCGCGGTGAGCGCGGCGAGGTGGCGCTCCCCTTCGCCGGTCAGGCGCAGCAGCGTGCGGCGGTGGTCGCGAGGGTCGGCCCCGCGCCGCAGCAGGCCGTGGGTCTCGGCCCGCACCACGAGCTCGAGCGCCGAGTGCGGCCGGAGCTGGAGAGCCTCGGCGACGTCGGAGACCGAGGGCGGCCCGTCACCTTCGAACCCCCGCACCGCGAGGAGCAGCTGATGCTGTGCAGGGGTCATGCCGGACTTGCGGGCCGCGTCCTCGGAGAAGCGCAGGAACCGGCGGAGCGCGTAGCGGAAGCGGGCGAGCGCCTGGTAGTCGGCGTCGCTGAGCGGCCGTCCCGCGCTCGCCGTCACGCCGCCTCGCCGCTCGGCGTCACGCCGTCCCCCGCTCGCCGTCACGCCGCCTCCCCGGTGGTCCGGTCGAGCAGTGGAGGTTCGTCGGCGTCGTCCTCCTCGCGCTGTCGTTGCGTGTGGATCAGGGCGACCGGCGACGTGAGCACGAGGCTCACCAGCGCGGCGATGAGCGTCGTCGGTAGCAATGCCAGGCCCGCCATCTCGCTCACCACGAGCGTCGAGCCGAGCGGCGTCTTGGTCACGCCGACGTTGCAGGCAACCATGAGGCCGGCGATGAGGGCGGCCTGGTCGGCACCCGGAGCCAGCCGGTGCACCAGCACGCCGAGGGTCGCGCCGATGAAGAACAGCGGGATGATGAACCCGCCGCGCCAGCCCGCGGCCATCGTGACCGTGGTGCCGAGCAGCTTGCCGACGACGGCGACGAGCAACGCGGCGACCGTGACCTTGGCGGCCACGATCTGGTCGACCTGGCGCTCGCCGTTGGTCAGCGCGTAGGGGGTCCACAGCGCGAGGAGACCGAGGGTCGCGCCTCCGACGACCGGCCGCACGGTGTCGGGCAGCACCCTGGCCGCCCGCTGCAGGGCACGGCTCAGGTACGTGAAGGTCCATGCCACGGCGGCGCCGATGACGCCGGCGGCCCCCGCCCATGCGAGGTCGAGCGCCCGCAGATCCCCGGCGGCCGGGAGGCGGAAGACCGGCTGCAGACCGGCGCCGGTGACCAGCACGTAGACGGCCTGGCCGCACACGGCGCCGACGAGCGAGGGCACGAGCGCCTCGTAGTACTGGAGGCCGCGCCGGTGGAGGATCTCGAGGGCGAACAGCGCGGCACCGATCGGCGCACCGAACAGCACGGTGAAGCCGGCCGCCATTCCACTGATGGTGATCACCCGCACCTGGCTGCGGGGCAGCTTGGCCCGCTGGGCGATGGCCGTGCCGAGTGAGCCCGTCGTCTGGACGAGGGGAGCCTCGGGCCCGAGCGCCCCGCCGGATCCCACGCAGACGAGCGAGATCGGTAGCAGCGAGCGCAGGGACCGGACGTCCTTGCTGCCTCCGAGCACGTGGATGTTCGCGACGAGCAGCTCGACGTTGGGCGGGTTGCCGAGCAGCCGGGTGATCCCGGCCACGGCGAGGCCGACCGCGGCGAGGACCACGAGGTGGGGGAGTGCGGCCCAGGCGTCAGGACCGAGGAGGCGGTCGACGACCCGCAGCAGCCCGAGGTACGCGGCACCGACCAGGCCGCCGGCGAACCCCGTGCCGACGACCAGGGCCGCGTAGCGACGGTCGCGGATGCCGAGGAGCTGCAGCACGGATACATCGTATATCGATGTAATGGCGACCGTGCCGTCCGAGCCTTCCGAGCCTTCCGAGCCTTCCGAGCCCGCCGAGCCCGCCGAGCCCGCCGAGCCCGCCGAGCCCGCCGAGCCCGCCGAGCCCCGACCGGCGTCGCCCGTGGCGGCGAGGACCTTCCCGTGGGACCCCTGGGACCGGACGCTCGAGTGCCGACGGCCCCGTCTCAGTTGGCGGCGGGTGGCGCTCCCCGTCGCAGCCCGTTCTCGCGCTGCGTGTAGGTTCCGCCGGGGTCGACAGGGGTCGGCTCCGGTCATCCCAGGGTGCTCCGAGCGCCGTACCCCTCAGGCCCGTCTGCCCAGGTCGTCCCTTCGCTCTCGCGCCGAAGAACCGGAGCCGCCATGGACCGCTTCCAGTACGTCGGCCTGATGGCCGGTTGCCTGGTGCTGACCCTGCCCCTCGAGTTCGTGTTCGAGGCCCGGGTCTGGCGGCGACCGCGCCGGCTGCTCACGGCGCTGGGCCCCTCCTTCGCGATCTTCGTGGCATGGGACCTGTGGGCGTCCGCGCGGGGCACGTGGTCGTTCGACGAGCGCTACACGCTCGGCCTCGAGCTGCCGGGCGGGATGGTCGTCGAAGAGCTGCTGTTCTTCCTCGTGGTCCCGATCTGCGGGCTGCTGACCCTCGAGGCGGTCCGCAACGTGATGGCGGGGCGCACCCGGTTGCACCGACGCGAGAGGCTGGTGCCGGCCTGATGCCGCTCTACCCGGCGCTGGCGCTGCTCGCCGCGGCTGCCGTCGTGGCGCTCGAGGTGCTCGTGCTGCGAACCGGCATCTTCCGCCAACGGGCCTACTGGTTGGCGATGGTGATCGTGTTCGCGTTCATGGTCGCGGTCGACGGCTGGTTGACGAAGCTGTCGGCGCCGATCGTCATCTACCGGCGTTCCGACACCAGCGGTCTGCGTCCGGTCTGGGACATCCTCGCCGAGGAGTTCGCATACGCCTTCGCGCTCCTTACCTTGGTGGTCATGGTCTGGGACCGCGCCGGTGACCGGCAGGAGCAGGTGCAGCGGTGACCGCCGCCTTCGCGGTGATCGTCGCCTTCGCCGCCATGGAGCCGGTGAGCTACGCGACCCATCGGTGGCTCATGCACGGCCCGGGCATCGGCTGGCATCGCAGCCATCACGCACCTTCGGCCGGCCGGCTCGAGCGCAACGACTGGTTCCCGGTGTGCTTCGCCGCAGCGGGCGTCGGGCTGTTCTCGGTTGCCTCGGTGTGGTCACGGCCGCTGTTGTTCTGGGTGGCGGTCGGTGTGACGGCGTACGGCGCCGCCTACCTCTTCCTCCACGAGATCTGCATCCACCGTCGCTTCGGGGGCCCGAGGCCGTCGGGTCGGTACGTCGAGTGGGTGCGCGATGCCCACCGCGTGCACCACGTCCGCGGGGAAGAGCCCTACGGGATGCTGCTCCCGCTCGTGCCCGGATCGGAGGCGCGCCGCGCCGCCCGCGAAGCGGCACCGGAGGCGCTCGACCGGGCCGCGACGAACCGGCGCACGCGTGCCGCCCGGGCCCGGTTGTAGCGCTGCACGACGATGCACGGCACGTTGGCCGCGACGGCGTAGGCCGCGCATCCGAGCATCCCCAGGGGCGGGTTCCACAGGGCGAACAGCGGCGTCGCGGCCATCGCCCACCAGTGGGCCAGCTCGGCCCGGCGGGTCTCGGCCGCGAACCGCTCGATCGCCTGACGGCGTTCCCCGGCCGGCAACGATCGCTTGCTCGTCCCTCCCGCGAAGAACGCCCCCGCCTCCGGGAGCCGGTGCTTCCACCGGGTGACGCCGAGCCGGCGGTAGGCGCGCCCGCCGTCCTCCCAGCGCCGGATGCGCAGCAGCCAGCCGTCGTGCTCCAGGCGCTCCAGCGGCAACCGGTGGGCGGCGTAGCCGCTGGCGACGTGCACCGCCGTCCATCCGGCCACGTTGAGCCCGACGGCGGCCCATGGCCTCATGCCCGTGGCCGCACGGCAAGGGTGCGGCGGCGCCAGGTGACCCGCCGCAGCACCCACCACGCGAAGGCGGACCACGCGAACAGGGCGACGAAGACCGTGACGAGGACGGGGAACGCGACCGCGCTCCACCAGCGGAACGAGCCGGCCTGTCGCTGGAGCCACCAGAGCTGCACGGCGCAGGCCGCCCAGGCCAGTGCGACCACCGGCCCGGGGGAGCGCACGGCGTCGACGGTGACCGCCAGCAGAGCGGTGATCCACAGTGCGGTGCCGGCCGATGGCAACGGCCGAGCGAGGTGGACGCCTCCGGCCAGCGTCCTGGACCATCCCTGCACGATGGCGCGCCCGCCGGAGGGGAACATGCGGAAGCGGATGGTGGCCCCGCCGGCGAAGCACCGAACGGGAAGGCCGGCCGCGTCGTAGCGCCGAGCCAGAGCGGCGTCCTCGAGCACCTCGTCGCGCACGGCCCCGAACCCGCCTGCGGCCGCCAGATCGCGGCGCGAGGTCGACAGGCACGGTCCGAATGCCAGGCGGGGGCGACGCGCCGGCCGGATGGCTCCGATCCCGGAGGCCATGAGGGCGACGACGTTCGGGATGGCCGAGGCGTGCTCGGCGATGCGTTCGACCGCGTGGAAGGGCTGCACGGACACCAACCCGCCCGCGTCGGTGGCGGCGAGGCGAGCGAGCGCATCAGGAGCGAGACGCACGTCGGCGTCGAGGAACACCAGCCGGTCCGCCGCGGTGGCGGCCGTGCCGACGTGGCAGGCCCACGCCTTGCCGGCCCACCCCGGAGGAAGGGCGCCCGCCTCCACGACGCGGGCCCCGAGGGCGACGGCGACGCCGGCCGTGCCGTCGGACGAGGAGTCGTCGACGACGACCACCTCGGCGGGCGGAGCGCTCTGGTGGCGCAGGGACTCCAGAAGGATCGGCAGGGTGGCTGCTTCGTCGCGCGCCGGGATGACGACCGCCAGTCGGCCCGGATCCGGGGCGCCGGCGGCGGCTGGGAGTCGCGGCAGGCGCCAGAGCAGGACCCAGCCGGCCAGCCAGCCGGCGGCGACGATGGCGAGCGTCATCCGCGCCGGAACGACGCGCGGGCCGCCACCGCGGCCTTGCGCCAGCCCGGGACCGAAACCCGTCGCGCGAACACGTCGTAGCGGTCGGCTTCGATCCGATCGAGGATGCCGGCGTAGAGCTCGCGCGCGGCGCGGACGCAGCGCGCCGACGACGGCGGCAGCAGCGCGATCCCGAGGTCCGCCGACCGGTACAGCCTTCGCGCCCGTTCGATCTCGAAGCGCATGAGCGCGGTCCACGCGTCGTCGACGGCGCGTCGATGCGGGTCGGCCCCGAAGCGTTCGAGATCCTCCCGGGGGAGGTACACCCGTCCGCGGTCGAGATCCTCGGCCACGTCCCGGAGGAAGTTGGTGAGCTGGAAGGCGTCACCGAGGTCCCGGGCGTAGCGCAGCGCGGCGGCGTCGAGAGGTTCGAGGATGGGCAGCATCATCTCGCCGATGACGGCAGCCGAGCCGTCCATGTAGCCGCGCAGGTCGTCCCAGGTGTCGTAGCCGGAGATGGTCAGGTCCATCGCCATCGACCGCAGGAACCGCCTGAAGCAGCCGGTGTCGATGCCGAACGCACGGACGGTGTGCACCACCGCCTTGAGGATCGGGTCGTCCGAGGAACCGGCGTCGACACCGTCGAAGAAGCGCCCGCCGAGGTCGTCCAACGCCTTGGCCCGGACGTCGACCGGAGCCGCACCCAGGTCGTCGACGATGTCGTCGGCGTGACGGCAGAACGCATACAGCGCCCAGACGTGGTGCCGCTTCACGCGAGGCAGCGCGTACGTCGACCAGTAGTAGGTGGTCCCGAAGCGCTTGTTCAGCCGCCGGCACCGCTCGTAGCTGGCCTCGAGGGTCACTCCGGCGACCGGTGCGTCGGCCTCGACGCGAGCGCTCACCCGGCCGCCCGTTCGACGACCCGCCGAGCGGCGAGCATCCCCGAGATCAACACCATCGGGACGCCGACACCGGGCACCGTCGACGCGCCCGCGAAGAACAACCCCGGTGCGCGCCGCTCCAGGTTGCGCGGGCGCAGCGGCCCCGTCTGGGAGAACCGGTGCGACAGCGCGAACGGCGTGCCGTGCGGCATGCCCTGGGCCCTCCAGCCGGTCGGGTCGACGAGGTGCTCGACCTCGATGTCGGTGGGGTACCCGAACCGCTCGATGGCCGCCGCCAGGTCGTCGCGGGCCCGACCGCGCTCGCGCGCCCAGTCGATGGGCGCGTCCAGGTTGGGGACCGGCTCGAGGACGTACAGCACGTTGCCTCGGTCCGGCGCCATCGACGGTTCCCCGTACGAGGGCACGGTGACGAGCAGCGACGGGTCGGCCATCCGCTCACCGCGCTCGAGCAACGACGTGAACGCGCGGTCCCAGTCACCGCCGAAGTGGATGTTGTGGTGCTCGACGTCCGCGCCCAGCGGTCCGCGGACGCCGACGTGCCACACGACGGCGGACGGGCTGTACGAACCGCGGCGCACCCGGCGAGGGGTCGAGAGGCCCGGCAGCAGGGCGTCGTAGGCGTGCGCGATGTCGGCGCTGCACACGACCGCGTCGGCGCGCACGAACTCGCCGCCGGCGAGCGTGACGCCTCGAACGGCACCGGAGCGCCCGTCGGTCAGGACGATGCGCTCGACCGGCGACGAGAGCCGGAACGTCACCCCGGCGTCGGCGGCGGCACCCGCGAGCGCCTGCGGCAGCGCGTGCATGCCCCCTTCGGGGATGTAGACCCCGTTCACGACGTCCATGTAGGTGATGACGCCGTACAGGGCGAGCGCCTCGTACGGCGCGAGCCCGGCGTAGAGCGACTGGAAGCTGAACAGGCGCACGAGCCGCTCGTCGTGGAAGAACGAGCCGACCTTCGGCGCCAAGCGGCGCAGGGCGCCGAGCCGGGCCAGCTCGAGCGCGGGCCGCAGCGGGCGCAGCAGGTCGAAGACGCTGTCGTAGTTGCGTTCGATGAAGCTCGGCATCTCGACGCGGTACAGCGCCTCCAGCCAGCCGCAGAAGCGGGCGAAGCCATCGGCCTCGGCTTCGCCGCAGACGGCGGCCACCTCGGCAGCCATCGCGTCGCGGCCGTGGCGTACGCGCAGGGTGCTGCCGTCGGCGAAACACGCCCGGTACATCGGATCGACCCGTCGCAGGGGGAGGCGTGCGCTCCTGTCGGCACCGACCGCCGCGAAGCAGCGATCGACGAGCTCCGGCATCGTCAGGACCGTGGGCCCGGTGTCGAACCGGTAGCCGCCGAGCTCCATGGTCCCGGCCCGGCCCCCGACGACGTCGGCGGCCTCGACGACTGTCACGTCGAGGCCGGCCTGGCGAAGGTGGCAGGCGGCCGACAGCCCGGCGAGCCCGGCGCCGACGACGACGATGTGGCCCGCCACTACCGGCACCGGTAGGCGGCGAAGTCGGCCAACGTGCTCAACGCTTCGCGCGCCGGGTCCGGCAGCGCCGCCACCGCCTCCGATGACGCATCGTGCTGCGCCGCGATGAGCGCCTCGACGGAGGCCAGCGCGCCGCTGCCGGCGACGGCGTCCCGGCAGCGCTCGGCGTCGGACTCGTCCAGGTCGGCTCGGCCCAGGGACGACCGGATCGCCCGATGCTGGCGTTCGTTCCCCAGGGCCAGCGCTCGCGTCACGAGCAGGGTGCGCTTGCCTTCGCGCAGGTCGTCGAGACGGCTCTTGCCCGTCTCCGCCGGGTCGCCGTAGAGCCCGAGGACGTCGTCACGGAGCTGGAACGCCACGCCGACCGCGTCGCCGTAGCGCTGGAGGGCATGGTGCACGGCGGTGTCGCAACCCGAATCGGGGCCCGTGTCGGGGCCCGTGTCGACGGTGGCGAGGGCCGCTCCCAGCTGGACCGGGCGGGTCACCGAGTAGCGCGCCGTCTTCAGCAGCGCCACCTTCCGCGTCCTGTCCTCGTCGGGCGATGCGTCGGCCGCGACGCGCAGGTCGAGGTACTGGCCGGCGATGACCTCGGTCCGCAGGAGATCGAACAGCTTCCTCGGCCGGTCGTCGCCACCGCGCGCCGCACCGTCGAACAGCTCGTCGGCCCACACGAAGGCGAGGTCGCCGGCGAGGATCGCCGCGCTCATGCCGAACCACTGCGACTCCGGCGAGGCCTTGGCACCCGGCCCGTGGCGAGCCAGCTCGAGGTGGGCCGTCGGCCCGCCCCGACGGGTCGATGAGCGGTCGATCACGTCGTCGTGCACGAGCGCGAACGTGTGCAGCATCTCGATGGCGGCGGCGGCCGCCACGACGCGCGCACCACCGTTGCCGCCGGCGGCGACGCTGCCCCAGTGCACGAAGCTCGGCCGCAGCCGCTTGCCGCCGCGCCGCACCAGCCCGGCGACGACGCCGGCCATGGCGGTCGCATCCTCGTCGAGCAGCCGGAGGCGATCCGTTCGATCTCGAATGAATCCGGTGAGACATCGCTCGACCGCGCCGTCCGTGGGGTCGAGGACGGCGGCGAGGTCGCGACCGGATCGAGCCGCCGTGCGACACTCGCCGGCGCGACGATCGAGCGACGGCGCGCCCACCCGGTCCTCGAGCCATCCGGCGAGCGTCGGCGCACCCGTGCCGAGGCGGTTCACCTGGGCGACGGCCCAGGGGCTGAGCGTCTCGGGCGACGTTGCGGCGCGCTGCGTCAGCGCGTCCCATGTCGTCCACTCGACTGCGTCGACCTCGTCGACGTTCGGTGTCACCTCGCCGCACACCTCGGCGACGACGACCGGGCACAGCTCGTGCTCGACCGTGCCGTCCTCCATCGCGGCCCGGTAGGCGAAGTCCGGAAGGGCGAGCCGCATGCGGACCGGCCGCAACCCCAGCTCGTACCGCAGCCGGCGTTCCACGGCGTGGCGCAACGTCTCGTCCTCCTGCGGATGACCGCAGCAGGCGTTGGACCACGTCGAGGGCCAGGTCCGCTTGTGAGCGGCTCGGCGCGCCAGCAGGACCCTGCCGGAGCGGTCGACGACGTGGCAGGAGAACGCGAGGTGCAGCGGCGTCGAACCGCTGTGCACCGTGGCCTTCGGCGCGGTCCCCGACGGCCGCCCTCGGGCGTCGAGAAGCACGACGTGGTCGCTCATGCCAGGTACCCCACGATGCGGTTGGCGAGGGCCATGCCTCGTTCCAGCGCCACCGCGGGATCGTCGACGACGGGCGGCAGGCTCTCCGCCAGGCCGTCGAGGGACGCCCCGACGGAGCGCTGCGCCTGCTCGAGCGCCGCCTCGATCCCCGTGCGCACCACGGCGGGATCGGTCGTCCACACCGCTTCGAACCGGCGGCGCCGATCTGCGGCCCGGGTCGACGCCGGCCCACCGTGGCGCTCCCACCCGGCGACCATCGCCGCCAGGTGCGGGCCGTCGACCAGAACCGCCCATTCCCGCAGCAGCGGTGCTTCGGCTGGCAGCGGCACCTCGTACGGCTGTCCCCGCCGCAAGCGGCGCCTCGGGAAGTCGGCGAGCGCGATGGCGTGGTCCGCCGTCCTGGCCAGCTCCCTCCATTTCCGCCCGGAGCGGCGGAAGAACTCGACCCGCTGGAAGGACCCGACGACGAGCCCGCGGCCCGATGCCGACATCCACTCGTCCTCGATGGCGCGGCTGATCGCCGTCATCGCCGGCTTGGCCAGGACGTGGGTCGTCAAACCGCGGTGGCGCTGTCGCACCGCCCCGAAGACCGACGGCGGCCGGACGTCGCCCGAGTCGTGCACCATCGCGATGGCGGCGCCCAGGGAGAGGCCGCCCCGGCGGGCGCGGGTGACCTGACCGACGGTCGCCACGTCGCGCTCCCGGTACCGGCGGTGACCGCTCTGGAGGCGCACGGGCTGCGGGAACCCGAAGCGGGCCTCCCACGCCCGCAGCGTGGCCACGCCGACGCCGGTGCGCTCCGCGAGATCGCCGATGGTCAACGACGCGTCCGACATCGCAGTCCTTCCAGACCTGGACAGGGAGTGGTTCATCCTTCGACCGCGTGCTGAGGATCGGCGGTAGCCGCACGAGTGGTCGGTGGGCTCGATGACGAGTACGGATATCCTCGACACGTTGTAGAGGATACGTCCAGGAGGGAAGATGGCAACCATCGAGCACGTCGAGGAGCGCGGCACCGAGAGCGGCGCCCGGCGCGGCGACGTCGACCACGCGAGCTGGACGGCGGCCGGCACCCCGGCCGGGGTGGGGCTCGCCCGCACCACATGAGCGCTCCACCGGCCGTCCCGCGCAGCGCGGTCCGGTCGTGACCGCGTCGGTGATGTGGTTCCGGCGCGACCTTCGGCTCTCCGACAACCCGGCCCTGCTCTCCGCCGCCGCGTCGGCCGGGCGCGACGGCGTGGTCGCCGCCGCGTACTGCCTCGACGACCGGCTGCTGCACCCCGCCGGTCCGGCGCGGCGCGCCTTCCTGCTCCGCAGCCTGCGCGCCCTCGACGAGTCGATCGGTGGGCGGCTGGTCGTGCGCCGCGGCGATCCCGAGTCGCAGGTCGTCCAGGTGGCGTCCGACGTGGGCGCCCGATCCGTCCACGTGTCCGCAGACTTCGGGCCCTACGGTGCCGCCCGGGACGAGCGTGTCGAGCGGGCGCTCGCCGACCGCGGGATGGAGCTCGTGCGCACCGGCAGCCCCTACGCCGTCGCGCCCGGCACCGTGCGCACCGCAGCCGGCGCGCCGTACAAGGTGTTCGGCCCGTTCGCGCGCGCGTGGCGGGCGCTCGGATGGGACCGACCGCAGCGGGCGCCGCAACGGGTGCGGTGGGCCGAAGGGCTCGACGGCGATGCGCTTCCCGCCGAACCCACCTGCTCCGCCGCACTGCCGGGCGCCGGGGAGGAGGCCGCCAAGCGCGCCGCCCGGCGGTTCTGGGACACCCACCTCGACCAGTACGCGACCGGCCGCAACGACCCTGGCGCCGACGCCACCAGCCGGCTCTCGCCGCACCTCCGGTGGGGCACCATCCACCCGCGGCAGCTTCTCGGCGGGCTGGGTCGATCGAAGTCGGCGGATGCATTCCGCACCGAGCTGTGCTGGCGCGAGTTCTACGCCGACGTGCTCCACCACCGGCCCGACTCGGCGCGGCAGAGCCTGCAGCCCGCCATGCGATCGATGCAGGTCGACAGCGGCCGGCTGGCCGACGAGCGCTTCGCCGCCTGGGCGGCCGGGCGCACGGGCTACCCCTTCGTCGATGCCGGCATGCGCCAACTCCTCGCCGAGGCATGGATGCACAACCGCCTGCGGATGGTCGTGGCCAGCTTCCTCGTCAAGGACCTGCACGTCGACTGGACCCGCGGCGCCGCCCACTTCATGCACCACCTCGTCGACGGCGACCTCGCCTCCAACCAGCACGGCTGGCAGTGGACCGCGGGCACCGGGACCGACCCCGCCCCCTACGTCCGGGTCTTCAACCCGGTGACCCAGGGGCAGCGCTTCGATCCGGACGGCACCTACGTCCGCCGCTGGGTTCCCGAGCTGCGTGCGGTTCCCCCGCGCCACATCCACCGGCCCTGGGAGGCGCCCGGCGGTCCGCCGGTCGGGTACCCACCACCGATCGTCGACCACGCCTCGGAGCGGGCGGAGGCGCTGGCGCGCTACGAGGCATCGAGTCGGGCGGGCGGCAGCGGCGCTGGCAGGGGGACCGGTCGCCGCTCACCGTGACGCACGGGCCGCCGGTGCCGATACGAACTCGTGTTCGCTATGCTGGCGACCCCTCATGGGCTTCAACAACCCCCGCCAACCGTGGTCCGAGCTGGAGCGCACGCTGTCGGGCCGGCGCGCCCGGCGCGAGGAGCCGCCGCCGTGGGCCGACGGCGGCGACAGCCCCGCCTGGTCGCACCACCGCCCGGCCTACGAGCCCCGGGTCGACCCGCAGCCGGCACCGCCGGGACCCGTCGTGCCCTACGCCGAGCTGCACTGCCACTCGTCGTTCAGCTTCCTCGACGGGGCCTCGTCACCCGAGGCGCTGGTCGAAGAAGCCGCCCGTCTGGGCCTCGAGGCACTGGCCCTCACCGACCACGACGGCTTCTACGGCGTCGTTCGCTTCGCGGAGGCGGCCCGGGCGCTCGGCGTGCGCACCGTGTTCGGCGCCGAGCTGACGCTGCGAGCCGAGCGAGACGGCGCACCCGAGCCCCGCACCGGTGTGCCCGACCCGCCCGGCCACCACCTCGTGATCCTCGCCCGCAACCCGGCCGGCTACGCGCGCCTGGCCCGGGCCATCAGCACGGCTCAGCTCGCCGGGGTGAAGGACGCGCCCCGCATGACCCTGGCCGGCCTGGCCGACCTCGGCCGGGCCCCGACCGGCCCGGTTCCGACCGGCCGGGTGCCGACCGGCCGGGTGCCGACCGGCTCGGTTCCGACCGCCCGGGTGCCGACCGGCCCGGTTCGGAGCGGCCCCGGCGAGGGCTGGCTCGTCCTCACCGGCTGCCGCAAGGGCTCGGTGCCCGCCGCCCTCGTGGACCACGGCCCCGCCGCCGCCCGGCGCGCGCTGGCCGAGCTGACCGACGCCTTCGGCCGCGAGAACGTGGCCGTCGAGCTGTGGGACCACGGCCACCCGCTCGACGCCGCCCGCAACGACGCGCTGGCCGAGCTCGCCGTCACCGCCGGGGTCGACGTGATCGCCACCACCAACGCCCACTACGCCGCCCCGGCCGGGCGCCGCCTGGCCACCGCACTGGCCGCGGTGCGGGCCCGGCGCAGCCTCGACGAGCTCGACGGCTGGCTTCCGGCCGCGGCCGGCGCCCACCTGCGCTCGGGCGCCGAGCAGGCCCGCCGCTTCGCCCGCTTCCCCGGCGTCGTCGAGCGGGCCGCCGAGCTGGCGCGGGCCTGCGCGTTCGACCTGCGCCTCGTCGCCCCGCAGCTTCCGCCGTTCCCGTGCCCGCCGGGACTCGACGAGATGGGGCACCTGCGCCGGCTCGTCGCCGAAGGGGCCAGCCAGCGTTACGGCCCACCTGGCGCCGAGCGGGTCGAAGGCGCCTACGCACAGCTCGACCACGAGCTCGCCCTCATCGAGGCCCTCGGGTTCCCCGGTTACTTCCTCGTCGTGTGGGACATCGTCCGCTTCTGCCGCGAGGCCGGCATCTACTGCCAGGGCCGCGGGTCGGCGGCGAACTCGGCGGTGTGCTTCGCCCTCGGCATCACCAAGGCCGACGCGGTGAAGCTGGGCCTGCTGTTCGAGCGCTTCCTGTCGCCCGAGCGCGACGGCCCGCCCGACATCGACCTCGACATCGAGTCCGGCCGGCGCGAGGAGGTCATCCAGTACGTCTACGAACGCCACGGCCGCGAGCGCGCCGCGCAGGTCTGCAACGTGATCACCTACCGCGCCCGCTCCGCCGTGCGCGACATGGCCCGCGCCCTCGGCTACGCACCCGGCCAGCAGGACGCCTGGGCCCGCCAGCTCGAGCGCTGGGGCCCGCTGTCGGCCACCACCGAACTGCCCGACCACGACATCCCCGCCGCCGTGCTCGAGCTGGCCGCGCAGATCGAGCACGCACCCCGCCACCTCGGCGTCCACTCGGGCGGCATGGTGATCTGCGACCGGCCGGTGGTCGAGGTGTGCCCGGTCGAGTGGGCCCGCTTCAGCGGGCGCAAGACGCCGGGCGGTCCGCCGATCCGCAGCGTCCTGCAGTGGGACAAGGACGACTGCGCCGCGGTCGGTCTCGTGAAGTTCGACCTGCTCGGGCTGGGCATGCTCACCGCGCTGCACGAGACCGTCGACCTCGTCCGGGCGTGGTCCGGCGAGGAGGTCGACCTGGCCGACCTGCCCCAGGACCCGGAGGTCTACGAGATGCTCTGCCGGGCCGACTCCGTGGGCGTGTTCCAGGTCGAGTCCCGCGCCCAGATGGCCACGCTGCCGCGCCTGCGACCGCGCACCTTCTACGACCTCGTCGTCGAGATCGCCCTGATCCGCCCCGGCCCCATCCAGGGCGGCTCGGTGCACCCCTACATCCGCCGGCGCAACGGCAAGGAGCCCGTCACCTACCTGCACCCGCTGGTCGAGCCGGCGCTGCGCAAGACGCTCGGCGTGCCCCTGTTCCAGGAGCAGCTCATGCAGATGGCCATCGACGTGGCCGGGTTCAGCGCCGCCGAGGCCGACCAGCTCCGCCAGGCCATGGGGTCCAAGCGCAGCCGGGAGCGCATGGAGCGCCTGCGCCAGCGGCTCTACGCGGGCATGGCCGAGCGCAGCATCGAGGGCGACGTGGCCGACGAGATCTGGGACAAGCTCGTGGCCTTCGCCAACTACGGCTTCCCCGAGAGCCATTCGGTGAGCTTCGCCTACCTCGTGTACGCGTCGTCGTGGCTGAAGCGCTACCAGCCCGCCGCCTTCTGCGCGGGTCTCCTCAACGCCCAGCCGATGGGCTTCTACTCGCCGCACAGCCTCGTGCAGGACGCCCGCCGCCACGGCGTGGAGGTGCGCAGTCCCGACATCAACGCCTCGGGCGCAGCCGCCACGCTGGAGGTCGACGGGGTCGACGGGATCGACGGGGTCGACGGGGTCGACGGGGTCGACGGGGTCGGCAGGGCCCGTCCCGACAATGGACCGGGCCGGCCCCCCGAGCGCTGGGGCGTGGGCGGACCGGCCGTGCGCCTCGGGATCTCGTCGGTGCGCGGGGTGGGGGAGGACCTGGCGCAACGCATCGCCGCCGGCCGGCCCTACGCGTCGATGGAGGACCTCGCCCGCCGCGCCGGTGCCTCGCTCGAGGTCCTCGAGGCGCTGGCCACCGCGGGGGCGCTCGGCTGCTTCGGCGTGTCGCGGCGCGAGGCGCTGTGGTCGGCGGGGGCCGTGGCCCAGTCCCGGCCCGACCGGCTCGACGGCGTGGTCACCGGCGTGCACGCGCCCGCCCTGCCCGGCATGTCGCCGGCCGAGGAGGCGGTGGCCGACCTGTGGGCCACCGGCGTGTCCCCCGAGGGACACCCCACCCGGTTCGTGCGGGCCCACCTCGACCGCCTCGGCGTGGTGACGGCCACGGGGTTGAGGGCCTGCCCGGACGGGGCGAAGGTGGTCGTCGGCGGCGTCGTGACCCACCGGCAACGCCCGGCCACCGCGGCGGGGACGATCTTCGTGAACCTCGAGGACGAGACCGGTCTCGTGAACGTGATCGTGTCGAAGGGCTGCTGGCTGCACCACCGCCGGGTGGCCCGCAGCGCGCCGGCGCTACTGATCCGCGGCCGGCTGGAGAAGGTCGACGGCGTGATCAACGTGATCGCGGAGCGCATCGAGGCGCTGCCGCTCGCCGCGCCGACGAAGAGCCGCGACTTCCGCTGAGCGCTGAGCACTGAGCGGCGACGGTGGAGTGGCTGCCGAGTGGTCGCCGGCGGCGGCGTCGTCGGCGGTCGGCAGCCGCCCGGGCCGCGGCCCGGGGTGCCCGGTGGCCGGTGCCAGGATGTCGCGATGCGCGACGCGCCGATGTCGAGCCAGCCTGTGCAGGGCCCGCGGATCACCCCGGCGGCCCCGGCGGCCCCGGCGGCCCCGGCGGTCCCCACCGAGGTCGCGGGTGCGGCAGTGCTCGCACCCCGAGCCGTGCCGCTCGCCGTGGCCACCGTCCTCGCGGTGTTCGCCGTGACGGCCTGCGGCACCAGCGGCGGTCGCGACGCAGGGTCGACGTCCACCACCGCGACCGTCCGCCCGAGCACCACCCGGTCGACGACCGCGCCCACGACCACCACCGCGCCAACCGGCGAGACGACGGCGCCCACCGGCGAGACGACGGCGCCCACCGGTGCGACGACGGCGCCCACCGGTGCGACGACCACGACCACGACCACGCCCACCCCGACCGACACCTCCCTCCAGAACCGCCTCGTCACTGCGGCCGACCTGGGCACGGGCTGGCGCGACGACACCAGCAGCCGCCCGCCCCAGGACTACGCCGCCTTCTGCCCCGCCTACCGGTCGAGCACGAAGCCGGTGGCGGCGTCGACCCGGGCGTTCGTGCGCCGCGCGGGCGGTGATGCCGGCATCGTGTTGGCGGTGGTGCTGCGCTTCGCGGACCCGGCCTCCGCGGTCAGGTACCTCGCGGACCTGCCGCAGGCGGTGAAGGCCTGCGCCAGCCAGTTCGCCGGGGTCACGCTCCGCCCGGTCGCCAGCCTGGGCGACGGCGGCTACCGCGGCAGCACCGATCAGGGCGGCGCCCAGGCCGACGTGGTGGTGTTCCGCGTGGGTCCCTATGTCGGCTTCGGCTCGATGATCACGCGGATGACCCCCGGCCAGCGCACCGCGCTCATCGACGCGATGGTGAGGCGTGCCGGGGGCTGAGCCGGTGACCGGGGCGGCCAGGCCAGGCGGCGAGGCCCGTCCGGGCGGCGGCGCGACCAGGCCAGGTGGCGAGCCGCGTCCGGGCGGCGGCGCGCGGCCAGGCGGCGAGCCGCGTCCGGGCGGCGGCGCGACCAGGCCAGCCGGTCCGCGCGGCGAGGTGGGCGTCGGCCCCCACCCCCGACCCTGGCCCGACGACCCTCGGCTCGACCCGGAGCTCCTCGCGGGGGGCGACCGGCGCAACGTCGTCGACCGGTACCGCTACTGGCGCCACGAAGCCATCGTGGGCGACCTCGACGCCCGCCGGCACCCGTTCCACGTCGCCGTCGAGAACTGGCAGCACGACCTGAACATCGGCACGGTCGTGCGCAGCGCGAACGCCTTCCTGGCCGCCGCCGTGCACATCGTCGGGCGGCGGCGCTGGAACCGCCGGGGCGCCATGGTCACCGACCGGTACCAGCACGTGGTGCACCACCCGGACGTCGACACCCTCATCGCGTGGGCGGCCGCCGAGCGGCTGGCGGTGGTCGGCGTGGACAACCTGCCGGGCGCGGTGCCCCTCGAGCACGTCGTGCTGCCGCGCCGCTGCGTGCTGCTGTTCGGCCAGGAAGGGCCCGGGCTGTCGCCAGCGGCGCGCGAGGCGGCCACGCTCGTGTGCTCGATCACCCAGCTCGGGTCGACGCGCTCGCTCAACGCCGGGGTGGCCTCGGGCATCGCCATGCATACGTGGGTGCGCCAGCACGGTCGATGACGCCGGCGTTCGTGAGCGTGGCGCGGCTCAGCGCTCGCCGGGAAGACGCCGGCCACGACGTCTGGGCACCTCCGGCTCGGTGACGCCGGCTCGGCGGGCCGCGGCCGCGATCGTGAGCCGCAGGGCGATGGCGAGCAGCGCGCCGGCGCCGCCGACGGCGGCCACCCCCAGGACGATCCGGCCCGCGCCGACGTCCGGGCACGACGGCGGAGCGCCGGCCCAGCGCGCGTAGGCGAGGTCGCGCCCGGCCACTCGGACCCGCCCGGGACGCAGATCCGCGGGGTCGAAGCCCGGGCCGCCCCAACGCGCGCCGGTGGTGGAGCGGGCGTCGACGGAGTACCGCCGGCCCGGCTCCAGCCGGCCGCCCGTGCGGTCGGCCACGCGGTACCCCTCGACGGTGGCGGCGATCGGGATCTCGAGCGCACCGCGGGCCCCGGCGCGCCGGCGAGCCGTCCAGACCACCCTGCCGTCGCCGGAGCGCCGCACGGCGAGGCTGTCGACGAGCCCCGTGCCACACGTGCGGAACCGGACCACCGGCCGACCGTCGATGGACGTGACTCCGGCCGCGACCGATCCTGCGCTGCACGCCACCCCCAGGACGACGGCGGCGGCCGCTGCCGCGGCGCCGAGCTCGGGTCGACGGCTGGGCCGGCCGGGACGGCTGGGCCTACTGAGCGGCCTGGGCCGGCTGGGACGGCTGGGCCGGCGCCGGCGGACGGTAGCGTCGGGGCGGTGAGCGACCGTGACGCGCCGAAGCGTAGGCGCCAGGCCCGCAACCGCCAGCAGCGTGAGGCGCTCGCCGCCCGGCGGTCGGCGGCGGCGCGGCGAGAATCGACGAAGTCCACCGCCGAGCCGCCGGCCAACCCGTCGAGGTCCCCCGTGCGCGGCGTGCGCCGGCGCGCCAGCGTCGCCTCGCCGCCAGCGGGCGAGACCGCCGCGGGGCGCCGGTCCGGCCGCCCGGCGCCGGGTCCCACCCGGGCTCCGTCGCGCGCCCCGTCCAAGGCGGCAGGCAATCGCGCCGCCACGAGCGCCGGATCCGGCGCCGGGCCCGAGGTCGGATCCGGCGCCGGGCCCGAGGCCGGGAACCGCGTCGCCCGGGCCCACCGCGTCGCCGAGGCCACGGCGGCGCGCCGCGAGGCCGGTGGTCTCGGTGGCATGGTGGCCGACCTGCGGTCCAAGCCGGGCGGCAGCTGGGTCGGGCTGGCCTTCGTCGGCGCGCTGGTGGCCTTCGTCGCCGCCGCCGCCTTCCCGGTGTTCCCACGGCCGGTTCTCCCCCTCGCCACCAAGGCCGCCATCCAGCAGCGCCAGAGCGGTCTCGACGCCGCCGCCAAGACCAACGGCACCAAGGCCACAAAGCTGGCGGTGCCCAAGGTGCGCTACGAGCAGGTGCGGCTGCGCGAGCTGCTGCCCCCGTGGTCGCTCGCCTTGTTCGGGTTGCCCCTGCTGCTGATCGGCTTCGCCGTGCTCTCGTCGCGCAACAACCCCGACCCGTCGAAGATCTGGATGTGGTGCGCGCTCGGCGTCGGCGTGGTGTTCGTCCTCTATGGCGTGATCCTCACCTTCCTGATGCCAGCCGTGGCCGCCATGGGCTTCGGCGCGTTCAAGGCCCGCAAGGCGAGCCGGATGGCGGCCGGCGACCAGCGCCCGGTGCGGGGCCGGGCCGGGCGCGCCAACCGTCGGACCGACCGCGACCTCGACCAGGCCGACCTCGACCAGGCCGACCTCGACCAGGCCGACCTTGACGCCGACGAGATCGACGAAAGCGACTACGACGAGCTCGATGACGAGGGCGACGACCGCGACGGTCGGGACGGGCGCCCGCCGCGAGGCGGCGGCCTGCTCGCCGGCCTGGCCGGTTTCTCTGCGCGCCGCCGGGGGTCCGGCCGGTCCGAAGGCGGGACCGGCAGCCGAGGCGACGGCGGCAGCTCCGGCGGGTCCTGACCATGGCCGTCGCGGCGCGGGTCCTCTCCGTGCTCGCGGGGACGACCGTGGTCCTCGGGGTCCTGCACTCCGCGATCCGTACGGTCGTCCTGCCCCGCGCCAGCCAGGTCCGCATGGCGCGCATCGTCTTCTGGCTCATGCGCAAGGTGTTCGACCTGCGGTTGCGGTTCGCCCGCTCCTACGGTTCACGCGACCGCGTCATGGCGCTGTACGCACCGCTGGCGCTGCTCGCCCTGCCCTTCGCCTGGCTGGCCGCGGTGATCGCCGGATCCACGGCAATCTTCTGGGGACTGGGGGTCGCGTCGCTGCGGGACGCGTTCACGCTGTCGGGCACGTCGATCACCACCCTCGGGTCCCATCCCGCTCCGGACCTGCCGACGACCTTCGTGGCCGTCATCGAGGCCATCGTCGGCCTCGGCCTCGTGGCCCTGCTCATCAGCTACCTCCCGTCGATCTACGCCGCGTTCCAACGGCGGGAGCTGAACGTGTCGATGCTCGAGGTCCGAGCCGGTGATCCGCCGTGGACGGGAGCGCTGATCCGCCGCCACTGGACCATCGGCTGGCTCGAGCGCTCGTCGGACCTGTTCGCGGAGTGGGAGCGCTGGTTCGCCGACATCGAGGAGACCCACACCTCGCAGCCGGCGCTCGTGTTCTTCCGGTCGCCCATCCCGGGACGTTCGTGGATCACCGCCGCCGGCGCGGTCCTCGACTCCGCGGCGGTGCTGCTGTCGACCGTGGAGGCCGGGCCGATGCCCCAGGCCCAGCTGTGCCTGCGCTCCGGTTACCTGGCGCTGCGCAGGATCGCCGACTTCTACGGCATCACCTACGACGCGGCTCCGGCACCGGGCGACCCCATCTCCGTCGAGCGCGGTGAGTTCGACCAGCTCGTCGGCGAGCTGCGGCAGGCGGGGGTGCCCCTCGTGGAAGATCTCGACCAGGCGTGGCGGGACTTCGCCGGCTGGCGGGTGAACTACGACCGGGTCCTCGTGACCATCGCGGGCTTCGTCATGGCCCCGTACGCGCCCTGGTCGTCGGACCGGAGCCTGCCGTTCCGTGCGGCGAAGGTGCGCCTGCGGCTACCGCCGGGAGGCTCGCCGTGGCACGACCGGTCGGCCCTCGTCCTCGCCGGACCGCGGATGCGAGCGGAGGAGCGTGACCTCCGAGGGAGCACCGTCCTGCCGGGACCGCCGGCCCTCCCGAGGTGACCCGCCTCCCCGTTGCCACCGGGCCCGTCCACATGACGACGGCGGGGGCCGAGACCGACGACGTGCGGGCCCCGCCGACCGACGGTCGGCGGGGCCCGGTCGCGCACGCGTCGCGGTCTCGGCTCGTGGGTGCGGTGCCCGGCTTGTCGGTGCCGGGCCGGAAGGCCGGTAGCGTGCGCGCCGATGAGCGACCGACTGTGCCTGCTCGCCGTGCACGCCCACCCCGACGACGAAGCGTCCAAGGGAGCCTGCACCGTGCACAAGTACCACGAGGAGGGCGTGCGCACGGTGCTCGTCTGCTGCACCGGTGGCGAGGCGGGCGACATCCTGAACCCGGCGATGGACACGCCCGAGGTGCGCGAGCGCATCCACGACGTGCGACGCGAGGAGCTGGCCCGCTCGGCCGGGATCATCGGGTACGACGCGCTCGAGTGGCTCGGCTACAAGGACTCCGGCATGCCCGGGACGCCCGAGAACGAGGACCCTGGCAACTTCGCCAACGCGCCTCTCGACGAGGCCGTCGGCCGCCTCGTCGCCATCCTGCGCCGCGAGCGCCCGCAGGTGGTGCTGACGTACAGCGACGACCAGCAGGGCTACCCGCACCCCGACCACATCCGGGTGCACGACGTGACCATGGCGGCCGTCGACGCCGCCGCCGAACCCTCCGCCTACGTCGAAGCGGGGGAGCCGTGGACGGTCAGCAAGGTGTATTACTCCGTCTGGTCGCGCCAGCGCATCCTGGCCATGCACGAGAAGTTCCTGGAGCTGGGGCTCGAGTCGCCCTACGACCAACGCTGGTTCGATCGTCCTTCACAGGACGACCGGATCACCACGAGCATCGACGTGGCGGGGCTGTACCACGTGCGGGCCGAGGCGCTGCGGGCCCACGCCACCCAGATCGACCCGGACTCGCCGTTCTGGTTCGGGCTGTCCGATGACGTGGCCTCGGCCGTGCACCCCTGGGAGGAGTGGGTCCTGGCTCGCAGCGAGGTGGACAGCGGGCTGCCCGAGCTGGACCTGTTCTCCGGTGTCCGTTGAGTCGGCAGCGCCCGCGGCATCGCCCGGTGCGTGCCGAAGCCGAAGCGCGCCCCCGACCGGCCCGCGCTGGACGGCGGCGCACACTGGGCGGCGCCGCACACTGACCGGCGGTGCACACTGGGCGGCGCCGCACACTGACCGGCGGTGCACACTGAACGGTGCGCCGCCCCGATGGGAGCCACGGTGGCCGCGTTCCTGAGCGACGAGTGGTTGCGGTCGTGGGCCGAGCTGGCCGGGCAGCTTCCGGTTCGGCCGGGTGCGTCGGCGCGCGTGGCGCGGGTCGTCACGGGCGGTCCTGGCGGAGACGTCCGCTACGTCGAGGTCTTCGGCGACGGCCGGGTGGTCGAGGTCCTGACCGGTGACGCGGCCGTCGCCGCGGCCGGGTCGGCGTCGGCGGCCGGATCAGGGTCGTCGGCGTCCGGGTCGGCGGCGTCGGCGGTCGGAGGCGGTGACGGCGGAGTCGACGTGACGCTCACGGCGACGCATGACGACGCCGTCGCGGTGGTGCGGGGCGACCTCGACATCACCGCCGCGTTCATGCAGGGACGCATCAAGGTGGTGGGGAACATGGCCCGGTTGCTCGCGGTCCTGCCCGTGACGCAGACAGCCAGCTACCGCGAGGCGCTCGCACGTCTCGCGCAACGGACCGACTGGTAGAGCCGACCATCCGGCCTCCGGCCGCCCGGCATCCATGCCGGGTTGGCCCTCGGGTTTGGCCTTCGGGGTTGGCCGTCGCGGGTTCGGCCAGCGGCTCGGGGGTTCGGCCAGGCGGCTTCGGGGGTTCGGCCCTCGCGCGGGTTCGCCGTCGCGGTTGGCCGTTGCGGCGGCTCCCGGGTTGGGCGGGCGGCTCGCCGTCGGCCCGCGGGCGGCTCCCGGTTTGGGCGGGCGGCGGTGCGAGCGGCTCACGATTCCGGGCGCCCGGGCGCTCAGGCGCTCAGGCGCCGGTCTTGTCCCGCTGCAGCCCGCGCAGGGTTCGGTAGCCGATCAGCTCGACTCCGGCTCGCCGGAGCATCGCCGGCAGCTCGGTGTCCAGCGCGACGAGGTGGTGGTCGTCGACGCGGGCCGCCCAGTCCGGGGTGCACGCCCGCAGCTCCGGGGTGTCGAGCGCAGGATGGAGGTCGACCTCGGTGACGCCGGGGGGCAGGTCGACGAGCGCCCGCTCCAGCGCGCGCCGGCTCCCGACGCCGCGGAGACCGAGGACCTGGTCAGGGAAGACGACCCCTTCATCGGCGGCCAGCTCCCGGAACGGGAAGCCGACGGCGCGCTGCTGTTCGGGGCCCCACAGTCGCACCGGTAGGCCGAACTCGACGGCGAGCTCCAGGTAGACGTCGAAGAACTCCGGACGCTGCTGGAGCGCGCTCATGTGCGAGTCGAGGTGGGTCACGTCGAAGCCCCAGAGGATGGCCCGTTCGACCTGGGCCCGCAGCTCGCGGCGCACCTCGTCGAGGTCGGCGTGGTCCCAGAGGTCGGCCAGGGTGCGCGGGAAGCCGCCGTCTCCGTCGAGCAACGACGGGGCCCAGGTGATCGGTCCCCAGCGGTAGAGGTCGTGCTCGGCGTTGAGGGTGAGGTGCACGCCGACGTCCTCGCCGCGGTAGCGCGCCGCCGCCTCCCGGGCCCACGGGCACGGGACCATCAGCGACGCGGTGGTGGCGATGCCGCCCCGGAGGGCGTCGTACACGCCGGAGTTCGCGGCCTGGCTCGACCCGAGGTCGTCGCACCCGATGATCAGGATGCGGGCGTCGGCTGCGTATCCGAGCCGTTCGGCCAGCGTCCTCACGGTGGTCACGTTACCGACGGGTCTCACCCACCAGCGGGCGGAGCGCGCTCGACCGCCGGGCACGCGCCCCACAGGCCTCGCCCTTCGGCTCGGGCCTTGGCCGCGGCCGCGGCGAACGCGGATGCGTAGGCGGTGTTCGGCTCGATCGACAGGACGCGGGCCCAACCTCCTGCCACGAGGTCGGCGTTGACGAACCGGTCGTCTCGCGACCTCCACACGTAGGCGAGGAGGCGGCCGTACCGGTCGCGCACCTCGGCGTCGCGCACGAGGCGGACCCTCGTGCCCGCCGGTAGGAGCGCCTTGGTGTGGCGGGATGCTTCGGGGCCCCAGCACTGCACGGGCGTTCCGGGCTTGACCGTCTCGGGCGTGTCGACGCCGAGCAGCCGAACCCGCTCCTGGCCACGTGCGAGGCGGACGTCGACCGTGTCGCCGTCGACCACCCGCACCACGATGCCTGCACCGGGTCCCGAGAGCGGCGCGGAGCGGTCCCTCGCCCGCTGGACGAGCGGCCGGCCGGCGACGACGGCGACGAGCACCGCGAGGGCGATGAGCATGGGGGCGGAGCGCCGGCGCTCGGTGGTCGGTCCGGGCATGGTGGCCACGGTGGCCTCCTGGGTCGGTCAGCTACCGGTGGCCCGAGCCACGAGAGGGCGCATACTGCGCCGATGGGGCGGCACGGCTGCCGCCCGACGTTCGCGTCAGCCGAGCCGCTCGATGATGGTCCCCGTGCCGAGGCCACCGCCGCAGCACATGGTGATGAGGCCGTAGCGACCACCGGTGCGCTCGAGCTCGTGCAGCGCCTTGGTGACCAGGACGGCGCCCGTGGCGCCCAACGGGTGGCCAAGCGCGATGGCGCCGCCGTTCGGGTTCACGCGCTCCAGGTCGGCGCCGAGCTCGCGCTGCCAGGCGAGCACGACCGAGGCGAATGCCTCGTTGATCTCCACCACATCCATGTCGTCCATCGTGAGGCCGGTGCGGGCGAACAGCCGCTGCGTGGCGTCGATGGGACCGGTGAGCATGAGGACCGGGTCGACGCCCACGAGGCAGGTGTCGACCACCCGGGCCCGGGCCCGCAAGCCGAGCGCCTCGGCGCGGGACGCGCTGGCCAACAGCACGGCCGCTGCGCCGTCGGAGATCTGGGACGAGGAGCCGGCGGTGTGCACCCCGTCCTCGCGGGCTACGGGCTTGAGCTGCGCCAGCTTCTCGAGGGACGTCTCGCGCAACCCCTCGTCGCGGCTGACGCGGTGCACGGTGCCGACCGGCTTGCCCTCCTCGTCCACGTCCGGCGCGTCGACCTCTGCGACCTGGGTCCCGAACCGGCCCTCGGCCCAGGCCCGAGCGGCCAGCTGCTGGGAGCGCAGGCCGAACTGGTCGGCGTCCTCGCGGCTGATGCCCCACTTCTCGGCGATGCGCTCGGCGCCCTCGAACTGCGACGTGAACTCGTACTGGCCGAAGTACGTCTTGGGGATCGGTACGCCGAGCCCCAGCTTCTTCGACGAGTTCGACCCGATCGGGATCCGGCTCATCAGCTCCACGCCGCAGGCGAGGGCCACATCGACGGCTCCCGACCCGACCAGGCTCGTGGCCACGTTGGTGGCCTGTTGCGAGGAGCCGCACTGCGTGTCGACGGTCGTGACGGCCACCGACTGGGGCAGGCCCGCGGCCAGCCACGCCGTGCGGCCCACGTTGAAGGACTGCTCGCCCACCTGGCTCACGCAACCGGTGACGACCTGTCCCACCTCGACGGGGTCGACGCCGGACCGCTCGACCACCTCCCGCTGGACCTGGCCGAGCAGCTCGGCGGGGTGGACGCTGGACAGCCCGCCCCCGCGCCGGCCGACGGGAGTGCGGGTGGCTTCGACGATCACGACCTCGGTCATCGCGCCACCCTAGGACCGCCCGAGCACCGTCGACGAGGCCGGATGTGCTCCGTCATGCCGCCGTGCGGCGCTCGCCGGCGGGCCGGTCGGTCGGGCCGCCGGCGGCGTCCGCGAGCGCGGCGCGGGCCCTGGCGACGCCCCGCCGACCGAGCTCGCGGGTGCGCTCGTCGATCCGCCAGTCGGGCGTGGTCTCGAGGAGGGTGAGCTGCCGTTGCATGGCTCCATCATCCGCAGGGGGTGTGACAGCCATGATGAACATGCCGGTCCGGAACGGTGTGGAGGAGACTCCCGAGTGGTGGTCCCGCTGCTGGGTCTGACCCTGGTGTGTGACTGACCGACTGTGTCCTTGTAGTGAACTGTCGGCCCTTCAGCGGGACCACCGAACTCGGGTTCTCGGCCGGTTGCGTGACCTCATAGGAGCCTGTTCGCGCAGACTCTTGGCTGTCCTGTCCGCCTCCGGTCGTGGCCCTTCGCGCCCATCGCATCGAGCTGGA
>JACPNX010000039.1 GCA_016185275.1 Actinomycetota bacterium | reverse complement strand
CTGTCGTCCACGCCGACAGACTCGGCGCGCGCGTCCAGAGAATCGTGGATAGTCGTGGTCACTTCGGGGATCTCCTCCCCGCCCTCTCAGCTCAATGAATCGACTGCTCGACCCGCCTCAGCTGAGGTTGACACAGAGGGGCCGCATGCGGCGGGCGCTGGCCGGCGCCTCGGGCAAGACGTTGCTCAAGCTCGTCGTGTACTCGATCGTGTGCCTGGCCGTGCTGGCCCGGCTGGTCTCGCTCATCGGCAACGTCGACTGGTTCTCCGACCGGTCGGGCTACGAGGCCGTGCTGCCCGACGCCACCGGGCTGCTCGCCAACGACTCGGTGAAGGTCGCCGGGGTCCGGGTCGGCAAGGTCACCAGCATCCGCATCGAGCGGGGCAAGGCGCTGGTCCGCTTCGACGTCGACCGCAAGATCCGCCTGCGCGACACGACCCAGGTCGCCGTGAGGTGGCGCAACGTGCTCGGCCAGAAGTATCTCTACCTGTACCCCGGGCGCAACGGCCGGGTCCTCCGGCCGGGCGACCGCATCCCCGAGGCGAACGCGCTCGACACGGCGGACGTCGGCCGGTTCCTGAACGCCGTCGGTCCGATCCTGCAGGCGATCAACCCCGACGAGGCCAATGCGTTCGTGCGGGCGGTCAACGAGGGCCTGCAGGGCAACGAGGCGAAGGTGCGCGACCTGCTGAGCAACACGGCCGTGATCGCGAAGACCGTCGGCGGGCTCGACGGCCAGGTGGGCAACGTCATCACGCAGCTCGACCGCTACGCCACCGCGATCGCCCAGCGGGACCAGGACCTCGACACGTTCCTGCGCCGGCTCTCCTCGTTCAGCGACACGGTCGCGCAGAACAACGACGACCTGCAGGCGCTCGTCGGGAACCTGGCCGGCGTGCAGGACCAGCTGGCCAAGCTCCTCGAGCGCAACCGGGGTGACCTCGACAGCACCATCCAGAGCCTCGTCGAGATCGCCCGGGTGCTGTCGCAGAACCGCGACTCGCTCGAGCGCGGCCTGGCCACGCTCCCGTCCGGGCTGGCGCCGTACCACCTCATCTCCTCGTACGGCCAGTGGTTCCAGGTCCGGGCCGTCGTCGCGTGCGTGTTCGACGAGAAGTCGTGCAGCCGCGACGACGCGCTCAGCGGCGGCATCCCCTCGGGGTCGCCGTCGGGGTCGCCGTCGGGGTCGCCGAGCCTCGCCGACATCTACGCCTTCGCGAGGAGCGGTCAGGGATGAAGTCGTTCACCGAGCGCAACCCGATCATCCTCGGGCTCCTGCTCGTGGCCTTCGTCGTCGCCGGCACCGGAGCGGCCCTCCTGCTCAACGGGGGCTTCTTCAAGAGCCGGTACACGGTCACCGCGCTGTTCACGGACAGCGCCGGGCTGCGCCGGGGTGACCGCATCCGCGTCGCCGGGGTGCCGGCCGGCGAGGTCGGTGGCCTCCGGCTGCGGGGCGACCGCGTCGCAGTGAAGCTCCAGATCGACAAGGGCGTGGACCTGCCGCGCGACTCCCGGGCCGAGATCATGGTGGCGACGCTGCTCGGCACGAAGTACGTGAGCCTCGTCCCCGGCCGGGACTGGAGCCGCCTGCTGCGCAAGGGGTCGGTGATCACCGACACGGTCACCCCGGTCGAGGTGCTCGACCTGCAGAACACGGGGGTGCGCCTGCTCGACAAGAGCGACGGCCGCGCCTTCAACGACCTGCTGGCCCGGATCGCCGATGTCACCGCAGGCAAGGCCGGCGACGTCAAGGAGATCCTGCGCGGCCTGGACCGGCTGTCCGTGACGATCGACAACCGCCAGACCCAGGCGCGGCGGCTCATCGACTCGGCCCGGCGCCTCACCGCGACGCTGGCGTCGCGCGACGGCGACCTCGCCCGCATCATCGACCGGCTCGACCTCGTGGTCCGTTCGCTCGCCGAGCGTCGCCAAGAGCTCGTGACGCTCCTGCAGAGCACGTCCCGGGCGGCCCGCCAGGTCGCCGATCTGGTCAAGACGAACCGGCCCCGGCTCGACGCGGTCCTCAACGAGGTCGACCTCGACCTCCAGGTGATCGGGCGCCACCAGATGGACCTCGCCCAGTCCGTGTCCCTGCTCAGCGTGGCCATCGAGGGCTTCAGCTCGATCGGGTACTCGGGGCCCGACGAGGTGCCGACTCCCTGGGCCAACATCTTCACGCAGCTCATCGGGCCGCTCGGACCCGACGCCCTCTTCGGCTCGTGCGGCGCCGTCGACAAGGCCCTCGACCTCTCGCTCGGACCCGACCCGGCCGGTGCCTGCGCCAACCGCACGGGCCCGCTGCCCGGCGCGGCATCGTCGGCCACCGGCAACGCGAGCGGCCCGCCGGCTCCCGCCTCGGCGGCCGGCGGGAGCACCGCCGCGCCGGCCGGGGCCCAGCCGGCGAGCGGGCCGCTCGACCAGCTCTACGCGCCGTTCCTCGGAGCGGGCCGATGAGCGGGCCGATGAGCGCCCCGGCTCCGTTGCCGCCTCGCCGGCGCAGCATGGCCGCCACGGCGATCGTCGCCACCGTCGCGCTCGTCGCGTCGACGTCGGGGTGCTCGTCCGGAGGCGCTGGGTCCTACCAGCTGACCGCCTCGTTCCGCCGGGCCATCGGGGTCTACCCGGGGTCGCCGGTGCGTGTCCTGGGCATGGACGTCGGGAGGGTCGTGCGGGTGCGCAACGCGCAGGACCGGGTCATCGTCACCATGTCGGTCGGCGCCGACCGCCCGATCGCCGCCGACGCCACCGCGTCGATCATCCCCCTGTCGCTGCTCGGCGAGCGCTACATCGAGATATCTCCCGCCTACCGGAGCGGGCCCCGCCTCCGCGACGGCGGCCGGTTCCGGCGCACGTCGGTGCCGGCCGAAGTGGACGAGCTGCTGCGGGGCTTGCGCGACTACCTCGGCCAGATCAAGCCCGGCAACGCCCGTGACGTGGTGAGCCGCCTCGCCGAGGTGCTCGGCGGCCAGGGCAAGGACCTGAACTCGTTGCTCCAGCACGGCGCCGGGACCCTGGCGCTGCTCGCCGACAAGAGCAGCGCGCTGGGTGACATCGTCAACTCGCTGGCCGAGCTCAGCAGCACCCTCAAGGGCCGCACCGCGACGCTGCAGTCGCTGCTCGACAACTACGCCCTCGTCACCCAGGTCCTCACCGCCAACGGCGGTGACCTCGACGCGGCGATCCGCGACCTCGACGCGGCGACGCGCGAGCTCGCGAGCCTCCTCGTCGCCCACCGCCAGCCGCTCAAGCGCGACGTCGCCGAGCTCACCAAGGTGGGCAAGACCGTGGACCGCAACCTGGACCGCCTCGGCACCACGATGCGGGCGACGGTGCGCCTCTTCGAAGCCGCGGGTCGCGCCTACGACCCCGGGCGCAACATGCTCAACCTCAACAACCAGGCCGACCCCTACCTCACCTCCGCCCTCATCGCCTACCGCCTGCGGGACCGGCTGGCCGGCATCTGCCGGCGCCTCGGCGTGGCATCGTGCGGCGACCCGGCGTCGTCCTTCTTCAACGGTCTGGTGGGTCTGATCCCCTCGCTGCTCGCCGGCCAGGAGGGCAGGAGCCCGGCACCTCCGGCGGCGCCGACCTCGACGCCGCCCGGCGGGGCCGGTGGCGGCCAGCCGCCGCCTCCCGCACCCGCGGGTCCGGCCGCGGCACCGTCGATGAACGACCTGTTGACCCTGGTCATGGGCCGCATCGCGCGCCAGCTCTCACCCGACCAGGTGAAGGCCCTCCAGACCTACAGCCGGGACCTCCTCGTGGCGCTGGCGTCGCTCAGCGACGAGCAGCTCGCGGCGCTGGCCGGCTTCACGCCCGACCAGCTCGCCAGGCTCCGCGGTGTGGCCCCCGCCGACCTGGCCCGCACCATCGACCGCATCCGCGCCGGCACGGATCCGAGCAAGCTGCTCGACCCGCTGCCCCTGCCGCCGCCCCCGAAGGTCACGATCCCGTTCCCGTCGACGACCCTGCCCGGGCTGGGGGGCTGACGCCGTGCCCGCGACGACACCTCGACCCGGCCCGCAGCCGCAGGCACGCCGCGCCGCCATGCCGTCGCGCGTGACGGTCGGCCCCGCGCTCGTCCTCACGCTCATCGTCGCCGTCACCGGGTGCTCCAGCGGCAAGGGCCAGATCCACGCGTCGGCCACCTTCGACGATGTGGCCGACATGGCCAACGGCGCCCCGGTCCAGATGTCCGACGTCCGCATCGGCCAGGTGACCGGCATCCGCCTCGATCCTTCGGGTCGCGCGGCGCGGGTGACGCTGTCGTTCCGCCGCGACGCCGACGTGCCGGCGGCCGTCGAAGCCCGCGTCCGGCGCACCACGCCGCTCGGCGAGAAGTTCATCGAGCTGCGGCCCCTGACCGACGATCCCCGCGCCCCCCGCCTGCGCGACGGGGCGACGATCACGCGTACGAAGGTCGTGTCCGACGTCGAGGACCTGATCGGCTCGGGCACGAACCTGTTCGCCTCGCTGTCGGCCCAGCAGATCGCCGTCCTCATCCACGAGGGAGCCGTCGGCTTCGGCGGCAAGGGCCCGCAGCTGAGGGAGGTCCTCGCCGATCTCACCACGATCACCGCCGGCTACAAGACCCGGACGAAGACGATCGAGCAGCTCGTCGGCGACCTCGACCGGCTGTCGGGCGCGCTGGCGCCCGCTTCGGCCGACCACGCCCGGGCCCTCGTCGAGCTGGCCCGCTCCACGCAGATCCTCGACGAGACCTCCACGCAGTTCTTCGCCACGGTCCGCTCGCTCAACACGCTGGCCATCGAGGGCCGCGACCTCATCAAGCGCTACATCGGCCAGATGAGCGACCAGATCGCCGCGCTGCGCTCGGTGACCAACGCGGTCGCCAGCCAGCAGGCCGCTCTGGCCCGCCTCCTGGTCAAGACGCCGGGCCACAACCGCGCCTTGCAGCTCGGCGTCAACAGCGACAACTTCGCGCAGGTCCTCAACGACTTCGTGGTCTGCGGTCTGCCCGGCGGGGGCGAGGACCCGAAGGACCCACTCAACTCGTGCACGTACGTCCCGCAGGGCCGGAGGTGACCGCCCGATGATCACCCGGCGGGTCGCGATCAACCTGGTGGTGTTCGGCCTCGTGGCCGCCCTGCTCGTGAGCTACGGCGTCTTCTCGCTGTTCGGCAACCCCTTCGCCAACCGCGAGCGCATCACCACGACGTTCGCGAACGCGGGCGGCCTGCGCACGGGGTTCAGCGTCAGCCTCGACGGCGTCGTGGTGGGCAAGGTCTCGGGCGTCGACCTCACCGACAAGGGCGCCAAGGTCTCGATGGAGCTCGACCCCGGGATCCAGGTCCCGGGTGACGTGCAGAGCCGCATCGTGCGGGCCAGCGCCATCGGCGAGCAGCGCGTCGAGCTGACGCCTGCCCGCGGCGGCCGAGCGCAGCCGCTCCGGGACGGCGCGGTGGTGCCCGCCGCCCCGGACGCCACACCGCCGGATGTCGAGCAGGTCATCACCATCGTCAACGATCTCTTCAGGGCCGTGCCCACCGACCGGCTCAACACGGTCGTGCACGAGCTGGCGACGGGCCTGCGCGGCCGGGCCGAGGATCTGCGCACGATCATCCGGTCGCTCACCACGTTCAACGAGACGATCGTCCGCTACGAGCCGGGCATCCGGCGCCTGCTGACCGACTCGCCGCCGGTCCTCGACGCGCTGTCCGCCAAGGGTGACGCGTTGCGGGCGTCGCTGCGCAACACCCGCGTGCTCATGGGCATCCTGGCGGCCGACAAGGAGGTGCTGGTCGCGCTGTTCCGGGACGGAGCCGACGCCGCCCAGGTCACCGACGGCGTGCTGCGCGACAACCGGGCCAACCTCGCCTGCCTCGTCGCGTCCTTCGCCAACCTGAACCAGTACCTCGACTCCGGGTCACGCCTCGCCGACCTCGACCGCGGGCTGGCGCTCAACCGGGTGTTCTTCGGCGCCGTCGAGCGCCTCGGCGTCTACGGCCGGGCCAAGGACATCGGCATGGGCGGCAAGAACCGCGACGACCAGGTCTGGCTCCGGGTGCGCACCCTGATCCCGCCGCCCGGCCCGTCGGCGATCGCCTACCCCCGCCCGCGACCGACCCCGGCCACCCGCCCGGGAGGTGCCTGCCGCACGAAGTACTCGGGCGGCGTCGGGCCGGTCACCCAGGCCGAACCCTCGCCGCTCCAGGCGGGCGGCCGACTCGAGCCGGCTTCCGCCCGGCGGCAGGTGGGCGGCCGAGCGCCGTCGAACCAGTCACCGCTTCCCCTCGCCGCACTCGGTGCGCTGGCGCTGATCGCCGTGCTCGGCATCGCTCCTCGCGCCCGCTACACCAGGAGGACCTGACATGCCCACCAGCGATGCGCCCATCCGCTCGGACGACGGCATCAAGGTCGTGGGGGACGACCCGGGCCCGCGCCGCGAGCGCCGGCCGGGGCGGCGCCAGGCTGCTCGGGCGAACGCCTCGCTCGGCCCTACGCCGGCCGCACCGGGCGCACCGGCCCCACCGACACCACCGGGCGCACCGGGCGTCGAGCCGACCGGCAGCGGCCGGAGCCGGGGCCTTGCAGCCGGCGCGGCTCGAGCGCGCGAGGCACGTGGGGGAGCCGGCCGGGCGTGGAAGGCCGTGGCCGTGCTCGGCGTGCTCGGCACGCTGGGGTTCGGGATCGCCTGGCGCTCCGCCGAGGGCCAGCTCACGTCCGACGGCCGGCCGAAGGGTGCAACGGAGATGGCGTCGGCGGCGCGCGGCTTCACGTCCGCGCTGACGACCTTCGAGGCGAACACCCTCAACCGGGACTTCGACCGCATCACGTCGTACGCGACGGGATCGTTCGCGAAGGAGGCCAGCGCCTTCTACGACGACAAGACCCGTACCGCGCTCAAGGACGCCAAGGCGGCCAGCCGTGGCGACATCCGCAGCCTCTACGTCGAGTCCTTCGGCGGCGACTACGGCGACGTGTTCGTCGTCGTCGACCAGACGATCGCCAACAACCGCACGCCCCAGCCGGTCAGCGACACGATCCGCATGGTCCTGTCCATGCAACGGGTGGCCGGCCGGTGGAAGGTCGCCAAGGTCGTGGTGCTCCAGGCGCCGGCGAGCAGCCAGGCGTCCGCCGCCGGCCTGCCCTCCACGCCGACCAAGGGCGGCTGAGCCGAACCGACCGATCCCAACCCCGGGGCACTCGACCGCGCCGAGCCGCTCCACCGCGCCCGGCCGCTCCACCGCGCCGGCCGGCCCGTGTGACCAAGTCCACGGCGGGGCAGCGGCACGGCGTGTCGGAGCCGGCCGAGTCGACGCCTATCATCCCGCCGCGCCCGCACGGGCCACACCGGTCGGTGCCACTCCCGGGCACCTCCCGGCTCGGCGGATCGACCAGCGAAGGACGCCATGGCTGACGACGATGAGGACCTGCTCCCGGACGAGGAGCTCGCCGCCGATGAAGAGCTCGCCGCTGACGAAGAGCTCGTCGAAGACGACGAGCTCGAAGACGACCTCGTCGAGCCGGATCTCGACGAGGAGGTGCTGGTCGACGACTTCGAGGATGTCGACGCCATCGCCGTCCCCGGCGCCGTCGAGGAGACCGTCGAGGTCGACGACGACCTCGACGAGGACCTGAAGCCGGGCGACGACAAGAAGAAGCCTGCCGCCCGCACTGCCCGGGCGGGCGACGAGGACGAGGACGAAGACGAAGACGAGGTCGATCCCGACGACGTCGAGGAGGACCTCGACCAGATCCTGCGCGACCGGATCGCCGCCGCTCCCGACGAGGAGGACGACGAGGAGGAGGTCGTCGACGTCGAGGACCGCACGGAAGCCGCCGGACGGGTGCAACCCAAGCGACCGGGCGAGTTCGTCTGCCAGTCGTGCTTCATCGTCAAGCACCCGAGCCAGCTCGCGGACGCCGACCTCATGCTCTGCACGGACTGCGTCTGAGCGCCCGAGCCGACCGGCCGTGCGCCGCCACGCACCCGGCCGGCACCCCTGGAGGAGGTGAGCGGTGACCCGGACCGTCGTCGACCCGGGGACGTGCCGGGCGTGCGCCGCCGCGCTCACGCCTGGGGCGCGGTTCTGCGCGACGTGCGGCGCACCGGTCACCCCGGCCCCGGCGCCGGCTCCCGGCGAGCGGCGGGTCGTCACCATCCTCTTCGCCGACCTCGCCGGGTTCACCGCGCTTGCGGAGGGCCGTGATCCCGAGGCGGTGAAGGAGCTGCTCGACCGCTGCTTCGCCGGTCTCGTCCCGGTGGTGCAGCGCCACGGCGGGACCGTCGACAAGCTCATCGGCGACGAGCTGATGGCGACGTTCGGCGCTCCGGTGGCCCACGAGGACGACCCGGAGCGAGCGGTGCGGGCCGCGCTGGGCCTTCGGGACGCGATCGACGAGCTGGCGCCCGGGCTGTCGCTGCGCATCGGCGTCAACACGGGCGAGGTGCTGGCCGGGCCGGTCGGCCCCGGCCACGCCTACACCGTCACGGGCGACGCCGTGAACACCGCCCACCGGCTCGTCGGCGCGGCCGCTCCGGGCGAGGTGCTCGTGGGCGAGCGGACGTGGGCCCGCAGCGTGCACACGGTCGAGTTCGCGTCCCGCCCGCCGTTCACGGTGCGGGGCAAGCGGGCGCCGGTGCGGGCGTGGGCAGCCGTACGTCCCCGGGCCGTGACCGGCGAGCCCAGCGGCGCGCCACTGCCCTTCCTCGGCCGCGAGGCCGAGCTCGCCCAGCTCACGGACCTGGCCACCGCGGTCCTGCGCCGAGGCCAGTCCGCGGCGGTGCTGGTGACGGGCGAGCCCGGCGTCGGCAAGACCCGGTTGGCCCGGGAGCTGGTGAGCCGGGGGGGCCTCGGAGCGGGAGCCCGCTCCTTGCGCACCACCTGTCCCCCCTACGGCGAGGAGGGGATGCTCGAACCCGTGGCGCAGCTCCTGCGGACCGCTCTGGGGATCGACGCCGATGCGGCGCCGGCCGCCCAGCTCGGCCGCATCGAGTCCGCGGTGGACGCCCTGCCCGGCACCGATCAGGCCGAGCGCTCGCTCCTGGTGAACCGCGCCGCCCAGCTCCTCGGCCTCCACGACGTTCCGCGCCGCGCCGGCGAGTCCGACCTGGCCGTGACGCCGCTGCGGGTCGTCGACCGGCTCGTGGGTGCGGCGGTGCGGATCCTCACCGCCATGGCGCGTGACCACCCATGCCTCGTCGTCGTCGACGACGTCCAGTGGGCCGACGAGGCGGTCGTCGACCTGGTGAGCCGCCTCCTCGCCCGCACCGGCGGCGTGCCTCTGCTCGTCCTCGCGTTGGGGCGCGACGACGTGCTCGAGCGCCACCCGGACCTGCTGGCCCTCCCCGGCCTCACGCACCTGCGCCTCGGTCCACTCGACCCGCGGACAGGCTGCTCGCTCGTGGCCGCGGCCCTCGCCCGCCACGGCCCCGAAGACGCGGAGCTGCCCGGCCCGGAGGTCGAACAGGGGCTGCTCGACGCGTCGGGCGGCAACCCGCTGCTCATCGAGCAGCTCGTCGCCTACCTCGTCGAGACGAGCGCCCTCGTGCTGGCCGGCGACCGCTGGCGCGCCAGCGCGGACCTCGGCTCGGCCGGTCTGCCCGACGGCATCCGCGCGCTGCTCGGCGCCCGCCTCGACGCGCTGCCCGCCGACGAGCGCCACGTGCTGCATGTCGCCGCCCTCTTCGGGCGCCGCTTCTGGCCCGCGGGCGTGGCCCACCTCGTGTCGCGCCCGCTGGCCGACGTCGACGACGCCATCGAGCGGTTGGCCGGGCGGGGACTGCTCGAGCCGGCCCCCGCGGAGGCTCGCGACGGCACCTGGTCGTTCCGGCACCTGCTCACCCGCGATGTCGCCTACGCATCGCTGGCGCTGGCCCAGCGGGCTCGCCAGCACGCAGCCGCGGCGCGGTGGCTGCGCGATCACCACCCCGGCGGTGACGAGTCGACCATCGCCGCTCTGCTGGCGCACCACTACGAGCGGGCCGTCTCGCTGAACCGCGAGCTCGACCACACCGACCCGGGGCTCTCGGGCGCCGCGTTCGCCGCGCTGGTGCGAGCCGGCCACGAAGCCGAGCGCCGGGACGCGCTGCGAGAGGCACAGCGCTGGTACGCACGCGCCTGCGAGCTGGGCTCGTTCGACCCCGTGGCCGGCCTGGAGGCCGAGCTGGCCCACGGTCGCGTCCTCGCCGGGTTGCGCCGGCTCGACGAAGCGGCCCGGACGTTCGAACGGGTCCACCGCCGTGCCGGCGCCGTCGGCGACGAGGCAGCCGGCCTCTCCTGCCAGGCCCTCGCCTGGTCGGGCGTCGTCGCGCGCCTGCGCGGCGACCCGGACCGCGCCCGCGACCTGTTCGAGGAAGCCGCCCGCACGTGCAGGGCGGTGGGGGAGGAGCGTGGCGAGATCGAGGTGCTGCGGCTCCAGGGCTGGGCCGAGCTGCAGGCCGGGCGGGCGCGCGCCGCCCAGCCACGCCTGCGGCGCGCGGCGGAGCTGGCCGACGGCGCCGGGGGCCCGGACGGCGCGCTGCTGCTCGCCCTCGGCTGGTCCGAGCTGTTCCTGGGCGACCTGACCGCCGCCCAGGAACACCTGTGGGAGGGCGCGCGGCTCCACGCCCTCGACGGCGACCAGGGCGGCGTGACCTGGTGCTTCGGGATCATCGCCTTCTCCTTCCTCGTGCAGGGACGCATCGGCCAGGCCCACGACGTCGCCGCCAACCTGCTCGAGTGGTGCGAGACCGCCGGCGACGCCTGGCAGGAAGGCATCTTCCGGGTGCTGCTGGCCGCCTGCCACGCCGGGCGCGCGAGCGTGCGGCCGGCCCGGGCGCTGGCCGCCGAGGCGCAGCGGGCGTTCGAGGAGATGGACGACGACTGGGGCCGCGTGCTCAGCCACCTCGTGCTGGCCATGGCCGCCCGCGCCGACGCCGACGCGCCGACCGCCCGCGCCGAGCTGCTCGCAGGGCTGGCCATCGCCGGCCGCGTCGCCTACGTCCGTGAGGACGCCCGCCTGCTCGCCGAGCTCGCCGCGGTCGAGGCGGAGGCCGGTGACGTCGAGGCCGCCACCCGCCGGGCCCGCGGCGCGCTGGCCATGGTCCGGGCCGGCCTCGGCGATCACGACAGCGGCCTGCGCGCCCTGACCGTGCTCGGCCGCCTCGCGTTCGAGGCCGGGGACCTCAGCGGCGCGCAGCTGCTGCTCGAGGAGGCCGTCGACGACGGCCACGGCCCCACCGACTCGTGGCGGCAGGCGGCGGCGACCCTCGCCGAGGTCCGAGCGGCGCGGGGCGACGCAGCGGGTGCCGGCGAGGCGGCCCGCTGGGCCCTCAACGGGTCCTACGAGAACCTGCGCACCTACCTGATGGCCCAGGTCGCTACCGCCGCCGCCGCCCGGGCCGGTGGTGAGCCGGAGGTCGCCCGGCAGCTCCTCACCGACGTGCTCGCCGACCACCGCGACGCCCCGCCGGGCCTGCTCGCGGCGGGCCGGGCCGCCGCCCGCGGCGGCCAGGACCGCCGCTGACGCAGGGGGCGGTGACGCACGGGGCGGTGCGGGGCGGGGCAGCGCGGCGCGGCGCGGGGCGGGGCAGCGCGGATCGCAGGTGGCCCTCACCACACCGGCAGGAGCCCGGGCGCGCCGTGGCGAACTCCCGCCCGGCGACCGTCCGAATCGCCGCGTCGACCTCCGAGGAGCCACCAGATGTCGCAGCGCACCGTCGTCGTGGGCACCGACGGCTCCCGCACGGCCGAAGAAGCCGTCCGCCATGCCGCCCGCATCGCCGCGGAGCACGACGCCAAGCTCGTCGTGGTGACCGCGTACGAACGGCACCGGACCCAGGAGGACGGCATCGACCGGACCCCGGGCGAGCTGCGGTGGCTGCTCACCGACCCGGCCCAAGCCGAGGGCCGGGCCGAGGCCGGCCGTGACATCGCGCTCGCAGAGGGCGCGACTCGGGTGGCCGTGCGGGCGGTCGAGGCCAAGCCCGTCGCCGCGCTGGTCGAGGTGGCCCGATCCGAGCAGGCCGACGTGCTCGTGGTCGGCTCCCGTGGTCTGGCCTCGCCGGCGCACGTCGTGCGGGGGAGCGTGGCCAGCGGCGTGCTCGACAAGGCACCGTGTCGCGTCGTCGTCGTCGACACCGATCACCTCGCGGGCCGGTAGGAGCGAGCGGCCGGCGGCGGGTCCGGATTTCCAGGGGCCGCGCGGCCCGGGGCAGCATGGCGGCGTGAGTGACGAGCGTGCCGTGAACGATCCGAAGAAGGTGGCCGAGCTGGCGCTGGACCTGTTCCTGTACGCGCCGCTCGGATTCGCCACTGACGCCCGCACGCTCGTCCCCCAGCTCGTGGAGCGTGGCAGGCAGCAGGTGCAGATGGCTCGGGTCGTCGGCCAGTTCGCCGTGCAGCAGGGCCCGGGCACGGCGTCGTCGACCCTCGGCCAGGTCACCCGCTCGGCCCGCAGCGCCCTCGCGGACCTCGGCCTGCTCCCGCACGACCGCCCGGGTGCGGCCACGGACGGCACGAAGACCAGTGGCGCCACGCGCTCGAGCTCGGCCGCGGGCTCGGGCGGGACCGGGCGCGCCCCGGCGCCGGCGCCGGCGGTCGACGCCGCCGACGAGCGCGCCGCAGCCACCACGCCGGAGGCGACGGTCGACCTCGCCATCCCGGACTACGACAGCCTCGCCGCCTCGCAGGTGATCCCGCGCCTGGCGGGCTTGACCGGCGACGAGCTGGAAGCGGTCCGGGCCTACGAGGCAGCCCATCGCGGCCGCAAGACGGTCCTGTCGAAGGTCGGCCAGCTGCAGGCCGGCTGAGACCGGCCGTCGACGTGGAATCGGCGCGGCCGGCCACGACCGCCGACCTCGACGCCGTGGTGGGTCTGGCCCGCAGCGCGCAGGCCGAGCAGCGGCTGCACAAGGGCGGAGACGTGTGGGCCCGGCGCGAGGCGCGGCCCGAGCCGCTCGACGCCGCCTTCACCGCGGTGATCGCCGACCCGGCGCAGCACCTCGTCGTCGGCACGATCGACGCGGTGCCGGTCGCCTACGGCTCGGCGCACGCCGAGCGGCTGCGCGACGGCGGGCTCCTGGCGATCGTCGACGACCTGTACACCGATCCCGGCGCCCGCGCCGTGGGCGTCGGTGAGGCGGTCATGGACGAGCTGCTCCGCTGGGCGCGCCGGCAGGGGTGCGAGGGCATCGATGCGCTGGCCCTCCCGGGCGCTCGGGAGACGAAGAACTTCTTCGAGCGGTTCGGTCTCACCGCCCGCGCCATCGTGGTGCACCGGCGGCTCACGCCCGATGAGGAGGACCAGCCATGAGCGAGTCGAGCCCCGCCCGTCCCGAGGTCTGCGTCGGCGCCGTCGTGGTCGACGACGGTCAGCTGCTCCTGATCCGGCGGGGTCGCGGCATGGCTGCGGGGGAGTGGTCGGTGCCCGGCGGGCGCGTCGAGGCAGGCGAGACCCTGGCCGAGGCCGTCGTGCGCGAGCTGGCGGAGGAGACCGGGCTGGAAGGGGTGTGCGGCGAGCTGGTCGGGTGGACCGAGCTGGTCGACGCCGCCGTCCCGGGACACGCGGTGATCCTCGACTTCCACGTCGACCTCCTCGAACGCCGCGAACCGACGGCCGGGGACGACGCGACCGAGGCGCGCTGGGTCGATCGCGGCGACGTCGCCGCGAGGCCCCTCGCGCCCGGCCTCGCCGAGTTCCTGCACGACCACGGCGTCATCGCGACGATCACGTGAGCGCCGGCACGGAGGGCGCCACCCGGGGGGGAAGCGGCCTAGCGGCGGCCTAGCGAGCCTGCCAGACCGGGTCGCGCTTTTCGATGAAGGCCGAGATCCCTTCCTTGAAGTCCTCGGTGCCGAACATCTTGGCCATGCCCTCAGCGGACAGGCGCCAGCCCACCTCGTCGGGCTCGTCGGTCGCCTCCAGCACGACCCTGCGGCTCTCGCGCACCGCCAGCGGAGCCGCGTCGCACACCTGCCCGGCCAGCTCCCTGGCCGCGGCGAGCGCCCCGCCCTCCTCGCACAACCGGTTCACGAGCCCGAAGTGGTGCGCCCGCTCGGCGGGGAAGTCGAGCCGGCCGGTGAGGGCCAGCTCCATGGCGACGTTGCGCGGGAGCTTGCGGGGCAGGCGGAACAGACCGCCGCCGGCCGCGATCAGGTTGCGCTTCACCTCGGGGATGCCGAACACCGCGGTCCTCGACGCGACGACGAGGTCGCACGCGAGGACGATCTCGGTGCCGCCGGCCAGCGCCGGACCGTCGACCGCGGCGATCACCGGCTTGGTCCGCTCGCGCTGGACGAAGCCGGCGAACCCGCCCCGCTTCGTCGTCATGCCCCCCGGGTCAGTGGACATCTGCTTGAGATCCGCGCCCGCCGAGAAGATGTAGCCCTTGTCGGTACGGGCCCCCGTGAGGATCGCGACCCAGGCGTCGCCGTCCTCCTCGAGGCGGTCGACCGCGGCCTCGAGGCCCTGTGCCACGTCGGTGTTGACGGCGTTGCGGGCCTCGGGCCGGTCGATCGTGATCACGGCGATGTGGCCGTCGAGCTCGTAGGTCACCATGGCGGGCACCCTAGCCACGGCCGCCCGCCCAGCCGGAGGCTCCGTCCAGTTCCATCGCCGCGCCGCTACCGTGAACGCCGGTGGTACCCCCCACACCGCGCACCCGTGGCTGACGACGGCCGACACCTCTGCTGCCCGGAGTGCGGCGCCTACACGGTCGACCGGCTCTACGTGGCCACGGTCCGCATGGACTCCTGCGAGTGCCACGCCTGCGGGCACAGCTGGGACGAGGATCCCTCGTCGGGCCGGGTGCACGGTTGCTCCGACCCGGAGTCCGTGCTGGTCCACCGCGACGGCCGGTGACGCCCGCCCCGCCGAGGCTGGTGCCCGTCTTCGACCTCGACGGCACGCTCCTCGACTCCGACATGGCCCTCGTCGACGCCTTCGTCGCCTGCGGCATCCCCGCCGAGTCGGTCACCTTCGGCCACGTGCTGGCCGACGAGTGCGCCCGCTTGGGCATCGCCGTCGACCACTACCTCGACGCCTACGACGCCGCCTCGGCGCAGCCGTTCCCCGGCGTCGTCGATCTCGTCGCCAGCCTCGAGCGCTGGGGCGTCTGCTCGAACAAGGCGGGACGATCGGGTCGCGCCGAGCTCGAGCGGTGCGGCTGGTCACCGGATGTCGCGCTCTTCGCCGAGGCGTTCGGCGGGGGACCGAAGCGCGTCGGCCCGGTGCTCGACGCGCTCGGTGTCGCGGCCAGCGAGGCGGTGTTCGTCGGGGACACCGCGCACGACCGGGCGTGCGCGCGCGACGCCGGCTGCGCGTTCGTGCTCGCCGGGTGGAACCCCCGGGCCTCCGCGGGGCCCGGGGACCGGGTGGCGCGCCATCCGCGGGACGTGCTCGACGCGCTCGGGCGGACCACCGGGCCGCCCCTGGCCGCCCCGTCGCACGAGCTGGGCCGGCGGCGACCGTCGCGCTGAGCTGGCGCTAGCTCTGCGGGCTGGCTGCGTCCGTGGGGGCGGGCGGCTCCTGGGCGGGCGGCTCGCGGGCGGGCGGCTCCTGGGCGGGCGGCTCCTGGGCGGCCGGACCCTCGGTCGGTTCCGCCTCGTCGGTCGCCTCGAGCGCCCGCTCCGCGGCCTCGGCCTCGTCGACCATGGCAGGCGTCGGCTCGCCGACGGCCTCCTCGCTCGCCGCGGGAGCGCGGGTCGCCGGCGGCTCGGGGTCGGCCACCGGCTCGGACCGCGCCTCCTCGACCATGGCGGTGGTCGGCTCGCCGACCGAGGCGGTGGCCGGCTCGCCGACCGAGGCGCTGAACGGGCCCCCGGGCTCCGTGCCGGCTTCGGCGGGCGGACCGGCGGCGGGCGCAGCCTCGGCCTCGACCGGCGGACCGGCGGCGGGCGCAGCCTCGGCCTCGACCGGCGGCGCCGCAGCGCGCGGCGGGGGAGGAGGCGGCGGGGGAGGACCGCCCGCGCGCTCGCCTCCGCCCTGGCGCCCGGGCCCGCGGCGGGCGGGCGCGGATGACTCGACACCAAAGCGGGCGGCGATCTGGGGGAGGCGCCCGGCTGCCTTGCGCACCGCGGCCACGATCCGTTCGTCGGGTGACGAGGGGATCGACGCCGGCTCGACCCGCAAGTGGACGGGGGAGAACGAGACCGCCTCGATCAACATCGTCCACCGGTCGGGCGGCGTGTCGTCGGTCATCGCCGCGCTGGCGGCGTCGGCGAGGCGGCTCGCGAGGTCGCCCGGCAGGGGAGCACCGGCCTTCGGCGGCCGGCTGCTCAGCCGGAGCGCTCTGACGACCCGGCCCTCGGCGAGCGTGTCGACCAGCTCCTTGAGCCACTGCTGCTGCTCGGCCTCGACGCGCCGCGCCAGGCCCTCGCGCAGCTGCGCGGCGATGGCCCTGGACTCGTCGTCTCGCGCGCCGAGGTCGGCCGCGACGACAACCGAGCGCAGATCGCGCAAGTCGAGGTCCTCGAGGTCGGCGACGGCCGCGTCGGCGCGGTCGCGCCACTCCGCGACGCGCAGGCGGGGAAGCAGCTCCTCGGCCATCGCCACCAGCTGGCCGGCCCGCACCTCGGGACGACCCTCGGCGCGCGCCTGCTCGTTCTGCTTCTCCACGGCCTGGCGCACGGCCGGGATGCCGCCGCGCAGGACCTGCTCGGCCACCGGCTGCTGCTCGGGTGGAAGGGCGGCCAGCACCGCGGTGCGGTGCGTGCGGGCGGGGCGCAGCCGCTTGGGGCGCGGGCGCTCGACCAGCGCGGGCCGAGGCGGGCGAGCGCGGTGCTCGCCGCCGGAACGTGGGCCTCGGCGATCACCGCCAGGCTCCTGCCGGGGCGGCCGCTCACCTTCCGCACGAGGGCCGCGCCGCGCCGTGTCAGGGCGCGGTCCGCGGCGATCGGCCTCTGGCCTCGGACCGCGGCGCTCGCCGCCCGGCCGCTCCTGGCGGTCGCCCTCGCGGCCCTCGCTCGCAGGCCGCCGGTCGCCCGGCTCCCGGCCCCGGGCGGGCCGATCCCGGCGGCCTCGGCCCTCGGGACCGCGTCCCCCGCCGAAGCTCTCCTCGCGCCGACCCCGGCGACCGGCCAGCTGCGTGGTCACCAGCTCCGCCGGCTCGCCTCGCCCGAGCAGCTCGAGGGTCTGGGGACCGGAGCGGTCGGACTTCGGCGGCAGGATGGCGACGACCTCCGTTCCGTCGAGGTGCATGTCCACCTCGGCGCGGTGCACGTCGCCGACCTTGGTGCCCGCGGGCAGCAGGCCGGCGGGCACCACACCCCGGGGGGCCCGGGCCCCGGCCGCCCGCCACGTCCACGTCCCGTCGTCCCGGGTGCTCGTGAGCTCGATGTCGATCCTGCGGGACATGGGGAACCAAGGTACTCCTCCTCCGCGCACCGCCCGCCGTGGCCGAGCACCGTCGGGGTAGGGGGATCGCCCGGCCGGCGAGAACCGCGCGGCACCGACGCTTCCCGAGGAGACCACGCCCATGGACGTCGAGTTCTGGTTCGACCCGATCTGCCCGTGGACGTGGATCACCAGTCGCTGGATCGAGGAGGTGCGCGGCTCGCGTCCGATCGGCGTGGAGTGGCATGCGTTCAGCCTCGACCTCGCCAACGACAAGCGGCGCCCCGACCCCGACGACGATCGGCGCCTCGGCGCGACCCGCCGGATGCTGCGGGTCGTGGAGGCCGCCCGCGCCGAGGGCGAGTTCGACGCCGTTGGTCGGCTGTACACGTCGATGGGTCGGCGCATCCACCACGAGGCCGACCTCCGATTCGACATCGGCGACACCCTGTCGGAAGCCCGCCTCGACCCGCGCCTGCTCGACGCGGCCGACGACGAGAGCTGGGACGGTGCCATCAGGGCTTCGATGAAGCAGGGCCGCGAGATCGCCGGCGATGACGTCGGCGTGCCGATCGTGGCCTTCCGCCTCGGCTCCGGCGACGCACCGGTCGGCTGCTTCGGTCCGATCCTGCGCGAGGTGCCGCGCGGCGAGGCGGCGCTGCGCCTCTTCGACGCGACGGTGCAGCTGGCCCGCGTCCCCGCCTTCAGCGAGCTCAAGCGCGCCCGCGGCGGGAGGCCGGTCCTGCCGTCCGTGCCGGACCCCGCTCACCGCCCCTAGGGTTCGCAGTCATGCGCTTCAGCGTCTGGCCGAGCAGTGGTTGGACTTGGGACGACATCGTCGGCCTCGCTCGACACGCCGAGGCCACGGGGTGGGACGGCGTCTGGGTGGCCGACCACTTCATGCCCAACACGGGCACCTCCGAGCGGGCCGACGGTCCGATGCTCGAGTGCTGGAGCGTCCTCGCCGGCCTCGCCGCCGCCGTGCCCCGTGTCCGGCTCGGATCGCTCGTCACCAGCGTGACGTACCGCCATCCCGCGGTGCTGGCCAAGATCGCGGCCACGGTCGACAACGTCAGCGGCGGCCGGCTCGTGCTCGGCGTGGGCTCGGGCTGGCAGACCAACGAGCACGAGGCCTACGGCCTGACGCTCGGTTCCGTGAAGGAGCGCCTCGACCGGCTCGAGGAGGCGTGCGAGATCCTCGTCGGTCTGCTGCGCGAGCCGAGAACGTCCCACACCGGTTCCTTCTTCACGGTCGCCGATGCACCGGCCGACCCCAAGCCCGTGCAGTCGCCGCTGCCGCTCCTCGTCGGCGGGCGCGGTGAGAAGCGCACGATGCGCGTCGCCGCCCGCCTCGCCGACGAGTGGAACGCGTGGACGGATCCGGAGGGCTTCGCCCACAAGGTCGCCGTCCTGGACCGTCACTGCGAGGACCTCGGCCGGGACCCCGCAGCCATCCGGCGGTCGACCCAGGCGCTCGTCGACATCACGGACACGCCCGTGACCATCGACGGCGGCGACCGCATGCCGGCGCTGCGCGGGACGCCCGCCCAGCTCGTGGAGGCGTTGCACACCTACGCCGCCGCCGGCCTCGACGAGTTCATCCTGCCGTGCTGGGGTGATCCGGGCCCGACGCGAGAGCTGGTCGACCGGTTCGCCGCGGAGGTGCGCCCGGAGCTCGGCCCGTAACCCGGCGCGGGCCGCCGGAGACGTCGGCGCCAGCCGGCGCGGCCGGGGCGTCGAAGGGGTGCGCCGATGCGTCCGACCGACGCCGGTAATCCTCGTTCTGTCAAGTGGAGGCCGGACGGGTCGCAGCGGTGGGTCAGCCGGTGCTCGGCTCGATCCACAGCTCGACCAGCGGGCGCGCGTTGTCGAGCAGCCAGCGGAGGGCGTCGGCCAGGTCCCGCTTCGTCGACGACGCGGCCAGGTCCCGCTCGACGTCCTCGACGGCCGCCTGCAGGCAGTAGAGCGCGCCCTGGAGCTCCTCGACGCGGGCCCGCGCCACGACCACCTCGGCCGGACCCAACCCGTGGGCGGCGGCCAGCTTGCGCGCCATGTGGGCCTGCTGCCGGCACGACTGCCGGCAGTACTGCCTGGGCCGGCCCGGCCCGCCGACGACCGTGATACGTCGCCCGCACCATCGGCAGGCTCGGCGCTCCCCTGCCCCCGGCGCGGCGGATCGTTTCGTCACGTGACGAAAGCTAGCCGCTCTCCACTGGCCGGCCGGCGCACCGATGCGGGCCGCCGTCAGCGAGCCGCCGTCAGCCGCCGATGTCGGCCAGCGAACCGTCGGGTTCGACGGTGGACGGCGGGGTCCTCGCGTCGCCATCCGGACCGGCCGCCGGAGCGGCCACCTGGCCAGGGCCGGCCGCCGGAGGGGCGACATGGCCCGGGAGGATGCGCAGGTAGGACTCGAGGTCGACCCCCTCGTCGACGGCCGCCCCCCAGTGCGCCTTCGCGGCCACGAACCGCTCGAGCGTGGCACGCTGGTCGACGGGTCGATCGAGGCTCTCGTAGAGGTCTGCGAGGGTCAGGTAGAAGGTCGGGTCGATCGACGTGGCGCGCTCGTCCGCCTCGTCCTCGACGGCGTCGAGCAGGCACAGCAGCAGGTTCTCGCAGGCGTCGAGCTGACCCGTCGTGAGCATCGCCTCGACCTCGGCCCGGTAGCTCCGGTGGTGGCGCCCGCCGAACGTCCCCGGCTCACCCATCCCGACGATGCGCCGCCGGACCTTCGCCCGGGCCCGTCGCAGCTGCACGTCGGGGTCCTCCTCGGTCGCCGTGTCCGCCTCGTCGACGTTGACCTCGACGACCATGGGCATGGCGCCGAGATCGCGGATCCGCTCCATGTCGGCCTGGGCGGCCAGCTCGTCACCGTTGAGGCGCAGCAGGTTCGCCCGCTCCTCGAGCGCCGCCACGACGACACCCGCGTGGCGGCGGACCGGGCCCGAGATCACCTGGTCCAGGGCGACGACGGCCTCGTCGGTGCGCCCGAGCATGCGCAGGGCCACGCCCCGGGCGACGAGGCACAGCGACGTCAGGTCGTCGTAGTTCTGGATGCCGGTGGTGAGGGCGACGACGGCCTCCGTGTGCCCGAGACCGAGCTGCACGCCGGCCAGGCTCAACACGACCGGGACGTCGACCGGCAACGTCTTCAATCGAGCCAGGGCGTCTGCCTGGCGGCCCTGGGCGGTGAGCAGCTCGACGAGCAGGAGCGCGACCGACCGGTGGTCGGCCGGCAGGAGCACCGGCACACCGGGCGCGAGCAGCACCGGGAGGTGCAGGCCCGGCAGGAAGCGGGAGACGAACCGGTGGCCGACGGGATCGCGGCCGCTGTCGAGCGCAGCCACGAGGAGCGGCACGGCGGTCCCGGGATCGGAGGCGGCGAGGCGCAGGCCCGTGAGGAGCTGGCAGAGCGCCTGGTGGTCGGCCTTCTCGATGCACAGGGCGCGCAGCGCGTCGACATCGTCGCGACCGAGGACGGCGAGCAGTTGCTTGTCGGCGCGGGACGTCATCGCCGTCGGCCGGGCGGCCTTGATCACCTGCTCCACCCCGAAGTGGCCGTGCGGGCTGATCACCACGCAGCGCCAGGCGCTCGGCGGCAGGCGCGGCGGCTGTTGCCCGGGTTCGGGCATCAGCAGTCGCGGCGAACCGGCGTCGGGCGCCGCAACACGCGGATCGCGTGCAGCCAAGGGAGATCCTCCGTGCCTTCAGGATCGGGTGGGATGGTCGTTTCCCATCGGCGGCGGGACGCCTTCGCGCAAGGCGCCCCTCTCGATTCTTCGCGGCGGAGCCCGTCGACGGCCGTGCGGAGCGCGCGCCGGGCCTCGGGCCCGGGCGACCGTCGCGTCCACCGGTCCATTGACCGAGCGGTCAAGGCGGGCTAGGACCACACCGTGCCACGACCGCTGCGCTTCGGGATCTTCCTCGCCCCCTTCCACCCCGTCGGCCAGAACCCGACCCTCGCCCTCCAGCAGGACCTCGACTGGCTCACGCTGCTCGACGACCTCGGCTACGACGAAGCCTGGATCGGCGAGCACCACTCCGCCGGCTACGAGATCATCGCCTCGCCCGAGGTCTTCATCGCCACCGCCGCCGAGCGGACGCGGCGGATCCGGCTCGGCACCGGCGTGTCCTCGCTCCCCTACCACCATCCACTGGTGCTGGCCGACCGCATGGTCCTGCTCGACCACCTCACCCGGGGCCGGGTGATGTTCGGGGTGGGCCCGGGCGCCTTGCCGTCCGACGCGTTCATGATGGGCATCGACGTCGCCCGCCAGCGCGACATGATGGAAGAGGCGCTCGAAGCGATCCTGCGGTTGCTCGACGGTGAGATCGTCGACATGCAGACCGACTGGTTCACGCTGCGCAACGCCCGCCTGCAGCTCCGCCCCTTCACCCATCCACGCTTCGAGGTGGCGGTGGCCGCCCAGGTCTCGCCGTCGGGGCCGCGCGCGGCAGGGCGCTTCGGTTGCTCGCTGCTGTCCATCGGTGCCACCACGCAGGGCGGCTTCGACCTGCTCGGCTCGCACTGGCAGGTGATGGAGGAGCGCGCCGAGGAGTTCGGCATCCCCGCGGATCGCGCCCGCTGGCGCCTCGTGGCACCGGTCCACGTCGCAAAGACCAAGGAGCAGGCCTATGCCGACGTGCGCTTCGGGCTCGCCGACTGGGTCGACTACTTCCAACGGGTCGCGGCGCTGCCCCTCGCCCCCGACACGACCGACGCGACCGAGCTGGCCGACGCCATGAACGCGTCCGGCTTCGCCGTCATCGGCACCCCGGACGACGTGGCCGCACAGATCGAGCGGCTCGAGGAGCAGTCGGGCGGCTTCGGTGCCTTCTTGTGCATGGGCCACGACTGGGCGGACCGCGCCGCGACGGCGCGGTCCTACACGCTGCTGGCGCGGGAGGTGTTCCCGCGCTTCCAGGCCTCGGCCACCAGCCCTGCCGCGAGCCGGGACTGGGCCGCCGCCAACCGCCCCGAGTTCATCGGGGCCGCGGGCGGCGCCATCATGTCCGCCATCCAGAGCCACCACGCCGAGCGGGAGGCGAGGCGAGGGACAGCCGGCGGCTGACCCGCCGCCCGCATCGGCGCCCGATGCGCGGCCGGGGCCCGGCGAACCGGTACCCTGGCGCCGCTGCGGACGCCGCGCGGGAGAGTCCGCCGGTCCCCGGACCGGCGGCGCCGAAGGAGCAAGTCCCTCCCCGGAACCTCTCAGGCACCCAGGACCGTGCGGCCGAGGCGACGCTGGAAAGCAGGGTGCGACGAGGCATCCTCACCGACGGTGCAAGCCCACGGCGGGTGAAGCTCTCAGGTTCCGATGACAGCGGGGAGGTCCCGTCCGCGCGTCCCAGGAGGACACGGTGACCGACCACGCCACGCTCGCCCAGCTCGCCGCCGCTCACCGGTTCGCCGACCGCCACATCGGCCCGTCGCCGGACGAGCAGGCACGGATGCTGCGGCTCCTCGGCTTCGATTCGCTCGACGATCTCGCGGCCGCGGCCGTTCCTGCCGGCATCCGCACCGACCAGCCTCTCGACCTGCCTGCCCCCGCCTCGGAGCAGGAGGCGCTGGCCGAGCTGCGGGCGCTCGCCGGCCAGAACCGGCGGCTCGTGTCGATGATCGGCCTCGGCTACTCGGGGACGATCACGCCCCCGGTGATCCGCCGCAACGTGCTCGAATCGCCGGCCTGGTACACGGCCTACACGCCCTACCAGCCCGAGATCTCACAGGGCCGGCTCGAGGCGCTGCTGAACTTCCAGACGATGGTGGCGGACCTCACCGGCCTCGCGCTCGCGGGTGCGTCGCTGCTCGACGAGGCGACTGCTGCCGCCGAGGCGATGACGCTGAGCCGCCGGGTGTCGAAGGCCGCCGACGGCGCCCGGTTCGTCGTGGACGTCGGCTGCCATCCGCAGACCATCGCCGTCGTCCGCACCCGCGCCGAGCCGCTCGGCCTCGAGGTCGTCGAAGCGGACCTCTCGGAGGGCCTGCCCGGCGGTGAGCTCTTCGGCGTGCTCGTCCAGTACCCCACCACGACTGGGCTCGTCCGCGATGACGCCGCCCTCGTCGCCGCGGCCCACGAGCGCGGCGCCCTGGTGACCGTGGCGGCGGACATCCTCGCGTTGTGCGTGCTGCGCGCCCCGGGCGAGATCGGCGCCGACGTCGCCGTCGGCTCGACGCAGCGCTTCGGCGTGCCCCTCGGGTACGGCGGACCGCATGCGGGCTTCCTCGCCGTGCGAGCCGGCCTCGAGCGGTCGTTGCCGGGCCGGCTCGTCGGGGTCAGCCGGGATGCCGATGGCGCGCCCGCCTACCGGCTCGCCCTCCAGACCCGCGAGCAGCACATCCGTCGCGAGAAGGCCACCTCGAACATCTGCACCGCCCAGGTGCTCCTGGCGGTAGTCGCCTCGATGTACGCGGTGTACCACGGTCCCGATGGCCTGCGTGACATCGCCCGCCGAGTCCACCGCTCCGCGGCCGTGCTCGCCGCCGGTCTGCGAGCGGCGGGTGTGGACATCGTCCACGAGCAGCTCTTCGACACGGTCCTCGCCCGGGTGCCCGGACGGGCGGACGCGATCGTGGCCGCCGCGCTGGCGTTGGGAGTCAACCTGCGGCGCGTCGACGCCGACCAGGTCGCGATCGCGTGCGACGAGACGACGTCACCCGACCACCTGCGCGCCGTGCTGGGCGCCTTCGACGCCGCCGTCGACGGCGACGCGCGCCTCGACGACCTCGATGCGGTCACGCCCGACGCGCTGCCCCACGACCTCCGGCGGACGAGCCCGTTCTGCACCCACCCCGTGTTCACGGCGCACCGGTCCGAGACGGCCATGCTGCGCTACCTGCGCCGCCTGGCCGACCGGGACATCGCCCTCGACCGCGCCATGATCCCGCTCGGCTCGTGCACGATGAAGCTCAACGCCACCGCGGAGATGGAAGCGATCTCGTGGCCCGAGCTCGCCGACCTCCACCCGTTCGCGCCCGCGGACCAGGCCCAGGGCTACGCCCGGCTGATCCACGACCTGGAGCGCTGGCTGGTGGAGATCACCGGGTACGACGAGGTGTCGCTTCAGCCCAACGCCGGCTCGCAAGGCGAGCTCGCCGGGCTGCTCGCCATCCGCGGCTACCACCGCGCCAACGGCGAACCGGCCCGCGACGTGTGCCTCATCCCCTCGTCGGCGCACGGCACCAACGCCGCGTCGGCCGTGATGGCCGGGATGCGCGTGGTCGTGGTCCGCTGCGACGACGACGGCAACGTCGACCTCGACGACCTCCGGTCGCGCCTCGAAGCCCACGCGGACCGCATCGCCGCGCTCATGGTCACGTACCCGTCGACGCACGGCGTCTTCGAGGAGGCCATCGGCGAGATCTGCGCCGCCATCCACGACGCCGGCGGTCAGGTGTACCTCGACGGCGCCAACCTGAACGCCATGGTGGGCCTGGCCCGACCCGGCCGCTTCGGGGCCGATGTCAGCCACCTGAACCTGCACAAGACCTTCTGCATCCCCCACGGCGGCGGAGGACCGGGCGTCGGGCCGGTCGCCGTGCGCTCGCACCTGGCGCCGTTCCTGCCGAACCATCCGCTCGTCGCCGAGGCCGGCCCCTCCACCGGTCCGGGGCCGGTCGCCGCCGCGCCGTGGGGGTCGGCGGGGATCCTGCCCGTCCCGTGGGCGTACGTCCGCATGATGGGCGCCGAAGGCCTCACCCTCGCCACGAAGACCGCCATCCTGTCCGCCAACTACGTCGCCGCCCGGCTGCGCGACAGCTTCCCGGTCCTCTACGCCGGCCGTGGCGGCCTAGTGGCCCACGAGTGCATCCTCGACCTGCGCCCGCTGACCAGGCAGACCGGGGTGAGCGTCGAGGACGTGGCCAAGCGGCTGATCGACCACGGCTTCCATGCCCCGACGATGTCGTTCCCGGTGCCGGGCACGTTGATGGTCGAGCCGACCGAATCCGAGGACCTCGGTGAGCTCGATCGCTTCTGCGAGGCGATGATCGCGATCCGGGCCGAGGCCGACCGCTGCCCCGAGGTCCTCCAGGGCGCGCCGTACACGGCGGCGTCGGTCGTGGCCTCGGACTGGACGCACCCCTTCACCCGCGAGGAGGCCGCGTATCCGGGCGCCGCGGTGCGAAATGGCAAGTACTGGCCGCCCGTGCGCCGCATCGACGGCAGCTGGGGCGACCGCAACCTCCAGTGCTCCTGCCCACCGGTCGAGGACCTCGCCGAGCCCTGACCACCCCCCTCGAAGTGGTCGCAGGCCACCTGAGCCGCGCCGGCCGGGCCGGGGCGGGCGGGCGCGGCCGGGCGGCCGGTGCGCGGGCGG
>JACPNX010000020.1 GCA_016185275.1 Actinomycetota bacterium | reverse complement strand
CGCCGCCGCGGCCGACTTGGACCCGTCGGCGGCCCATCCGCCCCGGGCCTCCCAGGCGCCCACCACCCGGGCCCGTGCCGCGTCGAACCGGCGCGCCACCCGGGCCAGATCCCGCACCAGCACGTCCAACGCCGCATCCCCCAGCCCGTCCACGTCCAGCGCGACCAGCTCAGCCACCGCCGCTTCCATGCGCTCCACCGCACCGTCATCCATGACCCATGAGCGTACTAGCGTTCGCCACACCAGTCAACCCGTTACGAGCAATGGCTCACCCGTTGGCAACTTCGGCCTCGTCGAAAGCGCCTCCAGCGATGGTCAGTGCTCGAGGTGACGGGCGAGGTTCGCCAACGAGCTGGAGAGTCCGGCGGCGTGGTCCTCTGCGGAGATTCCGCTCGGCACGTCTCGGGCGACGATCTCGACCAACGTGGCCCGGTGAAGCGCGTCAGTGGCCAGGTGATGCGCATGGTCCCTCGAAAGGCCGCGTCGTCGGAGACGAAGTCGACGTCCTGGACGATCCTCTCGCCGGGAACCACCTCGACGTACCACGCTTCGACGACGTCCGACACGTCGGTGGTCTAGACGCGGAAGGCGTCGGGTGCATCCCCGTCCTCAGCCTCCTTCAACACCGTCGCGCCGAGCGACATGACGTGGTCGTGCGCGGCGAGCGGGTCGTCGACCCACAGGTCGAGGTGCATCTGCTGCGGCGTGCCGTCGGGCCACCCGGGGGCGACGTGGTCCGGAGCGAGCTGGACTCCGACCCTTGGTCGACCATCGACGAGCACCATGTGCCAGTCGTCTTCGGCGTCGACCGTCCCGCCGAGCACTCCGGCCCAGAACGTGCTCTGCGCGGCGAGGTCGGCGGCGTCGAACACGACGACCTGATGGATGATCTCCACGGGGTCATCCTCGCGCTCGCACCCGGCCGAGCGCCGGGAAGGGCGCGCCGCCGGCTGGGCGCGACAGATCCTTCAGCCCGGTCAGCCCGGTCAGCCCGGTCTAGGTTCCGGCCCGTGGACGTGGTCCGGTGGCTGCTCGACGGTGATCCCGCCATCCGTTGGCAGACACTGCGCGACCTCGCGGATTCCGCGCCGGAGGACGTTGCCGCCGAGCGGGCCCGCGTCGCGCACGAGGGCTGGGGCGCGCGCCTCCTCGCCATCGAGGGATCCGACGGGCTCTGGGACGGCGGCGCCTGCTTCCCCGCGGGCTACACCGGCGGGGAACCCGGGCAACCGTGGACGCCGACGATGCACACGCTCCAGACCCTCCAGATCCTCGGGCTCGACCCGGCGTCCGGCGCAGCGCGGCGTGCGGTCGCGCTCGTCGCCGAGCACGGGCGCTGGGAGCACGCGGGCCAGCGGTACTTCGACGGTGAGGTCGAGCCGTGCATCAACGGCCGGACCATCGAGACTGGCGCGTACTTCGGTGTGGACGTCGGCCGGATCGTCGAGCGGGTCCTGGCCGAGCGGCAGCCCGACGGGGGGTGGAACTGCGAAGCCGAGAACGGATCGGTGCGGTCCTCGTTCGACACGACGATCGACGTGCTCGACGGGCTCCTGGAGTACGAGCGCGCCACCGGCGGCTCGGAGGCCGTCCGCGAGGCGCGCCGGAGTGGCGAGGAGTACCTGCTCGAGCGGAACCTGTTCCGCCGCAGGAGCACCGGCGAGGTCGCCAACCCCGCGTACCTCGACTTCGCCTTCCCCTACTACTGGCACTTCGACGTGCTCCGCGCCCTCGACTACTTCCGCCACGCCGGCGCAGCTCCGGGTGAGCGGATGGCGGACGCGATCGAGCTCGTGCGCTCCAAGCAGCAGCCCGACGGGCGCTGGCTGCTCGACCGCATCCACCCGGGTCGCGTCCACTTCGACATCGAAGCGCCGGTGGGCGCGCCCAGCCGCTGGAACAGCCTGCGGGCGCTGCGCGTGCTCGATTGGTGGGACGGCGCCAGGGTGCCCGTGAACTGACCGACCTGCGGGCCCCTCGTCTCACCCGAACCCCTTGGGGCGGGTGACCGCCCGGGCGCCCGCAGGCAGGCCCGCTCGGGTCAGCGGCCCTGTTGACTCAGCGGCCCTGGTAGCGCGGCGGCCGCTTCTCGGCGAAGGCGCGCGGGCCTTCCCTGGCGTCCTCGGTCATGAAGACCTCCATGCCGATGCGGCTCTCGACGCGCATGGCCTCGTCCTCGGGCAGCGATTCGGTCTCCCGCAGCGCCCGCAGCACGGCCTGCACCGCGACGGGACCGTTGGCGGCCACCGTCTCCGCGATCTCGAGGGCCTTGGCGAGCGCCTGGCCGTCGGGCACCACGTGACCGATGAGCCCGATCTCCTTGGCCTCCGGAGCGAGCAGGTGCCGCCCGGTGAGCAGGATGTCGGCCGCCAGCGTGTAGGGGATCTGGCGGCGCAGCCGCACCGTCGAGCCGCCCAGCGGGAACAGCGACCACCGCACCTCGGACACGCCGAAGCGGGCGCTCTCACCGGCGACGCGGATGTCGGTGGCCTGGAGGATCTCGGTCCCGCCCGCCACCGCGGCACCCTCGACCGCGGCGATGAGCGGCTTGGTCAGGCGGAAGCCCTTCAGCAGCGGCTTGATCACACCGTCGGCGATGCCGGCGGCCGAGCCCGCGGCACCGGCGTCACCGGAGCGGAACGAGTCGCCCGGATGCACCTGCGTCATGGCCTTGAGGTCCGCCCCCGCGCAGAAGGCGCCGCCCGCGCCGGTGAGCACGGCCACTCGGATCTCCGGGTCGGCGTTGATCTCGTCCCATGCGTCGGACATGAGGGTGAGCATCTCGCCCGACAGGGCGTTGCGGGCCTCGGGCCGGTTCATGGTCACGACCATGGTGGGGCCGACCCGCTCGGTCAGCAGGTGCGGTTGCCGCTCGGCCGCGGCCGTGGGCGAACCGGCGTCGACGGCCGCCATCAGAGCACCGCCGCGCTTGTAACCGGTTCCAGCCTGACCGGGAGGTGCTTGATGCCGCCGATGAAGTTCGACCGCAACCGGGACAGCTCGCCCGCCGGTTCCATCCGCCGCACCCTTGCGACCATCTCCTCGAACAGCAGGCGGATCTCCATGCGGGCCAGGTTGGCGCCGAGGCAGTGGTGGGGCCCGCCCCCGCCGAACGCGATGTGGGGGTTGGGGTCGCGCCCGATGTCGAACATGAACGGATCCTCGAACACGTCCTCGTCGCGGTTGGCCGAGACGTACCAGATCCCCACCTTGTCGCCGGCCCGGAGCTGGTGGCCCTTGTAGTCCACATCGGTCGTGACGTTGCGCCGGAAGTACATGACCGGCGTGGCCCAGCGCAGCACCTCCTCCACGGCGGAGTCCATCAGCGTGGGATCGGCGACGAGGCGGTCCCACTGGTCGGGGTGCTCGAGGAAGGCGTTGATGCCGTGGGCGATGGTGTTGCGGGTGGTCTCGTTGCCGGCCACGGCCAGCAGCAGGAAGAAGACGTTGAAGTCCATCTCGGTGAGCTCGTCGCCGTCGACGTCGGCCTCGAGCAACTTGGTGATGATGTCGTCGCGCGGGTCGCCGCGCCGCTGCTCGGCGAGCTGCTGGGCGTACATGAACATGCCGACCTGCGCGTCGAGCACCGCTTCGTCGGACACCTGGTACTCCGGGTCCTCGCTGCCGACCATCCGGTTGCTCCAGTCGAAGATCTGATGGCGGTCCTCGTGGGGCACGCCCAGCATCTCGGCGATCACCTGCAGCGGGAGCTCCGCGGCCACGTCGGTCACGAAGTCGACCTCGTGGGCGGCGACGGCGTCCTCGACGATGCGAACGGTGAGGTCGCGTATGTGCGGTTCGAGCGCGTTCACCATGCGCGGCGTGAAGCCGCGGTTGACCAGCTTGCGGTACCGGGTGTGGCCCGGCGGGTCCATCATCAGCATGAAGTTGGCGCCGAGGCTCATGTCGACCGGCACCTCGGGTTCCTCGAGCATGATCACGCCGCCCCGCTCGGCGGCCGACGAGAACGTCTTCGCGTCGCGGCCGACGGCGATGACGTCCTCGTGCTTGGAGAACACCCAGAACCCGGGCCCGTTGGGCTCGGGGTGGCGGTAGATGGGCGCGTGGTGGCGCAGGTACGTGAACCACTCGTGGGGGATGCCCTCGGTGTAGCGATCACGGTCGAGCAGGTTGATGTCGCTCAGGTCCATGCGTTCTCCTTCGGTGCGGGTCGAACGTGCAGCCGTGACCGCCCGTCCACGCCGCCGTCGCGCTGCAACGCCCGGTCCAGGCGCTGCGCATCGTCGGGCCCGAGGCGCGTGTACACCAGGTCGCGACCGGGCCGCCACCACACCGGATCGGAGCACGACCAGCGCTCGGCGGCGAGCACGCGCTTGAGGACCTTGTTGGTCTCGGTCTGCGGGAGGGACTCGGCCACGCGCACGAAGCGGGGCGCGCCCTTGGCCCCGAGGTCCGGTTGCTCGGCGAGGAACGTGGCGAAGGCGCCGGGATCGAACGCGGCGCCCGGCGCGAGCACCAGCGCGGCCATCACCTCGTCGCCCGTGTCGGCGGCAGGCACGGCGTAGACCGCGGTGAGGACGACGCCGGGCAGCCGCAGCAGCACCCGCTCGATCTGGGCGGCGGCGAGGTTCTCGCCGTCGACCCGCAGCCGCTCGGCGGTGCGCCCGGCGAACCAGACGAACCCGTCGGCGTCGGTGTAGGCGAGATCGCCGCTCCAATACCACCCGTCGCGCAGGCGCTCCCGGTCGGCCTCCTCGTCGCCGTAGTAGCCCTCGAACTGCCCGGCGCCCGCGGTGTTGACCAGCTCGCCGATGGCCTCGTCGGCGTTCTCGAGGGTGCCGTCCGGGCCGAAGCGCGCCGGCGGGCAGGGCCGGCGCGACACCGGGTCGACCACCGCCACGCCGGGGGCGGGAACGCCGAGCGAACCGGTCGGCGCGTCGGGCGTGCGGCTCACGACGACGCCGTTCTCGGTGGAGCCGAAGCCGTCGACGACGATGCAGCCGAACCGGGCGCCGAAGCGCGCGATGTCGCGCCCCGCGGCCTCGTTGCCGAAGACGATGCGCAGCGGGTTGTCGGCGTCGTCGGGCCGCTCCGGCGTGGCCAGGACGTAGCTCAGCGGCTTGCCGACGTAGTTGGCGTAGGTGGCGCCGTAGCGGCGGACGTCGGGCAGGAAGCCCGACGCGGAGAAGCGCCGGGCGAGGGCCATGGTGGCGCCCGCGGCCAACGCCGGCGCCCACCCGGCCAGCACCGCGTTCGAGTGGAACAGCGGCATCGACAGGTAGCACACGTCGCCGGGCCCGAGGCCGAAGCGCTCGGCCAGCATCACCCCCGGCACGGCGACCTTGCGGTTCGTGACGCGCACCGCCTTGGGCCGGCCGCTCGTGCCCGAGGTGAAGATCAGCATGAACAGGTCCCCAGGCGCGGCCGACGGCTGCGAAGGCACGGGCGCGCCCGCGTGGCGTGCCAGCGCGGCGCGGTGCGCGGCACCGTCGACCTCGACGATGCGGTCGGCCTTCGACGCCAGCGCCAGCCCGTCGAGCCTTGCGCGGTGCCGCGACTCGGTGACGACGAGCTGGCACTCGGTGCGGGCGACGGCGTCGGCCAGATCGGCTGCGCCCAGCGTGGGGTTGAGCCCCACGAGCACGGCGCCGGACAGCGCGGCGGCGCCGAGGAGGAAGGCGAAGTCGGGCGTGTTCTCGAGCAGTACGCCGAGGTGGAAGGGGCCGGGGCGGCGCACCGACGCGAGCCACGCCGCCCGGTCGGCCGCGGCCTGCACGCACTCGGCCCACGTCCAGCGCTGGTCCTCGAAGCGCAGGCCGACGCGCTCGTCATCGCGGTGGGCGAGGAGCAGGGCGTCGACCGTCGGCTCCGCGGCTTCGACCGTGGTCGGGGATGCGGCCTCGCCGGTCACGGCCCGACCCGTGTCACACCGGTTCGGCGGCCAGCGCGGCGCCGATCCGCAGGAGCTGGGCGGTGGCTCCACCGAGCATGAGCTCGAGCTGCTTGGCCCAGACGAAGTAGCGGTGCAGCGGGTACTCCGTGGCCACGCCCATGCCGCCGTGCAGGTGGACCGCGGCATGCGCGACGCGGTGGCCGGCGTCGGCGGCCCAGAACCGGGCCACCTCCACCTCGGTGCTGGCCGGCAGGCCCTCCGACACCGCCCAGGCCGCCTGCCACAAGGTGAGCCGCACCGCCTCGACGTCGATGTAGCAGTCGGCGCAGCGGTGGCCCACGGCCTGGAAGGTGGCGATCGGCCGGCCGAACTGCACGCGGCTCTTCGTGTAGTCGGCGGTCATGGCCAGCGCCGCCTCGCACACGCCGAGCTGCATGGCGCACACGCCCACGGCCGTGCGCTCCACCAGCGCGCGCAGGATGGCGGCCCCGTCGTCGAGCGAGCCGAGCAGGCCGTCGGGACCGACGTGGCAGCGGTCCAGCTCGAGGTAGCCCGCAGTCTCGCCGTTGGTGGTGCGCTGGCGGGTGAGCGTTGCACCCGGTGCGTCCCGGGGGACGACGAACACCCCGACCTGCCCGTCCACGGTGGCGGGCACGAGCACGGCGTCGGCCAGGGGCCCGGCGGGCACCGCGGTCTTCACCCCGGTCAGGCGCCAGCCGCCGCCCGGCCCGTCGGGCTCGGCCACCGTGGTGGGGGAGAGCGGGTCGAAGCTGGCCGGCTCGGCCAGCGCGGCGGTGAGGATCACGGACCCGTCGGCGGCCGGGGCAACCCACCGGCGGCGCTGCTCGGGCGAGCCCGCGGCGGCGATCGTGGCCGCGCCCATCACGATCGAGGCGAGCACGGGCACGGGGGCCAGCGTCCGCCCCACCTGCTCGAGGACGAGGCACTGCTCGATGATGCCGAGCCCGCCGCCGCCCGCGTCCTCGGGCAGCGCGATGCCGAGCAGGCCGGCCTGCGCCAGCCGGGCCCACACGCTCGGCGAGAAGCGGTCCTGGCTGGCCTCGACCTCGCGCAGCAGGTCGACGGTGACCTCGTCGCCGAGGATGCGCCCGGCCAGTGCGCGCACCTCCTCCTGGGCGTCGTCGAAGCTGAAGTCCACGGCTCGTCCTCGCCTTCCGCCGCTACCGGGGGGCTCTCGGCAGGCCCAGCGCGACCATCGAGATGATGTCGCGCTGGACCTCGTTGGTGCCGCCGCCGAAGGTGAGGATCAGCGCCGAGCGGTACATGCGCTCGATGCGCCCGCGGACCTTGGCCCCGGGCGAGCCGGCCACCACGTAGGCCTCCTCGCCGAGGCACTCCATGAGCAGGCGGTAGGCCTCGATGGCGAGCTCGGTGCCGAACACCTTCGTGGCCGACGCGTCGGCGGGGCTGACGCCCTGGTCGACCCCCCAGGCGATCTTCCAGTTGAGGAGCTTCAGGTACTCGACCTTGGCGTGGACGCGGGCCAGGTTCACCTGCACCCACTCGTGGTCGATGACCCGCCGGCCGCCGGCCACCTTGGTGTCCTGCGCCCAGCGGCGCACGTCGGCCAGCGCGCACTGCAACCCGGCTGCCGAGCACAGCGCGACGCGCTCGCGGTTGAGCTGGCCGGTGATGAGCGGCCAGCCACCGTGCTCCGGGCCGACGAGGGCGCTCACCGGCACGCGGACGTCGTCGTAGAACGTCTGGCTCGTGGTGGTCCCGGTGACGGTCGGGACGGGCGTCCACGAAAAGCCCGGCGCGTCGGTCGGCACGACCAGCACCGACAGGCCCTTGTGCCGGGGCGCGTCGGGGTCGGTGCGCACGGCCAACCACACGTAGTCGGCGTACTGGATGAGGCTGGTCCACATCTTCTGGCCGTTGATCACGTACTCGCCGCCGTCGCGCACGGCCCGGGTCGACAGGTTCGCCAGGTCGGTGCCGGCATCGGGCTCCGAGTAGCCGATGGCGAAGTGCACCTCGCCGGCGAGGATGCGCGGCAGCAGGTCGCGCTTCTGCGCCTCGGTGCCGTGCTGCATGATCGTGGGCCCGACCGTGTTGATGGTCAGGAACGGGACGGGCGCACCCGCCACCGTGGCCTCGTCGGTGAAGATGAGCTGGTCGAGCATCGAGCGGGCCCGGCCGCCGTACTCGGTGGGCCAGCCGATGCCGAGCCAGCCGTCCCGGCCCATCTGGCGCACGAGGTCCCGGTAGAGGTCACCGCCGCCGTACTCGCCGTCGCCGCTCGTCAGCGCCTCGCGCACGTCGTCGGTGACGAGGCGCGAGAAGTAGGCGCGCAGTTCCCGGCGCAGGTCCTCGTGCTGTTCGGTGTAGGCGATGCGCACGCGGACTCCCGACCTCTCCCGGCCTCTCCCGGCCTCAGAACTGAAACGCGTTCTTGGTTTCTACAGGCTCGTGGCGGCGGCTGTCGACCACCCGGGACATCACCGTGTCGGCGTAGCGGCGGAGGTCGTCGAGCTTGCGCTGGAGCGGCTCGCGGTCCGGCCCCTCGTGGTACGGCCAGCGGAACCCCACGATCACGTCGGTGACGCCCTGCTCCTCGAGGGCGCGCAGACCGTCGACCGAGTAGGCGTCGGCCGAGGCGGCGAACACGCGGAACGGCTCGTGGTCGCGACCGTGCTCGGCCCGCAGCTCGGCCAGCCGCGCCAGCAGGTCGGGCAGCGGCTCCGCGCCGCCGCCGGCATGCATCCAGCCGTCGCCCAGCCGGGCCGCCCGGCGCAGCGCGGCCTCGGAGTGGCCGCCCACGAGGATCGGCACCGGGCGCGACGGCACCGGCGCCAGCTTGACGGCAGGCATCGAGTACACATCGCCGTCGTAGGAGAAGTACCCGCCGGCCATGAGCCCGCGGATGATCTCGACGGCCTCGTCCATGCGCCGGCCCCGGCCCTCCCACGGCACGTCGAGCACCTCGTAGTCCTCCCGCCACGGGCTCACGCCCACGCCGAGCAGCAGCCGGTCGCCGGTCAGCACCGCGGCCGACGAGGCCGCCTTGGCCACCAGCAGCGGGTGGCGCACCGGCACCTTGAGCACGAAGGTGGCGAACTGCAGCCGCTCGGTCACCGCGCCCAGCGCCCCGATCAGCGTGAACGGCTCGACGAAGGGCTTGTCCTCGAGGAACTCGCGGGAGCCGTCGGGGTTGTACGGGTAGCGCGAGCTGCCCTGCTCGGGGTAGCAGATGCTGTCCGCCACCGTCATGGCGTCGTAGCCGGCCTCCTCCGCCGCCCGGGCCAGGGGCACGTAGAAGCTCGGGTCGACCATCGCCTCGGCGTAGGTGAACCTCACGGTGCGGACCTCACGGTGCGGACCTCACGGTGCGGACCTCACGGTGCGGACCTCACGGCGCGGGCTCGCCGTCGGCGGCCGCAGGTGCGAGGTCGGGCAGGCCGAGCGGGAGGTTGGCGGCCTCGATGCCGCCGTCGACCTCCAGCACCTTGCCGGTGAGGTAGCCGCCGGCGTCCGACACCAGGTACAGCACGGCGAGCGCGATGTCCTCGGGGGTGGCGAGCCGGCCCAGGGGCGTGAGCGACTCCATCGTGGTCCGCACTTCGGCGGTGAGGAACCCGGCGAGGGCCTCGGTCTCCACCGCGCCGGGCGCGACGGCGTTGACCCGGATCCGCGGGGCGAGGTCGGCCGCCATCTGGCGGGTCATGTGGGCCAGCGCCCCCTTGGCCGTGGCGTAGGCGAGGTAGCCGCGCTCGCGCAGGCGGCCCAGCGCCGAGGTGATGTTCACCACCGAACCGCCGCCGCCTTCGAGCAGGGCGGGCACGGCCGCCTTGGTGAGGGCGAAGGCGGTGGTCACGTTGAAGTGCAGCGCCTCTTCGAGGAACCGTGGCGAGGTGTCGAGGAACGGCCGGGGGTACGCGCCCCCGAGGTTGTTGACGACCACGTCGACGCGCCCGAAGGCGGCCCGGCACCGCTCCACCAGCGCGGGCATGGCGGCCACGTCGGACAGGTCGGCCGCCACCACCTCGGCCTTGCGCCCGAGCGCGGCGATGTCCGCGGCCACCTCGTCGAGCGCCTCGGCGCCCCGCGCCGCGACGACGACGTCGGCGCCCATCTCGGCCAGGGCGCGGGCCGTGGCCGCGCCGATGCCGCGGCTGGCGGCGGTGACGATGGCGGCCCGCCCGTCGAGGCGGAAGCGGTCGAGCAGGGTGCCGGTCATGTCGTGGTCCCGGTCATGTCGTGGTCCCGGTCATGGCGTGGTCTCCGTCGGCGTGAGGCTGGAGCGGCCGTCGGTCTCCCACCAGTGGGCCGTCATCGCGGGGCCGCCGGCATCGGCGGCGGGAAGCAGGGTGAGCTCTTCGTAGACCCGCTTGTAGCCGGTGTGGTCGATCAGCCAGGTGCCGTCGACCTTGACGTAGCGGTCGTCGTAGTAGGCCGCGCCGCGCACGCTGATGCCGAGCGTCCGGTCGATGATCACGTCGTCGAGGGCCCACACGCCGGTCGCCTCCGCCGGACCCACGAGGTCGATCTCCGGGTGGTGGCACTTGTGGCTCGAGATCAGGCGGGTCGGCATGGCGCCGCGCAGGAAGCCGACCACCTCGTCGCGCCCGGTCCGCACGATCGTCCCGCCGCCGTAGCTGGCCGTCGCGCCGGCCGTGAGGCAGGCGGCGAGCTCGTCCCACAGGCGCAGGTCGACGCAGCGCAGGTACCGGTACTTGAGGCGCTCGATGGCGCGCAGCTCGAGCAGCTCGAGCAGGTCGTGCGCGGCCGTCGTGTCCGTGTCGTCCATGGCGCACCCACGATGGCCGGTGCCGGGCCGCCGCGCCCGGGCGGTGTTCCATTGGCTGACACGGGACCGACTGCGCCGGCCCCCGCAACTCGGCGAGGCGCTGTCTCACGCGTGATACCGTCAGCACCGATGGGCGAAGCCTCCATACGGGACCTGCGCAACCGGGGCGGCGAGGTCATCGAGCGCGTCGTCCGGGGCGAGCGCGTCACGATCACGCGAGACGGTCGACCGGTCGCCGAGCTCCGAGCCCTGCCCCGGCCGCGGCTCTCCGCGGCGACGCTGCTCGAGCGGTTCCGGAGCCTGCCGCCCCTGGATCCGGATCGGCTGCGGCGCGACGTCGACGCGGTCATCGACCAGTCGCTGTGACCGGCGGCGGCGACGCGGGCGTCCTCGACACGAATGCGCTCGTGCTGTTGGAGCGCCTCGATCCCGGCGACCTCCCCGCCGAGCCGCTGATCACCGCGGTGACGCTGGCCGAGCTGTCCGTCAGTCCGCTCGTCGCCCGGGACCGGACCGAGCGAGCCGCTCGCCAGCTCCGCTTGCAACACGTGGAGGCCGCGTTCGAACCGCTGCCCTTCGACGCGGCCGCGGCGCGGGCGTTCGGTTCGGTGGCGGCGGCGCTTCGCCGCTCGGGTCGCAAGGCCAGCGCCCGAGCGTTCGACGCGATGATCGCCGCCACCGCGCTGGCCAACGACCTGCCCGTCTACACCTGCAACGTCAAGGACTTCGACGGCATCGACGGCTTGCGGGTCGAGGCCGTCCGCCACCGCGACCGTTCGTAGGCTCGGCGGCCGGTCAGGGCCGCCGGCCCCAGCCCTCGGGCAGGTTGTGGAGGTAGGAGCGCTCCTCGTACCGCTCGGCGATGCGCCACCCGCCGGCCGTGCGCTCGAACCGGTCGCGGTACCACAGGCCGCAGAAGAACACGTGCGGGTGGCTCTCGACCTCGACGACCATCGGGTTGAAGCAGATGGTGCGCCCGTCGGCGCGGTCGCCGTCGACCCGGAAGCGGCTGGTGGCCACCAGATGCTGCGTGCTCGCCATCAGCGGCATGGTGCGAGCCAGGAAGTCGATGGTCGACGCCACGTCACCGCGCGGGCCGCCCATCTCCGTGTAGTCGACCACGGCGTCGGCGGTGAACAGCTCGGCGAGCGCATCCCAGTCGCGGGCGTCGAGGGCGTGGCTGTAGGCCGCGACGAGGTCCTCGAGCTCGAGGCGGTCCGAGATCTCCTGGAGGCTGAGCACGGCGGCGGCCCGGACCTCAGGCCGGGGCGGGCTCGGCGGGCCCGGGCTCGGCCCGCTCGTGTTCGACCATGGCGCGGAACCCGTCGCGCCACGCGACCGTCGCCGGCCCGGCGATCGAGGTGAGCCTGGTGGTGTCCACGGCCACGCTGGCCAGTGCCGCCTCGGTGCGCCGGAACGTCGGCTCGATGCCGGTCAGCTCGCCCAGCCAGGCGCACCAGTCCTCCACGGCGACCACCTCCGAGCCGGCCCAGTTGACGATCGTGGCGGGGACCGAGGCGGCGTCGAGCAGTGCCGGCATCTGGCCCACGATGTCGTCGAGGTGGATCGGGTTGTACACGCACGGTCCGTCGACGTGGACGTCGACGGGTTGGCCGGCGCGCATCATGGCCAGGTGGATGAACGGCCAGCCGAAGCCGTTGCCGTAGGGCACGTTGAGCCGGGCGATGGTGGTCGGCAGGTCGAACATCCGGGCGGCGGCGCGCACCACCGCCTCGGCGGCGATCTTGGTGATGCTGTAGGTGCCGAGGCCGATCGGTGCGTGGCTGTCGCCCAGCGGGTCGGTCTCGACGAGGCGGTGGTCGCCCGCCGGCCGGTACACGCCGGTCGACGACACGTGCAGCACGGCGCGGGCGTCGCGGCAGCGGGCCATGAGCAGGCCGGCCGCCTCGGCGTTGACGGCGAGGTCCGCGTCCCAGTCCTGGGTGTGGGCCACCGCGAAGTTGCACACGACCGTGATGCCGCCGGGCAGGCCCGACAGATCGGGGTCGGCGAGGTCGACGGTGAGGCAGTGCACGCCGGCGTCCTCGAGTCGCGCCCGCGCCCGGCGCGACCGGAAGCGGGCCACGGCCCACACCTCGTTGGTCGCGGCCAGCGCCTGCGCCACCGGGTGCGCGACCTGGCCGGTCGCTCCGGTGATCAGGATTCGTTCTCCCTCGAGCACGGCCATGGTCGACCTCCCTCGGTCGCACGCTCGCGGCTCGCCACCGCGTGCGCACCATTGCCGTTCCGATCCGTCGAACGCTCCGCACGACTCACGCCGCGGCGCCGGTGCCGGCCGAGGAGGATGGCGGCGAAGGTCCCCGGGCCGCGTCGGCGCGCTTCCCGACGGATCCGGCCGAGGCTTGGCCGGATGTGTCGGGAAACGAGTGGGCGGCCGGTCCGGGGCGCCGATCGGGCGGCCGGTACCCGGGCGAGGAGGCTGCGTGAGGGACAAGCGGACCACCGAGGCCGCGGCCGTGGCGACGCTGGCGTCAGGCATGACGGTCGGCTTCGGAGGCTGGGGTTCGCGGCGCAAGCCGTGGCCGCCTTCGTCTCGCTCGACTCGATCCCGCTCGAGCCGCACTACCGCACTGCCCGCCAGTCGGGGGCCGTCGAGCACGAGCCCTGGGACGAGGGGCTGTTCCTGCTCGGCCTCCAGGCGGCGGCGTGGCGGGTCCCGTTCCTGCCGACCCGTGTCGGGCTCGGATCCGACCTGCTGCGCGACAACCTGCGCCTGCGCACGGTCACCTCGCCCTACGACGACGGCGAGGTCCTCGTCGCCGCGCCCGCCCTCACGCTCGATGCCGCCTTCGTGCACATGAACCGGGCCGACGCCGCGGGCAACGCCACGTCCCTCGGCCCCGACCCCTACTTCGACGACCTGTTCCTGCAAGCCGCACCGACCGGACGGCGGTTCGTGTCGGCCGAGCGCATCGTCGCCACCGGCGCCCTCGCGGCGGAGGCGTGCGTGCATTCGCTCGTGGTCTCCCGGCTCATGGTCGACGGGGTGATCGAGGCTCCGGGCGGGGCTCACCCGACCTCGTGCGCCGGTGACTACGAGCGCGACGAGGACTTCCAGCGCCGGTACGCGGCGTCGGCCCGCAGCGCCGCCGCATGGCAGGCGTTCCGCAGCGAGTGGCTCGACGTGCCCGAGCGCGACTACCAGGCCCGGTGCCGGGACCCGCTCGACGGCGACGCACCCTCCCGCGGGGCGGCATCGTGAGCGCCGACGGCGCCCGCACCGGGGCAACGCGGGCCGAGGTCTGCGTCGTCGCGCTGGCCGAGTGCTTCCGGGGCGACGGCGAGATCCTCGCCAACCCGATCGGCACGATCCCGATGATCGGCGGCCGGCTGGCGCGGGCCACGTTCGAGCCCGACCTCGCCATGACCGATGGTGAGGCCGCGCTCGTCACCAACGACGAGGCGTTCCCCGCGCCGGGCGAGTGCGTGGTCGAGCACCACAACCCCTACCGGCACATGTTCGACTGGGTGTGGAACGGCCGCCGCCACGTCGTGATGGGCGCCAGCCAGATCGACCGCTACGGCAACCAGAACCTGGCCTCCATCGGCGACCCCGGGCGGCCCACCGTGCAACTGCTCGGCTACCGCGGCGCACCGGGCAACACGATCAACGACGTCACGTCGTACTGGGTGCCGAAGCACTCGCCGTCGGTGCTGTGCGAGCGGGTCGACACGGTCTGCGGCATCGGCTACGACCGCGCCGCGGCCCTGCCTCCCGGCGCCGCCCGGTTCCACGAGATCCGCTACGTGGTCACCGACCTCGCCGTGCTCGACTTCGCCACCCCGGACCACCGCATGCGCCTGCGCTCGGTCCATCCCGGGGTGAGCGTCGACGACGTGGTCGCCGCCACCGGGTTCGCGGTGGCGGTCCCCGACGACGTGCCCGCCTCCCGCGTGCCGACGGACGCGGAGCTCACCTTGATCCGCACCGTGATCGATCCCGACGGCCGGCGGAACCAGGAGGTGCCCGACCGGTGACGGATCCGGCGCTGCGCACCCGCTTCACCGACCTCGTCGGCTGCCGGCTCCCCGTCGTGCAGACCGGCATGTGTTGGGTCTCCGGCGCGCGGCTCACCGCGGCCACCAGCGCCTCGGGCGGCTTCGGCATCCTCGGTGCGGTGACCATGACCGCCGACGGGCTGCGCACCGCGGTGCGCGAGGTCGCGGAGCGCACGGACGCGCCCTTCGGCGTGAACCTGCGCGCCGACCAACCGGACCTGGCGCAACGGGTGGCGGACGCGGTCGCGGCGGGCGTGCGGCTCGTCAGCTTCGCCGGCGCACCGAGCGGCGACGTCGTGGACCGTTGCCATGACGCCGGCGTCCTCGTCATGCCGACCGTCGGGGCCCGCCGCCACGCCGAGAAGGTGCTCGGGCTCGGCGTCGACGCGGTCATCGCCCAGGGCGCAGAAGGCGGCGGGCACACGGGATCGGTGCCGACGTCGCTGCTGCTGCCCCAGGTGGTCGACGCGGTGGGCGGCGAGATCCCGGTGCTGGCGGCCGGCGGGTTCGCCGACGGGCGCGGCCTGGTCGCGGCGCTGGCGTACGGCGCCGACGGCATCGCCATGGGCACCCGCTTCCTGCTGACCGCCGAGTCCCGAGTGCCCGAAGCGGTGAAGGACCGGTACCTGCGCGCCACCGTCACCGACACCGTGGTCACCTCGGCGATCGACGGCGCGCCGCAGCGGGTCATCGCCACCGACGTCGTCGAGCGCATCACCCGCTCGCCGTCCCTCCTGCGCCTGCCGCGGGCGCTCGCCGCAGAGCGGCGCTTCCGGGCCGAGACCGGCGCGTCCCGGCGGGCGCTCGTGCGCGAGGGCGTGGCCATGCACCGCAACCAAGGGCTGTCGTGGGCGCAGGTCGCGCTGGCCGCTCAGGCACCGATGCTCATCAAGGCCGCGCTGGTCGACGGGCACGACGGCGTGGGCATCCTGCCGGCCGGCCAGGTGGTGGGGCTCATCGGGGAGGTGCCGACCGTCGCCGACGTGCTCGCCACCATCGAGGCCGACGCCGAGCGCACGCTGGCGGTGCTGCGCGCCCGCTGACGGGTCGATCGCGCCCCGCCGGCGACATGGGCTTGAGCGTCGACGTGAAGGGGTCGGGAGAGCTGTGTGCCAGCGTGTCGCGCCCGTCGACCGGCGATGCCAGCTCGCTGTGTGGACGCCCCGAGGAGATCGACGGTCTCATGGTGGGTGCCGCTCGGCCACCGGAGGACCCGGCGCGCCGGGTTCTCTACGGGGCCGTTCCCGAGGCGGACACGGCCATCCGTGTGCGGTCGATCGACGCGGAGGGCATCGTCCGCTGGGTCGACGTCGCCTCCGCCACCAGCGGGCTCGCGCCCGGCGCCCGGTTCTTCGCCGTTTCGCTGCCCTCGGGATCGATCCCGACATCGCTGGAGGCCGGCGCTCCCGGTGAACCACCGGCATTGACCTTCGCCATCCCGAGCGGCCCCACCGGCTAGGCCGGACGTCGCCCGGGCTTGCGGGCCCCAGGCCGCGTGGGCCCAGGCGGTCCGGGCTCAGGAGATGACGACCACCACGTTGCCGGCGGCCACGGCCTGGCCCGCTTCGACGCGGACCTCCGTGACGGTGCCGTCCTTGTCGGCGGCGATGTTGTTCTCCATCTTCATCGCCTCGAGCACGCAGACGGTCTGGCCGGCGGTCACCGTGTCGCCGACCGCCACCGTCACCTTGGTGATCGTGCCCTGCATCGGCACGGTCACCGACCCCGATCCCAGCGCCACCGCGCCGCCGGAGCTGGCGCCCCGCTTGGGACGGCGGCCCGCGGCGGCCTGACCCGCGGGGCCACCCGCGGCCGGTGCCGCGGCGAGCGCCAGATCGGAGGCGGGGACCCAGACCGACACCTTGAACCGCTTGCCCGCGACCTCGACGTCCACGTCGCGGCGCACCTTCTCGTCGCCGCCCTCGTCGGCGGGCGCGCCGGCCGCGGCTGCGCTCACCCCGGACAGGTCGAGGGTGTCTTCCACCCACTTGGTCGAGTGCCTGGCCGCCCGGAAGTCGGCGTGGTCGAGGATGGCCAGATCGGCCGGCAGCGTGGTGGCGATCCCCTCGATCCGGAACTCCCGGATGGCCCGCAGCATGCGGTCGATGGCGATGTCCCGGTCGAGGCCCCAGACGATCAGCTTGCCCACCAGGTTGTCGTAGTACTGGCTCACCTCGTCGCCGGGCTCGTAGCCCCCGTCCCAGCGCACGCCGAAGCCCTGCGGCGGCACCAGCGTGGTGATCCGCCCGGGGGAGGGCAGGAAGCGCCCGCCGGCCGGATCCTCGGCGTTCACGCGCACCTCGATGGCGTGCCCTCGACGCTCGACGTCGTCCTGGCCGAACGACAACGGCAGCCCGGATGCCACCCGGATCTGCTCGCGCACGAGGTCGATGCCGGTGACCATCTCGGTCACCGGGTGCTCCACCTGCAGGCGGGTGTTCATCTCGAGGAAGAAGAAGTCACCGTCCTGGTAGAGGAACTCGACCGTCCCCGCGTTCACGTAGCCGCAGGCCTTGGCCACGCTCACCGCAGCGGCACCCATCGCCTGGCGGGTGTCGTCGGGGAAGGCGGGCGCGGGGCTCTCCTCCACGAGCTTTTGGTGGCGGCGCTGGGCGGAGCAGTCGCGCTCGCCGACCCACACCGCGTTGCCGTGGGTATCGGCGATGATCTGCATCTCGACGTGCCGTGGCCAGGTGAGGTAGCGCTCGACGTAGCACTCGCCCCGACCGAACCCGTTGAGCGCCTCGGACGTGGCCGACTCGAAGGCTCCGGCGGCCTCGCCGGCCGAGCGCACGACCCGCATGCCGCGGCCCCCGCCGCCGAACGCCGCCTTGATGGCCACCGGCCAGCCGTGCGCCTCGCCGAAGGCGACGACCTCGTCGGCCGAGGTGAGGAACTCGGTGGTGCCCGGCACCCCGGCAACCCCGGCGCGCTCGGCCGCGATGCGGCTCGACACCTTGTCGCCCATGACCTCGATGGCCTCGGGCGGCGGGCCGATGAACGTGACGCCGCGATCGGTGATGGCCCGCGCGAAGTCGGTGTTCTCGGAGAAGAACCCGTAGCCGGGGTGCACGCCGTCGGCGCCGGACCGCTCGATCACGTCGAGGATCGCCCCGGTGTTCAGGTAGCTCTCGGCGGCGGTCTGGCCGCCGAGGGCGTAGGACTCGTCGGCCAGGCGGACGTGGAGCGCGTCGCGGTCGAGCTCGGAGTACACCGCCACGGTGGCGATGCCCATCTCCTGGCAGGCGCGGATGACGCGGACGGCGATCTCGCCACGGTTGGCGATCAGGATCTTCGAGAGCACCCCGTATGTTTACGGGGATGCCCGGCTCCGCCGCCAGAACGGCCCTCGCCGGGACCCGTTTCGCCGACGTCCGCTGGGTCGCCGAGACCGGCTCGACGAACGCCGACGTGATCGACCTGGCGCGCCAGGGGGCCGGTGAGGGGGTCGTGGTGGTGGCCGACCACCAGACCGCCGGCCGGGGCCGGCGGGGCCGCTCGTGGGCCGCGCCGCCGGGTGCGTCGCTGCTCGTCTCGGTGCTCCTGCGCCCCCCGGCGCGGGTGGCGGGCATGGTGACGATGGCGGCGGCTGCGGCGGCGGCCGAGGCGGTGGCGGTGGTGGCCGGCGTGGAGGCGCGGCTCAAGTGGCCCAACGACCTCGTGTGGCCGGGCGACGGGTCGGCGCCCGACCGCAAGCTCGCCGGGCTCCTCGCCGAGGCCGACTGGCCACCGGGCAGCGACGTTGCCGCCGGTTGGCGCGCACCGGCCGCCGGGGAGCGGGCCGTGGTGGTCGTCGGCATGGGCCTGAACGTCGACTGGCCCGAACCGTTGCCCGACGACCTCGCCGGCATCGCCGTCGCCCTGAACCAGATCTGCGGCCGAAGGGTGGACCGCGAAGCGCTGCTGGTCGAGTGGCTGCGCCGGCTCGACACGCACTACGGCGCGCTCGTCGCGTCGGGCGATCCCGCGCCGCTGCTGGCGGACTGGCGGCAGCGGTCGGCCACCCTCGGTCGGCCCGTGCGCGTCGACGTCGGCAACGAGGACGTGTCGGGCACCGCGGTCGACGTCACCGCCGACGGCCGCCTCGTCGTCGAGACGCCTGACGGTGCGCGCCGCACGCTCGCCGTCGGCGACGTGGTCCACCTCCGTCCGGCCTGAGGGGCCTCGCCCAGCGCCCTCGCCCTCGCCCTCGCTCGTTTCCCGACAGAACCGGCCAAGGGTTGGCCGGATGCGTCGGGTATCTGGAGCTCGCGCGGTCCGAGCTCGCGCGGTCCGAGCTCGCGCAGTCGGAGCTCGAGCGGTCAGGGTTCGAGGGTGCGGTCCTGGAGCTCGAGGAGCGCGGCCGACGCCATGGCCGTGACGTCGCCGGGAGCGCCGGCGAGACGGTTGCCGTCGACGCAGCCGACCCCCTGGACGTCGCGGGTCGACGACGTGAGGAACACCTCGTCGGCTCCCCGGAGGTCCTCGACGGTGAGGTCGTCGCGCTCGGTCACCTCGAGCAGCTCGACGAGGAGCTCGCGGGTGATGCCGGCGAGGCAGCCGGTGGCCAGCGACGGCGTGAGCAGCGCCCCGTGGCGCACCAGGAACACGTTCGAGCCGGTGCCCTCGCACAGCGCGCCGGCGGTGTTGCGGAACAGCGCCTCGCCCGCCCCCGCCGACCGGGCGTGGCGCAGGGCGACCACGTTCTCGGCGTAGGACGTGGACTTGACCCCGGCCAGCGCCGAGCGCTCGTTGCGCGTCCACGGCACGACCACCACGTCGCAGGTCGGCGGCCACGGGTCGAGCGGAGCGACGGCGAGCACGACGGTCGCCGGTGCGTCGTCTCGAGCTGACCCGAGTGGGCCCGGCCCGGCCGTGACGGTGATCCGGAGCTTCCCGGCCCGGCGGACCTCCGGAGCGGCGGCGCAGATGAGCTCGCCCGCCGCGGCCCGGAACGAGTCGTCGGACAAGGGCACGTCGAGGCCGAGCGCCGATGCGGAGCGGCGGAGCCGTGCGAGGTGGCGGCCGAGCGCGAACGCTCCGCCCCGGACGACCTTGAGCGTCTCGAACACACCGTCGCCGACCGTGAGGCCGTGGTCGAGCACCGGCACGCTGGCCCCGGTGGCGTCGAGCACCTCGCCGTGGAGCCACACCAGCGTCATCGGCGGGCGACGCTAGCCGGGGCCCCCGGAACCGATGCCGGGCCGGGCGGCCCGGCGCGCTCCGGGGCCCCGACTCCAGCCGGGGCTGCGACTCCAGCCGGGGCCGCGACTGCTGCCGCAGCGCGCACGAGCCGCGCCGCCTTGAGCTCGGTCTCGGCCCACTCGCCAGCCGGATCGGAGTCCCACGTGATGCCGGCACCCGTGCCGAGGTGGATCTCGGCGCCGTCGAACCAGAACGTGCGGATGGCGACGTTCAGATCACCGCGTCGACGGTCGGCGTCGACCCAGCCGACCGTCCCGCAGTAGACGTCGCGCGGCACCGGCTCGAGGCGCTCGATCCACGCGAGGGCGGCGAGCTTCGGGGCGCCGGTGACCGAGCCGGGCGGGAAGGTGGCGGCGAGCAGCTCGGCCCAGCCGGTGCCGGCCCGGAGGCGGCCTTCGACGGTGGAGACGAGGTGGTGGAGGCCGGGGTGGGCTTCGACGGCGCACAGCGCCGGAACGCGGACCGACCCGATCTCGCACACGCGGCCAAGGTCGTTGCGGACGAGGTCCACGATCATCACGTTCTCGGCGTGGTCCTTGGGCAGGAACGCGCCGGGCGCGGCTGCGGTGCCCTTGATCGGTGACGACCTCACCCGCGGCCCGTCCCGGCGCAGGAACCGCTCCGGCGACGCCGACACCACGTGCACACCCTGGCGGGGGAGTCGTACGGCGGCCGCGTAGGGAGCGGGGTTCCGGGCGCGCAGGGCGTCGAAGAGCGCGAGCACGTCGGCCTCGTGCGGCAGCGGCGCGGAGAGCCGGCGGGTCAGGTTCACCTGGTACACCTCGCCCGCGGCGATCGCCTCGCGGATGGCGCGGACGCCCGCCTCGTAGGCGGGGCGGTCGAGCGAGGTGCGCCAGAAGCGCAGATCGACACCCGGCCAGGCGCGCGAGCTCGACGTGCCGCCCGCGCCGGGCGCCGGCTGCGTGCGGGCGAAGCGGGCGAAGACCGGCCGGGTGCCCGGGTCGGCCGGCGCCACGACCACCCAGGTGCCGCGCCCGTCGAGCGCAGCCGGGTCGTCGGTCACGTCGAGCAGGCCCGTGAGGACCATGCCGCCGGCGACGGCCACGGCCGGCTCGTCCCGTCCCGAGCTGCGTGCCGACTCTGCCACGGCCGCGAACGGTAGGACCCGGCTGCGGGTACCGTCGCACGCGATGGACCTCGACCTGAGCGCGGAGCAGGAGGCGTTCCGGAAGGTGGTGCGGGACTTCGCCGAGGCGGAGATCGCCCCGCACGCGGCGGCCTGGGATCGCGACCACACCTTTCCGGTGGACGTCATACGGGCCATGGGCGCGCTCGGCCTGTTCGGCCTGCCCTTCCCGGAGGAGTACGGGGGGTCCGGTGCCGACTTCACGACGGTGTGCCTCGCCATCGAGGAGCTCGCCCGGGTCGACCAGTCGGTCGCCATCACCCTCGAGGCCGGCGTCGGGCTCGGCGCCAACCCCATCTACCGGTTCGGCACCGAGGAGCAGAAGCAACGGTGGCTGCCCGACCTGTGCGCGGGCCGGGCCATCGGGGGGTTTGGGCTCACCGAACCCGAGGCGGGCAGCGACGCCGGAGGCACGCGCACCCGGGCCGTCCTCGACGAGGCGGCCGGGGAGTGGGTGATCGACGGGGAGAAGGCGTTCATCACCAACTCCGGCACACCGATCACATCGCTCGTCACCATCACGGCCCGCACCGACCCTCCGGGTTCGGGTGGTCCCCCGGAGATCTCCACGATCGTGGTCCCCGCGGGGACGCCCGGGTTCGAGGTGCAGCCGCCGTACCGCAAGATGGGCTGGCACGCGTCGGACACCCACGGCCTCACCTTCACCGGCTGCCGCGTTCCGGCCGAGCACCTGCTCGGCGAGCGGGGGCGCGGCTTCGCCGGCTTCCTCGCCATCCTCGACGAGGGCCGCATCGCCATCGCCGCCCTCGCGGTCGGCGTGATCCAGGCCTGCCTCGAGGCCGCCACCCGGCACGCCAAGGACCGCACCGCCTTCGGCCGGCCAATCGGTTCGTACCAGGCGGTGGCGTTCAAGTGCGCCGACCTGGCCGTGATGGCCGAGTCGGCGCGGGCGCTCACGTACCGCGCCGCCTGGCTGAAGGACACGGGTCGCCCGTTCAAGCAGGCGGCGGCGATGGCCAAGCTCCATGCCACCGAGGCCGCGGTCACCGCGACGCGCGAAGCCACGCAGATCTTCGGCGGCTACGGCTACATGGACGAGACGCCGGTGAGCCGCCACTACCGCGACGCCAAGATCCTCGAGATCGGCGAGGGCACGAGCGAAGTGCAGCGCCTCGTCATCAGCCGCGGCCTCGGGCTGGGCGCCGAGTCCTGAGCGTGGGCCGCGCCGGCCGCGCGCTCCCGCACCTGCCGGCGCAAGGGCGTGACCATCAGGCGGACGCTCGACTGCCTCATCGCCTCGGTGTGCATCCGTGAGGGACGGGCGCTGCTCCACGCCGATGCCGACTTCGACCGTCTCGCCGCCCACACCCGGCTCCGGGCGCTGACGAGGTAGACCGCCCGGCGCATCACGCCCAGCGGTCCCCCGCGCCCGCGCCAGGCACGGGAAGCGCCGCCGCTACCCTGTCCGGCCGTGGCGCGTTCCCGGAAGTCCCTGCGCCGCACCTGGCCCCAGCGCCTCCTGCTCGCGACGAACGTCGTGGCGATCGTCGGCGCGGTGACGACGGCGTCGGTACTCGGCTACTTCAACCAGAAGGTCAGCCAGGTCACGCGCCTGCGGCTCGGCGACGTGCTCGAGCGCACCGAGGTGGCGCCGGGACAGCCGCAGAACTACCTGCTGGTCGGCGCCGACGACGCGAGCGGGTTGGGATCGCAGGACCCCGAGACGCGCGGGCGGGGATCCATAACGACGGCCCGCAGCGACACGATCATGATCCTGCGGCTGGATCCGAAGGACACCACCGCGAGGCTCCTGTCGCTGCCCCGTGACCTGTGGGTGACCATCCCCGGCCAGTCCCGCAAGAACCGGATCAACACCGCGTTCACCGTGGGCGGGGCGCGCCTGTTGATCCGCACGATCGAGCAGGACTTCGGCATCCCCGTCAACCACTACCTCCAGGTGAACTTCGCCGGCTTCAAGCAGCTCGTGGAGGCCATCGACGGGGTGCCCATGTACTTCCGGCGACCGATGCGCGACCTCTACTCCGGCCTGAACGTGCGCCAGCCCGGGTGCACGCTCCTCGATCCCACCCAGGCACTGGCCTTCGCCCGGTCCCGTTTCACCCAGTACCAGCTGCCCAACGGACGTTGGTCGCGTTACGAATCCGTCGCCCCCGACCTGTCGCGCATCACGCGCCAGCAGCTGTTCATCGAGACCGCCATGAAGCGCGCCATCCGCAAGGGCGTCCGCAACCCCAACAAGCTGCGCCAGCTGATCGACGTCGGCGTGCGCAGCGTGCAACTGGACGAGCGACTCAAGAGCGAGGACATCGCGAGGCTGGGTCTGCGGTTCCGCTCGTTCAACCCGTCGAACCTCAAGAGGTACTCGCCGCCCGTCACGGAGACCGTCAAGGGTGTGGCCGACGTCCTCGAGCTCCAGGTGGACGGAGCCGAGCCGATCTTCGACCTGTTCCGCGGCACGACCACCGGTTCGGGCGTCGGCTCGACGACCGCGCCGGCGGACGTCTCCCAGGTGAAGGTCCGCGTGCTCAACGGGACCGGGGTGGGCGGTCAGGCCACCGAGTCAGCCCGCAGCCTGCGCGACGCCGGCTTCGGGGTGACCAGCACCGGTGACGAGGTCGGTGCCGGTACCGCGGGCACCGTGGTGCGCTACACCCCGGCGACGGCGGCCCAGGCGCGGCTCGTGGCCCGCTACGTCGCCTCTTCGGTGCGCTTCGAGCAGCGCGCCTCGCTGGCGGGCGCCGACGTGGAGCTGGTCACCGGGTCGGACTGGGCCGGGGTGCAGGCCACGCCCAAGGCGGCCGGCACGGTGCCCGGGCCGCCGACCACGACCTCCCCGTCCACCCCGACGTCCTCCACGACGAGCCCTGAGGGCAGCGCCCCGACCACCACGATCCAGCCTGGCTACTACATCCCCGGGCCGCCGCCGCCGGGCGTGGACTGCGGCTGAACGCTCCCCGCCGCTTCGGTGCCCGGGCCCGCGGCACTACGCTTGGCCGACCCACCGACGCTGCGCCACCACGGAGGCGCCCCCACGAGGGCGCCCGGCCTCGACCGGTGGCTCGGCGCGACCGCGTGACAGGAGAACCTCCCGCCCATGGCTTCGAAGATCGCCATCATCGGCACCGGCTACGTCGGCCTCACGACCGGCGCGTGCCTGAGCCACCTGGGCCACAGCGTCGTGTGCGCCGACGTCGTGCCGGAGAAGGTCGACGCCCTCAGCCGGGGTGAGGTGCCGATCCTCGAGGCGGGTCTCGACGAGCTGGTCCACGAGGGCCTGTCGTCGGGTCAGCTGCGGTTCGTGCTCGGAGCCGAGAACGCGGTGGGCGACGCGGAGTTCGTGTTCCTGTGCGTCCCCACCCCCCAGAGCGACGACGGTTCTGCCGATCTGTCGTACATCGAGGCCGCGGCCGAGCAGATCGGCCCGCACCTCCAGCCCGAGACGATCGTGATCAACAAGTCGACCGTGCCGGTCGGCTCGACCCGCGTCGTCGAGCGTGCCCTCGGCCGAGGCGACGTGCACGTCGTGTCCAACCCCGAGTTCCTCCGCGAGGGGTCGGCGGTGCACGACTTCCTCAACCCCGACCGGGTGGTCATCGGCGCCGACGACCAGAGCGCGGCGATCCGCGTCGCGGGCATGTACCTCGGGCTGGCCGCTCCGCTGCAGGTGACCGACCCCGCCTCGGCCGAGATCATCAAGTACGCGTCCAACGCGTTCCTGGCCACCAAGATCAGCTACGTCAACGCCATCGCCGCGCTGTGCGAGGCGGTCGGTGCCGACGTCAACGACGTCGTGCTGGGCATGGGCTACGACAAGCGCATCGGCAACGCCTTCCTGCGCCCGGGTCCGGGCTGGGGCGGCAGCTGCTTCCCCAAGGACTCCCGTGCCCTCGTCAAGATCGCCGAGGAGGCCGGCTACGACTTCGGGCTGCTGAGGGGCGTCATCGACGTCAACGAGGAGCAGTTCGAGCGGGTGGCCGACAAGGTGCGACGGCTGGCCGGTGGCGACCTGTCGGGCAAGCGCATCGCGGCGTGGGGACTCACGTTCAAGGCCCGCACCGACGACCTGCGCGAGTCGCCCTCGCTCGAGATCCTCCGGCGCCTGCGGGCCCTGGGCGCGACGGTCCGGGCCCACGACCCGGCCGTACGCGCCGCGCACGCCGACCCCCGCCTCGAGGGCATCGAGGTCGTCGACGATCCCTACGCCGCGTGCGAGGACGCCGAGGTCCTCGTCGTCCTGACCGAGTGGGACGAGTTCAAGTGGCACGACTTCGACAAGGTGGCCGGGCTGATGGCCGGCCGGCGGGTCCTCGATGCCCGCAACCTCCTCGAGCGGTCCGCGCTCAAGCGCCGGGGGTTCGAGTACGAGGGCATCGGGCGGGGCTGAGGCGGTGCCCCGCATCGTCGTCACCGGAGGCGCCGGCTTCCTCGGCTCGCACCTGTGCGAAGCGCTGCTCGAGCGCGGCGAGCAGGTGGTGGCCATCGACAACCTGGTGACCGGTTCGGTCGACAACATCGCCCACCTCTTCGGCGAACCCGGCTTCACGTTCGTCGAGCACGACGTGTCGAACTACGTGTGGGTGCCGGGCCGCGTCGACGCCGTCATGCATCTCGCCAGCCCGGCCTCGCCGGCCGACTTCGAGCGCATACCGATCCAGATCCTCAAGGTCGGCGGGCTCGGCACCCACAACTGCCTCGGCCTGGCCCGGGCGAAGGGGGCAACGTTCTTCCTGGCCTCGACCAGCGAGGTGTACGGCGATCCGCTCGTGCACCCGCAGCCGGAGACCTACTGGGGAAACGTGAATCCCATCGGGCCCCGCGGCGTGTACGACGAAGCCAAGCGCTACGCCGAGGCGATGGCGATGGCGTACCACCGCCACCACGGCGTCGAGACCCGCATCGTGCGGATCTTCAACACCTACGGACCCCGCATGCGACCCGATGACGGGCGGGCGGTCTCGAACTTCGTCGTCGCCGCCCTCAAGGGGGAGCCGCTGACGGTGTACGGAGACGGCTCGCAGACCCGATCGTTCACGTACGTCGACGACGAGGTCCGCGGCTTCCTGGCCCTGCTCGACAGTGACGTCACCACGCCGGTGAACATCGGCAACCCCGACACCGAGCAGACGATCCTCGAGCTCGCCCAGATCGTGCTCGAGGTGACGGGCTCCTCGTCGGAGATCCGGTTCGTGCCCGCGGCCGTCGACGACCCCACCCAGCGCCGGCCCGACATCACCCGAGCTCGCGAGCTGCTCGGCTGGGAGCCCGCGGTCGACCTCCGCACCGGCCTCGAGCACACGGCCGAGCACTTCGCCCGCGCGCTCAAGCGCTAGCTCGACCAGCCCTCGTCAGGGAGGGCCGGGCCCGGCTGTGGCTGGTCGGGCTGTGGTTTGGTGGTGGTGGTAGGTCCAGTGGTTGTGGTGGGGGCAGAGGAGGCGGCCGTTGTCTTGGGTGGTGGTGCCGCCTTGGTCGTAGGGAACGATGTGGTCGATGTCGCAGTGGTGGGCGGGGACGGTGCAGCCGGGGTGGGTGCAGTGGCGGTCGCGGACTTCGATGGCGCGGCGGAGTCCGCCGCGGAAGAACCGGGTGCGGTGGCTGACGTCGATGACTCGGCTGGGGGTGGCGAACACGACGCGTTCGATCTCGGCGTCGAAGACCAGCCCGGCGATCTGGCCGGGGGTGAGGATGGTGCCGCGGGCGGTTTCGCAGATCCGGCCGGTGAAGGTGTGGTGGTCGACGTGCACGGTGATC
>JACPNX010000047.1 GCA_016185275.1 Actinomycetota bacterium | reverse complement strand
GGCGAGGCGCCACTCGTCGACGGTCATCGGCTCCGAGATGGAGGGAGGAGCGGCCAGGATCGGCGGGCGGGTGCATCGGCTGCCATATGAGAGGACCCAGCCGTGCTTCGTCGTCAGGTAGCCGTCCATCTGCTCGGCGAAGTACTCGACCATGTCGGTCCGCTCGAACTCGCCGTGCACGAGGACGTCGAGGCCCATCCGCTCCTGCCACGCGATCGAATCGGTGATGTGCGCGGCGATGGCGGCCTCGTAGCCCGACTCATCCAGCTCGCCCTTCGCCAACTGCGTGCGGAGGTGGCGGATCTCGGCGGTCTGGGGCAGCGAGCCGGTGGTCGTGGTCGGGAACGCGGGCAGCCCCAGGGCTGACTGCGCGGAACGGCGCTCGGCGCGGGGCGCGCGGGTCGCGAGCTCGCCGACGGCTGGCCAAGTGACCGATGGGGGCTGCACAGTCGCCGGCTCCGGACCCCCCTCGAGCGCGGCCGCCCAGGAGGCAAGCGTCCGGGCCTTCTCGCGCGCGAACTGGAAGCCGCCCGGAAGGTCCTCGCCGTCGGTGGTGTACGGCAGGAACATGAGGCTCTTCGACGGCGTGATCCGGACCACGCGTCCGTCGTCCACGCCGGCCAGGCCCTGTCGCACGGCGTCGAACGAGTCCGACCAGACGCTGCGGCCCTCCATCACCGACACCACGTGCTCCGGCTGCGCATCCCAGGCGGCCGTGCCCTGCAACGCCGGCACCCTTGCCAGCGCCACCTGGACGGCGAACCCGCGCCGACCGAGTGACTCGAGCGTGGCCGCCGATGCGTCACCGAACTGGACGGTGACGAGCGGTGGCGTCGCCGTCCCGAGCGCGCCCAGGGCGTCGTAGGCAGCGTCACGGAGCGCCTCATCGCCAGGATCCAGGCGCATCCCCAGGCATGGCTCGTCGAGCTGGAGGCGGAACCCAGGAGGCTGGGAGCGGACCCACGCACCGATCGCCGCGCCCGCGGCCCGCGCAAGGTCCGTCGCGTCCAGGCCCGGGTGCTTGCTGAGCCGGGCGAAGCTGTACGGCCCCAGGATCGGCCAGACCGTGTCGGGGATCGGCTCACGCCAGGGGAGCGGGCTGAGTTGGGCTGGCAGGGCCTCGAGCTCGGGAACGACGTAGTGGTAGTTCGTGTCGAACCACTTGGTCATCTCCCACGCCTCGCGCTGCGCGGTGCCGCGGGCGAGGGCCGTGAGCAGGTCGAACCCCTCGCCGCCCAACCCGGCGGGATGGACGCCCAGCATCAGGGCGGTCTCGAGCACCTCGTCGTAGAGGAAGAAGTCGTCGACGGCGGAGCCGATGAGCCCGCGCTGCTCGGCGAGATGGGCACGTCGCAGCTCATCGACGCGCGGGGCGAATTCGGCGGGGGTCGAGCGCCCGGACCAGGCCTTCTCGAGCGTCCATTTAAGCTCGCGGTTTGGCCCGATGCGCGGGTAGCCGATCAGCTGAGCAACGACGTGCAAGGCAAGCCCCTGTCCTATGGAGTGCCCAAGTCTAGGCGATCAGGGGGTAGCATGGCGCAGTGCGGCTTCCCCGAAGCGTCGAAGTGATTTTCGAGGCTCCTGACCTCCTGATCGTGGGCTCCGACATGCCCGAATCGAGCGGGACCACACCCTGACCCGCCTGGACCTCCGAGGTGCGGCGTCTCGGCTGCTGCCGTCAAGGGTGAGCGGCCTGGACGTCCTGGCGATCGCCCTGCCGGCCGTCTCGTTTCTCCAGATCACGATCATCGGCCGGCTGGTCGCCGTCGAGATCCTGCTGCTCGCGGCCCT
>JACPNX010000046.1 GCA_016185275.1 Actinomycetota bacterium | reverse complement strand
TGCAGCGGGTCGTAGCCCGGGTCGCTGCCCGACAGCGCACCCGCGGCCCCGCGACGGTCGTAGATGATGTCGAGGCTCACGTCGCGCTGCTCGTCGGAGATGCGGTTGAGCGGCAGGATCTTCGACGGGTGCACGATGGCGGCGTCGAGCCCGGCCTCCACGCATTCGTGCAGGAACACCGAGTTGAGCACGTGGCGGGCCGCGGGGCTGAGCCCGAACGACACGTTCGACACGCCCAGCACGGTCAACGCGCCCGGGATCTCGGCCTTGATGCGCCGGATCGCGTCCATGGTCGCCATGGCGTCGCGGCGGAGGTCGTCGTCGCCGGTCGACAGCGGGAAGGTCAGGGCGTCGAAGATGAGGTCGCTCGGCTCGAGGCCGTAGCGGTCGACGGCGATGTCGGCGATGCGGTGCGCGACGCGCATCTTCCACTCGACGTCGCGGGCCTGGCCCTCCTCGTCGATCAGCAGGCAGATGACGGCCGCGCCGTAGGTCTTGGCGAGGGTCATCACCCGGTCGAGGCGCGAGCCCGGGGCCTCGCCGTCCTCGAGGTTGGCGGAGTTCAGGATGGGCCGGCCGCCGATCCACTGCAGCCCGGCTTCCATCACCTGGGGCTCGGTGGAGTCGAGCACGAGCGGGGCGTTGGCCTGCGTGGCGAAGCGGGCGGCGATCTCGTCCATGTCGACCGTCCCGTCGTGGCCGACGTAGTCGACGCAGACGTCGAGGATGTGGGCGCCCTCCTTCACCTGCTCGGCGGCCATGCGCACGCACTGGTCCCAGTCCTGGGCGAGCATCGCGTCGCGGAACTTCTTGGATCCGTTGGCGTTGGTGCGCTCGCCGATCATGAGGAACGCGGTGTCCTGGCGCAGCGGCACCTGCGAGTAGATCGACGTGACCGCGGGTTCGTGGACCGGCTCCCGGCGGGCCGGTTCGACGTCGCGGACCCGCTCGGCCAGCAGCCGGATGAACTCGGGGGTCGTACCGCAGCAGCCGCCGACCACCTGCACGCCCAGCTCGCGCACGAAGCGCTCCTGGTGAGCGACGAACTCCTCGGCGCTCAGGTCGTAGTGCATCGCTCCGTCGACGACCGATGGCAGCCCGGCGTTGGGGATGCACGAGATCGGCATGCGGCTGTGCTGGCTGAGGTGCCGCAGGTGCTCGCTCATCTCCGCGGGTCCGGTCGCGCAGTTGATGCCGATCACGTCGACGCCGAGCGGATCGACGGCGGCCAGCGCCGCCCCGATCTCCGTGCCGGGCAGCATGCGGCCGGTCAGCTCGATCGTGACCTGGGCCTGGATGGGCACCTGCCGGTTCGACGCACCCATGGCCCTCCGGGCCCCGATGACGGCCGCCTTGAGCCCGAGCAGGTCGAACTGGGTCTCGATGACGAGCAGGTCGACCCCGCCCTCGAGCAGGCCGCGGACCTGCACCTCGTACGCGTCGCGCAGCTCGGCGAAGCGGATCTGCCCGAGGGAGGCGAACTTGGTGCCGGGCCCGATCGACCCGGCGACGAAGCGCGGCCGGTCCGGCGTGGCGAACCCGTCGGCCACCTCGCGCGCGAGCCGAGCGGCGGCGACGTTGATCTCGTGGGCGCGCTCGGCGATGCCGTACTCGCCGAGCGGGATGGCGAACGCGCCGAACGTCGCGGTCTCGACGACGTCCGCGCCCGCATCGAAGAACTCCCCGTGCATCTGCCTGATCAGATCGGGGCGGGTGACCGCGAGCAGGTCCGTGCACCCCTCCAGCGCCGGGCCGCCGAAGTCGTCCGCCGTCAGCCCCTGCTGCTGCATGTAGGTGCCGAAGGCCCCGTCGTAGACGACGACGCGCTCGCGCAGCAGGTCCAGGAACGTCATCGCGGCCACCCGCCAAGGGTACCGGTGGCCGCTTCGGCCCCCCAGCCCGGATTCTCGAAGCGTCGTCAGGACATGGCCGCTCAACGGCTTCGCGAAGCCGAGGGTGTCGGCGTGGGAGGCTGGCGCATGCCCACCGCGCTGGTCACCGGGGCGTCGAGCGGGATCGGCCGCGAGATCGCCCGCCGCCTCGCCGACGACGGTCACCACCTGGTCGTCGTCGCCCGCCGGGAAGCGGCCCTGCGTTCGCTGGCCGACGAGATCGGCGACGCCGAGGTGATCGCCGCCGACCTCGCCGGCCGGGCCGGGAGGGACAGGTTGGCCGGTGCGGTGCCTGCGGTCGACGTCCTCGTCAACAACGCCGGCTTCGGCGACTTCGGTCCGTTCGCGCGGGCGGACCGCGATCGCACGATGGCGATGCTCGAGCTCAACGTCGCCGCCCTCACCGACCTGACGCACCGGTACCTGCCGGGCATGCTCGAACGCGGCAGGGGACGCGTGCTCAACGTCGCCTCGACGGCGGCGTTCCTGCCGGGACCCCTGATGGCCGTCTACTACGCCACCAAGGCCTACGTGCTGTCGTTCACCGAGGCGTTGGCCGAGGAGCTGAGAGGCACGGGCGTCACCGCCACGGCGCTGTGCCCGGGTCCCACCGCGACCGGGTTCCAGCAGGCGGCCGACATGGAGATGTCTCGCCTGGTGGCCGGACGGAACCTGCCTTCGGCCGAGGAGGTCGCCGCCTACGGCGTGCGGGCGATGGAGCGCGGCGACGTGATCGCCGTGCCGGGTGCGCTCAACAAGGTGCTGGCGGCGTCGGTGCGGGCCGCGCCCCGCCCGGTGCTGCGGCGCATGGTCCGCGCCATGCAGTCGACCAAGGAGGATTGAGGGTCGATCGCGGCGATCGCGCCCCGGACGAGGCCGAGGCCGGCCAGGCCGGGGAGGCGGTCGACATGCCGGTCGATGCGATCCGCCGCCGCCGCGCCGTCCGCGCCGCTGAAGAGGTGCCGCACGACGTGGCGCACCTCGGCCTCGGGCATGACGCTGGCGCCGACCGGTCGCCACAGGTGCTGCAGCGCCCAGCGGGTCAGGCGCTGCGCCCGGCGATCGCCGTCCAGGCGCCGGCGGGCCTCGCTCGCATAGAAGTCGATGTGACGGCCCTCCTGGCGCATGATCCGGCGCAGCAGCTCGGTGAGCACCGGGTGCTCCGCGCGCTGGAGGACGCGCGCGTAGCCGGCCTGGGTGCTCCACTCGTTCACGGCCCCCCACGTCATGTGGACGGCGATGAAGGCGCGGCCGGCCACGGCCGAGGCGAACGCGTGCGTGAGCGGCGCCCACCGCTCCTTGGGGCGCACCGTCCGCCGGAGCCGGGCGATGCGCTCGTCGCCCGCCTCCCTGCCGTGGGCCGCCAGCACCCGGCCGAGGGCCACGCCGTGCCAGTGCTCCTCGTGGGCCCAGAACGTGAGGAACGTCGTGATCGTCGGATCGACGTGGGCTTCGGTGACGAGCAGGTCGCGCAGGTAGCAGATCGTGTGGTGCTCCACGTCGTGCATGTACTCGAGGACCCGGAGCGTGTCCGGATCGAGCGGCCGGTCCCGGAACGCCTCGAAGTCGATGCCGGTCGTGTCGAGCGGCGCCGTGTGGCGGGTGTAGTCGGAGATGTCGAACGCCATGCCCCGTGTCCGGAGCCGGGACCGGGTGCGGACGTCCCTCAGCGGTCTCGGCGCAGGCGCTCGACGAGCGGTGCGGCGAGTGTCGCCGCGACGCGAGGTCCGTCCCTGGCCGGAGGGAACAGCTCGAGCTGCACGGTGGCGGCACGGTCGCCGGCGCGCACGGTCAGGTCGCCGAACTCGGGCCGCCAGTAGGCCTCGTCGCCGATGCCGCGCACCGGAACGCTGGCCCGGACCGAGCGACCGGCGTTGAAGACCGCCCGGCCGCCGCTCGGGTAGACGAGCACGTCGACCGAGGACACGCCGTCGGGCTCGAGGAGGTACGTGCAGCGGGGTGCGCCCTGCCCGTCGTCGCTGCGCGCCGTCGTGCGGACCCTCCGCCCCACCGCGCGCGCCACGGCGCGGGTGCCGAGCCATGCGCAGATGTCGGTCGCCGGGCCGAGCGCGGGCGGCGTGGCGACCGCCGGCCGCCCCGGCGTGCCCTGGCCGTCGGCGGCGCCGTTCCGGCGGCCCCGCTGGGCGACCACGCCGGCCGCCGCACCCACCACCACGACGAGAGCCGCGGCGGCGACAGCGGCGGCGAGGCGGCGTCGCCGGGCGGGGTGGACCACCCGGGCAGCCTGGCCGAGCGGGTGGCGACCTGCCAGCGCCGGCGCTCCCGCCGTCCCGCCGTCCCTGGCGCGGCCGGGGGCGGCGGAGGCGGCCGGTAGGGTTCGGCCCATGCGGATCATCGAGGCGAACGAGGTGGACCTCGTGCGCCGGGGTGAGATCCCGCGCCACGTCGGCGTGATCATGGACGGCAACGGCCGCTGGGCCCAGATGCGGGGCCTGTCGCGCTCCGAGGGCCATGCCGCCGCGGAAGCGGCGGTCGTCGCCACGGTGGACGCCTGCCTGGACCTCGGTGTCGGTTGGCTGTCGGCGTACGCCTTCTCGACGGAGAACTGGACGCGCGACCCGGCCGAGGTGTCCTTCCTCATGCGCTTCGACGAGTGGTTGCTGCGCAAGGAGCGGCGCGACGAGCTCAACGACAAGGGCGTGCAGATCCGCTTCCTCGGCCGCATCGACGACGCCCGCATCCCGCCCGACTCGCACGACTGGCTCTACGAGACGATGGCACTCACGGAGCGCAACGACCGGCTCGTCCTGGCCATCGCCTTCAACTACGGGGGCCGGGCCGAGATCGTCGACGCCGTGAACGCGGTCCTCGGCGAGGCCGCGGCCGGAGCGAGCCTCCCGGTCGACGGGGCCGCGGCCGACTCCGCACGTTCGCGGGTCAGCGAAGCCGACCTCGCCGCCCACATGTACGCACCGGACATGCCGGACATCGACTTGCTCGTACGCACGTCGGCCGAGCAGCGCGTCTCGAACTACTTCCCCTGGCACGCGGTGTACGCCGAGTTCGTCTTCGCGGACACCCTGTGGCCGGACTTCCGTGAGGGTCACCTGTACTCGGCGGTGGCGGAGTACCAGCAGCGGCGCCGGCGCATGGGCTCGGCCAGCGTCGGATGAGCCGTCGACTGCGTCGCTGGACTGGCCGGCCGGCACGGAACCGCCGGTACGCTCGCCCTGCATGAACGCCGCCTCGCTGGCCCGGCTTCTCGAGGTCGACGAACTGGCCGAGGCGCTCGGCGCCGTCGAGCAGGCGCTGGCCCGATCCCTCGAGGTCGACGTCGAAGCCATCAGCGGGCCGGCACGGCGTGTCGTGCTCGGCGGGGGCAAGCGCCTGCGGCCGGCCCTCACGCTGGCCAGCGCGGTGGCGGCCGGCGGCGCGGTCAGCGCGTCAGCGGTGACCGGCGCGACGGCCGTCGAGCTCGTCCAGGCGGGCTCACTCGTGCACGACGACATCATGGACGAGGCCTCCGAGCGCCGAGGTGTGCCCACCATCAACGCGGTCGAAGGCCCGAGCTCGGCCATCCTCGTCGGCGACTTCCTCCTGGCCCGGGCCGGCCAGCTCGCCGCGTCCGTCAGCGCCCCCGTCGCCGCCGCGCTCGCCACCGCCATCGCCGACCTCTGCCGCGGGCAGTCGATGGAGAGCGGCACGCTCTACGACGCCCACCGCACCGTGGACGCCTACGAGCGCTCCATCGAAGGGAAGACGGCGGCGCTGTTCCGGGCCGCCTGCGAGATCGGGGCCCTCGCTGCGGGCGGATCCCCGGCGGCCGTGGCGGCCCTCAGCCGCTTCGGGGTCGCCTTCGGCATGGCGTTCCAGATCATCGACGACGTGCTCGATGTCGTCTCGACCGCCGAGGCTCTCGGCAAGCCCGTCGGCAACGACGTGCGCGAGGGCGTGTACAGCCTGCCCGTGCTCCTCGCCCTCGAAGGCTCCGGCGGCGGTGCGATCCGGGCGCGGCTCGGGCGTTCGCCGAGTGCGTCCGACATCGACGCCGTGCTGAGCGTCGTCCGGTCGTCGTCGGCCGTGGTCGACGCCCTGGCACGCGCGGGCGAGTGGAACCGGATCGCCACCGATGCGCTGGCCGCGCTGCCCGCCACGGCCACACGGGACGGCCTCGCCTCGTTGCCCGACGCCTACCTCGCCTGGGTGCTGGGTGAGAAGGCTCCCGGCGTGGCCGTGTCCGCCGGCCGCTGAGGACAGTTGCCGTGCGGATCTACACGCGCAAGGGCGACGACGGCACGACCGGCCTGCTGTACGGCGGGCGGGTTCCCAAGGACTCGCCCGCGCCCGAGGCCTACGGCACCGTCGACGAGGCGCAGGCACTGCTCGGTCTCGCCCGCGCGTCGGCCGAACGGGGTGGCCGCCTCGATGCCGAGCTGGTCGATCTCGAGCGGGGCCTGTGGGTGTTGATGGCCGAGCTGGCCACGGACCCCGCGAACCGGTCCAAGCTCGTGCCCGGCACCTCGCTCGTCACCGGCGACATGGTGCGCGACGTCGAGCGGCGCATCGACGCCGCGGGCGAACGGTTCGAGGCGCCCACCGAGTTCGTGGTGCCGGGCGAGGACCGGCTGGCGGCGTTGCTCGACGTTGCCCGCGCCGTCGTGCGCCGGGCGGAGCGGGCGGCGCTGCCGGCCGCCGCCGACGGTTCGTTCGTGGTGCCCTACCTCAACCGGTTGTCCGACCTGCTCTGGACGCTCGCACGCGAGCAGGAGGGCGTCTCGCTGACGGCCCGAGGGGATCGCCCCGGCCACTGACCCGGCCGCCCGCCTGGCGGCCTGGTTCGGCGGGCTCGCCCGGCTGCCGGCCCGGCTGCCCGCCCGGCGGGGAACCGCCGGCGCGCCTCCGCCACGTGGGTTGGGCCCCGGCGCCGGGTGGGGGAGCGGCGCCGGGGCCCGGCGGCCCGGTGGAAGGGGGGTACCGGGCCGGACCTCAGGCCGCGTCGTCGGGGCGCGACGACGACGTGCCCAGATCTGAGGGGCCGACGATTCCGTCGAGCCCGGCGTCCGACGGCTCGCCGGCCAGGTCGAGGGCGGGGCGGGTGATGGTGCGCGGGCGCGTCGGAACCGCCACCGTCTCGTGGGGCGCGTCGCCGGCCGCGACGGTCGACCCGGTGCCGGCCGCGACGGTCGACCCGGCGCCGGGCACGACGGGCAGCACGACGACGCTCGACGCGCCCGCGCCACACGCCGCCACCCGCCCGTCGCCGGCACCCCTGCGGGCGCCGCCACCGACGTCGGCGTCGGTGGCGTCGGCGGCGTCGGCGGCCGCACGGGCCGCCAGGTGGCGGTCGCGCGCCCAGTGCACGGCGTCGTGCGCGACGGCTGGGTGGAAGTGCCAGCGGTGGAGGTGGCGCTCGACGTCTTCGATGGGTTCGTCGAGCTCGAACAGGCTGAGGGCCAGGGCCCGCGCCCGCTTGCGCTGCGCCGCCGTCCCACCTCCCCCGATCTGCTCGCGCTGCCAGGACGCGTGCGCCTCACGCAGCTCCGGCGGCAGCCGGTCGACCTGGTGGCGGGTCAGCGGTGGCAGGCGGCGGCGGACGGCCAGGCCCATGGGCCCGCTGGCGGTGGCCGCCCCGAACTGGACGCAGCGGCCGAGGGCGCGCACGAACGCCGAAGCCCTGCCGCCCTTCATGCCCAACCCGAGGGCCCGAGCCGTCTCCTCGAGCGGCAGGTCGAACCCGTCGGGATGGCGCTCGAGGCCCACGGCGATGCGCCGCAGCAGCCAGGTGGTGGACGGTCCGAGGATGCCCAACCAGAACGTCTCCACGTAGAGCGAGCGGGGGTCGTGGCCGAGCCGGTCGATCACGGGGTCGGGCCACGGCGTGATGGCCAGCGTGGGCGCGGAGAGGTCGGTCGGGAGCATGGAGCATTCCTCCGAGGCGGGAGGCGGTGGCACGGGGAAGGGGGAAGGGGCATGTCGTGTGGTCTGGTGATGTTCCAGTCCTGGGGCGTGCGGGTCAACGATCGAGGCGCCCGCTGGGGACCCCACCCCGCCCGCCGCGGCGGCCCGGAGCCCCTCGGGCGACTCCGTCGGTAGCGTCGGGCGGATGGTGCCCCTCGCCGACGCCGCCGCGGTGGCCTGCTGGGTCGATGCCGCCGAGCGGGTGGTCGTCCTGACCGGAGCGGGCATCTCGACCGATAGCGGCATCCCCGACTTCCGGGGCCCGAACGGGATCTGGACCAAGAACCCGAAGGCCGAGCGGATGAGCCACATCTCGCACTACGTCGACGACCCCGAGGTCCGGGCGCTGTCGTGGCAGAGCCGCCTCGCGCACCCGGCCTGGTCGGCCGAGCCCGGACCCGGTCACCGGGCCCTCGTGGGGCTCGAGCGACGCGGGAAGCTCGACACGCTGGTCACCCAGAACATCGACGGGCTGCACCAGAAGGCGGGCTCCGACCCCGCGCGGGTCATCGAGGTGCACGGCACGATGCGCGAGGTCGTGTGCCTCGGGTGCGCCGAGCGCGCGCCGATGGAGCGGGCGCTGGCGCGGGTGCGTGCCGGTGAGACGGATCCGCCGTGCCGGTCGTGCGGCGGGATCCTCAAGTCGGCCACGGTCTCCTTCGGCCAGTCGCTCGACCCGGGCGACCTCGATCGGGCGGTCGCCGCGGCGCGGCGGGCGGAGGTGTTCCTCGCCGTCGGCACGACCCTCACCGTGCACCCGGTCGCTCGGCTGCCGTCGATCGCGGCCCGGGCCGGGGCGCGCGTCGCGACCCTCAACGGCGAGCCCACCGACTTCGACGACCGCGCCGATGCGGTGCTGCGCGGCGCCATCGCCGACCTGCTGCCGGTGGTGTGCCGGTCCTCGGGCTGAGGGCGAGTGCCACGACGCCGGGAATGGGCCGCCCTGGCCCGATTGTTGACCTCGCCGCTAGGTTTTCGAGGCGGTCCCGAGCCCACCGAGGTCTGAACGATGCCCAACTTCCGCGAGCTGCTCAACGCCACCAAGGCCGAGATCCGTGAGGTCAGCCCGGAGGAGGCCGACGCCGCGCGGCGCCGCACCGGCACCGTCGTGCTCGACGTCCGCGAGCCCGACGAGTACCAGCAGGGCGCCATCCCGGGGGCCGTGCACATCCCTCGCGGCACGCTCGAGTCGAACATCGAGAACCGGATCCCGGACCGCGCCACGCCCGTCATCGTCCACTGCGCGTCCGGCGTGCGCTCCGCCTTCGCGGCCAAGACGCTTGCCGACCTGGGCTACGCAGACGTCGTGTCGATGCGTGGCGGCTTCAACCAGTGGAAGGACGAGGGGCGGGACTGGTCCGCGCCGCGCACGCTCGACGCCGCTCAGCGCAACCGCTACCAGCGCCACCTGCTGCTGCCCGAGGTGGGCGAGGCGGGCCAGCTCGCGCTGCTCGACGCCAAGGTGCTGCTGCTGGGAGCGGGCGGGCTGGGCTCGCCCGCCGCTCTCTATCTGGCCGCGGCGGGCGTCGGTCGCATCGGCATCATCGACATGGACGTGGTCGATGAGTCGAACCTCCAGCGCCAGATCCTGCACAACGTCGACCGGATCGGCGAGCGCAAGGTCGACTCGGCCAAGAAGACCCTCACGGCCATGAACCCGGACGTCGACGTGGTCACCTACGACGTCCGCCTCGGGGCCGACAACGTGATGCAGATCCTCGAGGGCTGGGACGTGGTGGTCGACGGCACCGACAACTTCCCGACCCGCTTCTTGGTGAACGACGCGTCGGTGAAGCTCGGCATCCCCGTCGTCCACGGCTCGATCTTCCGCTTCGAGGGCATGGTCACCGTGTTCGACCCGAAGAACGGGCCGACGTACCGCGACATGGTCCCTGAGCCGCCCCCGGCCGAGCTGGCCCCCTCGTGCGCCGAGGCCGGCGTGCTCGGGGTGCTGCCGGGCATTGTCGGCTCGCTCCAGGCGATCGAGGCGATCAAGCTGATCCTCGGCCTCGGCGATCCGCTGATCGGCCGCCTGCTCGCCTACGACGCGCTGGAGCAGACGTTCCGCGAGTACAAGGTCAACGTCGATCCGACGAACGAGGTCACCTGGGCCAACCGCGACCGCATCGTGGTGGCCGAGCTCGACGACCTCTGCATGCCGCATCCGCTGGCACCACCGGCCGCCTGAGCCGCCGCCCTCAGCCCGGGTCGACCGCCACCGGCAGGCCGCCTCGGCGCCGGGAAGGTACAGAGCCGCGGAGGCGCGTCACTAAGTTCGGAGGATGGCCGCCGCACCCCCGCCGCCCTCGGCCGGCGAAACGCCGCCGGGGCGGTCACGACGGTCGGCGCGGATGGCGCGGGTATCGACGTCGGTGGGCCTGCTCGTCGGCGGCCTGACGACGGCGTTCGTGGTGCGAACGCTGTCGCGCGAGTGGGAGCGCGTGCGCGACGCGCTGGCCGGTGCCTCGTGGGGTTGGATCGCCGGCGGCCTGGTCGGCGCGATCGCGGCCATGGCCGCGATCGCATGGGGATGGGTCGGTGTCCTGCGACTGCTCGGCGCCTCGGCCGACCGCCGGCGGGTCATCGCCTGGTACTTCGTGGGCGAGCTGGGCAAGTACCTTCCGGGCGGCGTGTGGCCCGTGGTGGGCCGCGGCGAGCTGGCACGGCGCGGCGGGGTGCCCCGGACGCAGGCCTACGCCAGCGTGGCCCTCTCGCTCGTGATGCTGTACCTCGCCGCGATGACGGTCGGTGCGGCCGCGCTTCCGCTGGCGCTGGCCGGAGGTGGCGGCGTGCAGGCGACCGGCCTGATCCTGCTGTTGCTGCCGGTCGGGCTCGCGGTGCTGCTCCCGCGGGTGTTGGAGCCGGTCCTCGGTAGGGCCCGGCGGCTCAGCCGGCGGGAGCTGCACGTCCTGGTGCCGCCGTGGCGCGCCTCGATTCGCGCCGTCGCCGGGTACGTGCCCGCGTGGCTGCTGGTGGGGCTGGCGACGTGGAGCGTGGCTCGCGCGCTCATTCCCGACCCGTCGCTGGCCCGGATCTTCTTCGCCGCCGCCCTGTCCTGGACGGCCGGCTTCCTCGCCGTCCCGGTCCCCGCCGGGGCAGGGGTCCGCGAGGCGGTCTTCATCGCCGCGAGCGGGCTCGAACCGGGAGTGGCCGCCACCGTCGCCGTGGCCACGCGGGTCCTGTTCATCCTCGCCGACTCCGGAGGAGCCGCCGTGGGCGCACCGTTCCTGCGCCACCGCGGCGACGACATCGACGCCGGCCCGACCGGGCCCGGGGACGGCCACGCGACCGGCGCACCCGGTTCCGTGGCCGGAGCGGATGCGTCGGGTGGGCCGGGTGTGCGAGGTGTGGCCGGGGTGCCGGCCGCTCGCCCGCCGAGGACCACGGCCTAGCTCGGATGCGCGTGCCTTCGATCCGCGCGAGCGCGAGCGCGAGCGCGCGCGCCGGCGCTCTGGCCGACCGGCTGCCCGCCGCGGTGGAACGCGTGCTCGTCGCCCTGCTGGTGGCGGCAGCCGCCTTCGGGCTCACCGGAGTCGTGCTGGCCGTCGCGGGAGCGTTCCGTCCCTGGACCGTCGGGCCGCTGGGCGGGCTCGTGACCGCCGCGGCACTCGTCGCATGGGATCTGCGCCGCCCGGCCCTCGACGCCGGCGACGGCGACGGCGCTGGCGGCGGCGCTGGCGGCGGCGCGACCGGCGGCGCGACCGGTAGCCGAGCCCGACGAGCGGACGGCCGCCGGCTCGCGCTTGCGTGGTCGCTCGCGGTCCTGGTGGCGGCGGGCGCCACGGCCGTGAACGCCCGATGGGCGAACGAGCACGTCGTGATGGACCGCGATCCGGCGATCTACCTGAACGCCGCCGAGTGGATGCGCACGACCGGCGGTCTGCAGATCGTCCAGGACGACGGGCCCTTCGCCGGCGACCCCGCCCTCACCGTGATGTCGCCCGGTCTCACCAAGGACATCGACGGGCGCCCCGTCTTCCAGAACCTGCATCTGCTGTCCGTGTGGGCCGCGGGCGCCGGGTGGCTCGCCGGCGACAACGCCATGGCGCGCGTGCCCGCCGGGCTCGCCGGGCTCATGCTGGTCGTCGTCTTCGCGCTCGGTTCGCGCGTGATGCGCGCCGGTGCCGCGCTGGCGGGCACGGCGCTGCTCGCGGTGCTGCTCCCGTTCGTGTACTTCGCGCGCGACTTCTACAGCGAGTGGGCGTTGGGCGTTCTGGCCCTCGGCGGCGCCTGGCTGCTCGACGCGGCGGTCGCCTCGCGGTCGGCGCGCCGGGCGGCCGTGGCCGGCCTGGTCGTCGGCGCGGCCGCGGCCTCGCGCATCGATTCGGTGCTCACGCTCACCGGCTTCGTGCTCTTCCTGGGCCTGTGGTCGGCCCGTCGCCATGCTCGCTCGCTCGCCGATCAGCCGGGGGCCGAGGCGCACGATCGGCAGTGGCTCCGACTCGTGCTGGCCTTCACGGTGCCCACGCTCGTCGGTCTCGGCGTGACGGTGCTCGATGGCAAGCTCCGCAGCACCGACTACGTGAGGGCCCACGCCGGCGATCTCCGGACGCAGGCGGTCGTCGTGGCGGGTGTCGGCGCGCTCGTGGCCGCCGTGCTCGCGATGCGTCGGTGGGCGCCGAGGGCGGCGGCTGCGGTCGGGTCGCGCCGGCGGTTGCTGGCGTGGCTGGCGGCCGGTGGCGTCGTCGTGCTCGCGCTCGGTCTCGCGTTCGTCCGGCCCCGCGTGCAGGTGGCGCGCGACCTGCGCGACGCCAGCCTGACCCGTCTGATCCAAGAGCGTGAAGGTCAACCGGTCGACGGGCGCCGGTCCTACGCCGAACGTTCCTTCCTCTGGCTCGCCTGGTACCTCGGCCCGGCGCTCGCCGTGGCCGTCACCGGCGCGGCGTGGGCCGTGTTCGACGCCGTGCGCGGCCGGCTGGGCCGCAGCGGCCTGCTGGTCGTCTCCCTCGTGCCCATCCCACTGTTCGGGTACCTGGCCCGGCCGTCGATCTATCCCGACCAGCCCTGGGCGATGCGCCGCTTCCTGCCCGTGGCGCTTCCCGCGCTGTGCCTCTTCGTCGGTTACGTCGCGGACCGCCTGTGGGCCGCCGGCACGGCGAACACGGCGAGCACGGCCCGCACGGCGAGCACGGCCGGCACGGCGAGCACGGTCGGCACGGCGAGCACGGTCGGCACGGCGAGCACGGCGCCCGCCCGCGGTCGGGCCTGGACCTCGCCGGTGCTGCGGGCGTCGGCCGTGGCTGTCGTCGCCGTGGCCTTCGTGCAGCCGCTCGCCGTGCTGCGACCTCTGCGTGAGACCCGCTCGCACACCGACGAGATCGGCCTGATCCGCCAGGTGTGCCGGGAGCTGCCCCGCAACGCCGCGGTCCTCGTCGTCACGTCGCCGGGCGTGTTCCGGGCCGACACCTTCGTCCAACCGGTGCGGGGCTTCTGCCGCGTCCCCGCAGCGGGCGTGGCCGGGGCGGGCATCGACATCGCCGCCACCGACGTGGCGCGGCTGGCCGCGCAGTGGGCTCGCCGGAACCGCCAGCTGTGGGTGCTGGGTGGCTCCGACGACGCCTTGCGCGCGCTCGGAGCGGTGCCCCGGGTCCGCGCCGCCCGGACGGACACCCGGACGTTGGCCTACTCGATCTCCCGGCGCCCGGGCCAGCTTCGGCCGGCGATCCTCGCCTTCGTGGCGGGGCCCGTCGTCGCGGCCACCTGACCCTGGCCCGGCGCCACGGCCGGGCCGGGCGCCTCAGCCCCCGGGGGGACCTCGGAGCCCGCGAGCACGACGTCGAGGATGTCGGCCCACTGGCCGAGGTGCCGGTCCGGGAGGAAGCGATCGACGGCGTCCCGGCGTGCGGCCCGCCCCATCCGGTTCGCGCCTGCCGGGTCGGCCAGGAGCCTGACGAGCGCATCGCGAAGGCGTCGAGGTCCCGAGGGTCGTCGACCAGGATGCCGGTGCTCGCGTCGCGGATCTGATCGGTGATGCCGCCCACCGCACTGGCCACGACCGGTCGACCCTTGTAGAGCGCCTCCGTGACCGTCAGGCCGAAACCCTCCGCCAGGCTCTTCTGCGTCACGACGGCTGCGTGGCGCTGCAGGGCGTTGACGATCGCGCCGTTCTCCTCCAGATCGTCCATCGGCAGGGTGGCCAGGTGGATGCGGGCCCTGCCGTCGTGATCGAGGCGCCCCCAGGCACGCCGGCAGTCGGCGAAGACCTCTGCGCCCTCGGGGTCGTCGGCCACGGACTCGACGGACGGGCCGGCCAGCACGAGGTGGGCGCCCATCGCGAGCGGCACGCCCTGCGCGAAGGCCCGCATCACGCCCTCCATGTCCTTCATGCGGTCCCAGCGGGACACCTGGACGACGAGCGGGGAGTCGGGACGCGGCGGGCCGGCCTCGCGCACCACCTGGCAGCGGCGGCGCACCTCGGCGGTGGTCCCGTCGCCCCGCCGGAACGTGGGCGAGCCGGCCGTGTCGCCGGCCAGGAGGCCCGCAGCCACCAGGACGGACCTGACCTCCTCCGGCCCGAGGTCCGCGTTCTTGGCGGCGAAGGGATCGATCGAAGGGGGCACGGCCGTGAGGCGGTCGCGCGGTACCCAGTCGGGGGCGAAGCCTGCGAGCGTGAACACGTACCGATCGACGCTGCCCTCGAGGTGCGGCCGCAGGAAGTCCCAGGCGGCGCGGCTGTGCTCGTTCTGGTCGTCGATCCCGACGTGGCATCGCCAGATCGTCGGATGGCCCGCCTCGTGGACCGCCGCCGCGAGGCCGGCGGTCTGCGGATCGTGGAGGACGACCACGTCGCCCGGGCGCACCCGGTCGAGGAGCGCGGCGGCGTTGGCCGCCGACACCTCCCGGTAGCGGCGCTGCTCGTCGGGACCGAGCGGGCCGCCGTCGCCGGGGAAGCCGTAGAGGTGGTTGTGGATGCGCTTCGTGAGCGAGAAGAACGCCGCATCGCCGTCGATCACCAGCCAGCGGGCGTCGACCTGCGCGCTGCGGGCGTAGGCCAGCAGCACCCGCATCAGCTCGGCCACCCCGCCCCCGGCTCCCGTCGAGCTCACGTTCAGCACACGAGCCGAGCCCAGCCGGCGGCGGGCCCGAGCGGCCACCTGCCCGACCAGCCGGTCGAGGCGCTCCCGGCCGATCACCGCGGCGAGCGGCGTGACGTCCCGGTCCGGGACGAGTACCTCGTGCATGTCGTCGCCTCTCGCTCGTGGCGTGCGGACTGCGCCGGCACGCCTACCCGACCCGGCTCACGCTGATCCGGCCTCGCCGGCTCAGGCGCCGGCGCCGGCTCAGCCTCAGGCGCCGGCTCAGCCTCAGGCGCCGGCGCCGTCCGCGACCCCGTCGAGCAGGCGGCGGGCCGCGACGGAGGGCGCGACCGTGCCGGCCCGCACGTCGGCCTCGAGGCGGGCAACCGCGGCCGCGACGGTGGGCCGCCGCCGGAACCGCTCCACCAGCCCGGCGCGGACCTCCGACCAGAGCCATGCGTCGGCCTGCTCGGCCCGGATCTCGTCGAGCCGGCCGGACGATCGCAGCCGCTCGTGGAGCGACCGGACCGCCTCCCAGGCCTCGGCCACGCCCGCACCGGTGAGCGACGACGCCAGCAGCACCTCGGCTTCGATCCCCGGGTGCTTCGGCCGCAGCAGGCTGATGGCGTGGCGCAGGTCCGCGGCGGCGTGGCGCGCGGCGGGCGCCAGGTCGCCGTCCGCCTTCGTCACGATGACGATGTCGGCGAGCTCCATCACGCCGCGCTTGATGCCTTGCAGGTCGTCGCCACCCGTGGGCGACGCCAGCAGGACGAACAGGTCCGTGAGGTCGGCCACGGCCACCTCGCTCTGGCCCACCCCGACCGTCTCGACCAGCACGACGTCGAAGCCGGCCGCCTCGCACAGGAGCAACGCCTCGCCGGTCCGGCGGGCCACGCCACCGAGCTCGCCACCGGAGGGCGACGGGCGGATGAAGGCGCCCGGATCGCGGGCCAGGGCCTCCATGCGGGTCTTGTCCCCGAGGATCGAGCCGCCGCTGCGCGACGACGTCGGGTCCACGGCGAGGACCGCCACCCGGTGGCCCGCGCCGGTCAGGTGGGTGCCGAAGGCCTCGATGAAGGTCGACTTGCCGACGCCCGGCGGCCCGCTGATGCCGAGCCTGACCGCGCCGCCCGCACGGGGCAGGAGCGCCTCGAGCAGGGCTTCGGCGGCACGACGGTCGTCTTCACGCATCGACTCGACGAGGGTGATGGCTCGCGCCAGTGCACGGCGATCGCCCGCGGCAACGGCCTCCGCGTCGGGCACCCGGCGGGCGTGCACGCGCCGGAGCATAGGGGCCGCCCCGCCGCCCCCTCGCCGGGCGGCAGCGGACAGCGCGACGGTGCGGCGCGACGGTGCGGGGCGTCACGGGTCGGCGGCCTCGCGGGGCATACGGGCCAGCTCGGTGGGCCGGTCGTCCCACACCAGCGCGAGGGAGGCGACGACGAGGCCGGCCACGACCACGGCGCCGATGCTCAGCGCGGGCGTCGGGTACGGGCTCCACGCCGAAAGAGCCGACAGCTCCTTCCCCCAGCCCTCGCCCGGCGCACCCCAGAACCGGTGCACCATGGTCGTGAACGCCACGAGGTGCATGGCCACACCCATGAGCACCGCGACGGCGGCGGCTCGGCGGCCCACGAGGTGGTCCAGTCCGATGGCGGCCACGGCCACGAGCGGCACTACAGCGGTGAACAGGTACCGGCCCTGGATGAACGGCGTCGTCGACGTGCGTGCGTAGAGGGTCCAGGCGTGGCGGGCGACGAAGAGCGTGAGCAGCACGAGCGGCAGCAGCGCGAGCGCGACGTCGACCCGCCGGGGACCGGGGCCGCGCCGGCTGCCGCCCGGCGTGTGCACGACGAACGCGGCCACGGCGACCAGACCCGCCAGCACAACCGATGCCAATGCGATGACCCACACCGGCAGGCGGGCGGAGTACAGGCCGAACCAACCCCAGAAGCGCTCGACGAAGAAGGCGGCGAACCTGCGGGTGAACCACCACGGGTCGGGCGAGAAGCCCCGTGGCGCCATGCTGGCGGGCAGGAGCCGCGCCTCGAGCGACGGCAGGAGGCTGCCCTCGCGGGCGAGGTTGTAGCCGTACCACCAGCCACCGAAGATCGCCGTCGCGCCGAGCAGCGTGGCGATCGGGCGCAGCGACCGCCTGATCGATCCGACCGTCCACCCGCCGGCCACGTAGGCGGCGACCGCCCACGGGACCAGCATCACGGCGAAGCCCTTGGTCAGCACGGCGGCGGCGAGGAGGATGGCGAGGCGCAGCACGGTGCTGGTGCGCAGGTCGCCGCGGGCCACGCCGGTCAGCGGCACCGCGGCGGCGCCTCCGAGGATGATGACGAGATTGTCGTTGTTGACCGTCGAGCCGACGTGGGTGAGCTGGGGAAGGGCGAGGACGAGGGCCGCGCCCGTGATGGCGACGTTGCGCCGCACGCCGAGCCGCACGAGGCACGCCCACGCCAGGATGGGCAGCGGGGCGAGGAGCAGCACGTTGAGGAGCCGCAGGAAGGCGATCTCGGTGGTGAGGGCGGGGGGATCCGAGCCGGGCATGAGGAAGCGTTCCACGCGCAGGGCCAGCGCCATCGCCTCGTAGTACAGGGGCGGGTGCTGGGGCTGCTGGTTGAACTTGCCCTTCGGGTCGGGCTGGGCCCCGCCCATCGCGTCGATGCCGAGCCGGGCTCGCTTGGGCGGCGCCGCTCGCGCCGTCAGCCGGGGGTCGCGCGCGCTGTAGCCGAAGTAGGGACCGGCCCAGCGGTAGTAGGCCCTGGAGTACCGGCGCCCGTCGTAGGTCGGGTAGTTGGCGTCGCGGGCCACGCCGAGGACGAGGTCCACGTGGGCGAACTCGTCGGGCGCCTGGAGCAGGGGCGTGACGACGCTCGAGGTGGCCAGCAGGCCGACGAACAGGGCGGTGCAGGCCCACACCGCCCTGGGGACGGGGGGCCAGCGGTCAGGCCGCAGGGGTGGCGGAGCGGACCAGCCGGAGCACCTCGGCCGCCGCTCGGGGGATGTTGGTGCCGGGTCCGAAGACGGCCGCGACGCCCGCGGACTTCAGCATGTCGTGGTCCTGCGGGGGGATGACGCCACCGCACACGACCACGACGTCGCCCGCGCCGTGGCGGCGCAGCTCCTCGATCAGCTGGGGGACGAGCGTCTTGTGGCCGGCGGCCTGGCTGGACACGCCCACCACGTGGACGTCGTTCTCCACCGCGTCGCGCGCCGCTTCGGCCGGCGTCTGGAACAGCGGCCCGACGTCGACGTCGAAGCCGAGGTCGGCGAAGGCGGTGGCGATCACCTTGGCCCCGCGGTCGTGGCCGTCCTGGCCCATCTTGACGACCAGCATCCGGGGCCGGCGCCCCTCGGCGGCGGCGAAGTCCTCGACCTGCCGGCGGATGGCCTCGAACGCCTCGTCGCCCTCGTAGCCCTTGCCGTAGACGCCGGAGATGGTGCGGATCTCGGCCTTGTGGCGCCCGAAGACGCGTTCCATGGCGTCGCTGATCTCACCCACGGTCGCCCGGGCCCGAGCCGCCTCGACGCAGGCGTCGAGCAGGTTGCCGCCGTGCGCGGCTCGGCTCGTGATCTCGGCCAGCGCGGCATCGCAGGCCTTCGTGTCGCGCTCGGCGCGCAGGCGCTCCAGCTTCGCCTTCTGCGACGCGAGGACGGCGCGGTTGTCGATGTCGAGCACGTCGACGTGCTCCGGATCGGCGGGCTGGTACTTGTTGACGCCGACGATCGTCACGTCACCGCGGTCGATGCCGGCCTGGCGGCGCGCCGCGGACTCCTCGATGCGCAGCTTGGGCATGCCGGACGCGACGGCCCGGGTCATACCTCCGAGGGACTCGACCTCCTCGATGATCGCCCACGCCGCGTCGGCGAGGTCCTGGGTCAACCGTTCGACGTAGAACGATCCTCCGAGCGGATCGACGACGTCGGGTATGCCGGTCTCCTCCTGGAGGATGAGCTGGGTGTTGCGGGCGATGCGGGCGCTGAAGTCCGTGGGCAGGCCGAGCGCCTCGTCGAAGGCGTTCGTGTGCAACGACTGGGTGCCGCCGAGGACGGCGGCCAGTGCCTCGAAGGCGGTGCGCACGACGTTGTTGTAGGGATCCTGCTCGGTGAGCGACACGCCCGACGTCTGGCAGTGCGTGCGCAGCATCAGGCTGTTCGGGTTCTTCGGATCGAACTGCGACATGATGCGCGCCCACAGCGTGCGGGCGGCGCGCAGCTTGGCGACCTCCATGAAGAAGTCCATGCCGATGGCGAAGAAGAACGACAGGCGCCCGGCGAAGCGGTCGACGTCGAGCCCGCGGGCGAGCGCCGTGCGCACGTACTCGAGACCGTCGGCCAGCGTGAACGCCAGTTCCTGCTCGGCCGTCGCGCCCGCCTCCTGCATGTGGTAGCCGGAGATCGAGATCGAGTTGAACCGGGGCATGCGCTCGGCCGTGAACTCGATGATGTCGGCCACGATCCGCATGCTCGGCTCGGGCGGATAGATGTACGTGTTGCGGACCATGAACTCCTTGAGGATGTCGTTCTGGATGGTTCCGCTGAGCTGCTCGGGCGCCACGCCCTGCTCCTCGCCGGCCACGACGAAGCTGGCCAGCACGGGCAGCACCGCGCCGTTCATCGTCATCGACACCGACATCTTCTCGAGGGGGATCCCGTCGAAGAGGATCTTCATGTCCTCGACCGAGTCGATGGCCACACCGGCCTTGCCGACGTCGCCCTCCACCCTGGGGTGGTCGGAGTCGTAGCCCCGGTGGGTGGCCAGGTCGAACGCCACCGACACACCCTGCTGGCCTCCGGCGAGGTTCCGCCGGTAGAACGCGTTCGACTCCTCCGCGGTGGAGAAGCCCGCGTACTGGCGGATCGTCCACGGGCGGTTGGCGTACATGGTGGCCCGCACCCCGCGGGTGAACGGGGCGAACCCCGGCAGCGTCCCGGCATCGATCCCGTCGAGGTCGGCGGCGGTGTAGAGCGGCTGGACGTCGATCCCCTCGGGGCGCTCGTGCACGAGATGGTCGGGGGTCCGGCCCTTGAGCTCCTTCGTGGCCAGGTCGCGCCACTCGTCGACCGTGTGATCGGGGAAGCCGCTCTCGCTCACGCCCGGGAAGGTTACGAGGCCCTTCGCTCGTCGCCCCAATGGGTGATCCCGTAGGTTGGCGCGCCGCATGGACGTGTCCCCGTCGCCGCCCGCCGCGGCTCACGACTCGGCCCCGGCCGTCGCCCTGGATCGCCTGCGGTCGGTCGTCGCGCAGTACGGACGCCTCGTCGTCGCCTACTCGGGCGGGGCCGACTCGGCACTGGTCGCCGCCGTCGCGGCCGACGTCCTCGGTGACCGTGCCCTCGCGGTCACGGCGGTGTCGCCCAGCCTCCCCGCGTCGGAGCGCGCCGCGGCGCGCGCCTTCGCCCGCGACCACGGGGTCCGCCACGTCGAGGTGCGGACCGACGAGGACGAGCGGCCCGAGTACGTCGTGAACGGCGGTGACCGCTGCTACCACTGCAAGTCCGCGCTGTTCGACGCGCTCGCTCCCATCGCGACCCTGGCGGGGGCGCGGATCGCGCTGGGCACGAACCTCGACGACCTCGGCGACCACCGCCCCGGCCTCGCCGCGGCCGCCGAGCGCTCGGCCGTCGCGCCGCTGGTCGACGCAGGGTTCACCAAGGCCGCCGTGCGAGCGGTCAGCGCGTTGCTGGACCTGGACACCGCGGACAAGCCGGCGGCCGCGTGCCTCGCCTCGCGGGTCGCCTACGGCGACGCGGTCACGCCCGAGGTCCTCGGCCGGATCGAGCGGGCCGAGGCGGCGATCCGGGGGCTGGGCTTCGACGTGTTGCGGGTGCGGGCCCACGGCGGCGGCACGGTGGCGCGGGTGGAGGTGCCCGCCGACGGCCTCCGTCGGGCGTTGGGTGAGCGCGACGCACTGCGGGCGGCGTGCCTCGACGCCGGGTTCACGTTCGCCGCGCTGGACCTGGCCGGCTTCTCGAGCGGCAGCATGAACGTCGCCCTTCGCGCTCGGCCGGGGTCCGGCGCCCGGCCGGCTGGCGCCGCTGTCTCCGCCGGGAGCGCGCCAGCCCATGCGCCGGCGGTCGAGGACCTCGGGTACGCCCGGGTGGACGTCGACCGCGAGCAACGCCAGGGGCTTCCCGAGGCCGTCTACGCGCCCGGCAAGCAGCCCCGCGAGGTAATCGGGATCGTGCGCGCGCTGCTGGAGCGCAACGCCGGCCCGGTGCTGGTGACGCGGGTCGACCCGGCGGTGGCCGAGCAGGTTCTGGCCGAGGTGGAGGGCGGGCGGCACCGGCCCGAGGGTCGGCTGCTCGTGTGGCGGCCGGCGCCCGCGGGCGACCTCACCGTCGCCGTGGTCTCGGCCGGCACCGCCGACGGCCCGGTCGCCGACGAGGCGGTGGCCGTGGCCGAGGCGATCGGGCTCGACGTGCGCCAGCATCGCGACGTGGGGGTGGCCGGCATCCACCGCTTGCTCGCCGCAGCCGACGACCTCGCCGGCGCCGACGTCGTGGTCGTCGTGGCGGGGATGGAGGGCGCGCTGGCGTCGGCCGTGGGCGGCCTGGTCGGCGTGCCCGTCGTCGCCGTACCGACGTCGACGGGCTACGGCGCCGCGCTCGAGGGCGTCACCGCGCTGCTCGCCATGCTCAGCTCCTGCGCGGCCGGGCTGACCACGGTGAACATCGACTCCGGGTTCGGTGCCGCCCTCGCCGCCTTCCGCCTCGCCCGCAGCGCACGGCGCCTCGCCGGGCGCCCCGGTGGCGGCGGGCCCGGGTGATCTGCTGGCTCAACCCGTTCTCGGGGCTGTCGGGGGACATGCTGCTCGGCGCCCTCGTGGAGCTCGGCGCACCGGTCGAGGCGATCCGGGACGCGGTGGCCTCCACGGGACTGACCGGCTGGTCGTTCGATGTCGAACGGATCGACGCCGGGGGGATCCTGGCCACCCGGGCGGTCGTCGGCGTCGACGACGCCGCGGCCGGCGGGCACGGGCACCGCCATGCGGGTGAGCTGCTGGCGATGATCGAGCGGGCGAAGCCGGCGGAGGCCGCGACCGTGGCCGCGCGTGCCGTGCGCTCGATCGCCGAGGTCGAGGCCCGCCTCCACGGCGCCGACCCGGCCGACGTGCACCTGCACGAGGTGGGGGGCCACGACACCGTGGTCGACACCGTCGGGGTGGCCGCCGCGGTCTGCGCGCTCGGGATCACCGGCGTCGTGTGCGCGCCGCCGGTGTTGGGGTCGGACACGGTCCAGGCCGCGCACGGCCTGCTCCCCGTGCCGGCGCCGGCGACGATCGCGCTGCTCGAAGGCGCTCCCGCCGTCGGCGCGCCGGTTCCGGCGGAACTGGTCACGCCCACCGGCGCCGCGCTGCTCCGGGCTCTCGACGCCACGTTCGGCCCCATGCCGCCGATGATCGTCGGCCGGGTCGGCTACGGCGCGGGCACGCGCCGCCTCGAGGACCGCCCCAACGTCCTGCCCGCCGTGCTCGGGTCGCCCCTGGGCGCCACCCGCCCCCGTGTCGTGCTGGAGACCAACGTCGACGACGTCACGGGTGAGCTGCTGGCCCACCTCATCGCCCGACTGCTCGACGCCGGCGCCGACGACGCCTGGGCCACGCCGATCGTCATGAAGAAGGGCCGACCGGCGCACACCGTCTCGGTGCTCGCGGCTCCGGAGCGCGCCATGGCGCTCGAGGCGATCCTGTTGAGCGAGACCGGCAGCCTCGGCGTGCGCCGGTCCTTCGTCGACCGCTCGGAGCTCGCGCGCGACGAGGTCGTGGTGGACGTCGCCGCCCACGCCATCCGCATCAAGCGCGGCCCCCACGGCGCCAAGCCCGAGCACGACGACGTCGCCGCCCTCGCCGCCACGCTGGGCATCCCCCTCCGCGACGCCGCCCGCCGAGCTCTCGGTGCGCTCGACGACCTCGACGCGCTCGGTGCGCTCAACGCGCTCGGCGCTCATCCTGGTCGGCAGGCTCCCCATGCGTCGGACGGCGCGGCCGGCCCGAGCTGAGCCGTGGCCCCGGTGTCGGTGCCGTCCCACCAGGTGACCTTGCCGGCGTCGACGGTGATGGTCGCTTCCTCGTCGCCCACGCAAGCGGTGCCCTCGCCGCGCACCACGAGGCCGTGCTTGCCGCCCGGGCCGGGACGGACGTCGTCGTCGAGAGTGATGCTGGCGGGACTCGTCGCCTCCAGCGATGCGAGCCGGAACAGGGCGGCCGGGACCTGCGCACTCGACCCCGCCGGGTCCCACCAGCCCGGCAGCGCGAGCGGTCCGAGGCGCGACGACCAGCCCACGACGCAGCGTCGCCGGTCGCCGGTCAGCTCGGCCGTGCGCTCGGGGACCGGACCGAGGTCCGGATCCGGCCCGCTCGTTCCGTCGCTCGTCCCGCCGGGCTCGCTCGTCCCGCCGGGCTCCCTCGTCCCGCCCGAGCGGCCGCGCCCGCCGTGCCCGCAGCCGCTCGGGAGATCCGGACCCGGGTCATCCACCGCTCCCGGCCAGGCGCCGTCGCGGCGGACGACCCGGGTGCCGTCCAGCACCGCCGTGGCCGCCGGCCGGACCGCGATCAGCGCCCGCGGCGTGAGCCCGTCGCGACCCAGCCGCCCGGAGGCCAGGTCGAGCGCGTAGCCGGCCACGTTCGGGAGGTGCCGCAACCCCCACCGACCGGCGGCCAACCCGCTGAGCGCGGCCTCGGGCAGCGCATCGAGCACCGTCGAGGGGTCGAAGGCGTCGAGCAGGCTGGCGTCACCCGTCGCGACCGCGGCGTCGTCGCCGACGAACCCGCACAGACCGACCTGCGGGCGCCGCTTCACCAGCCGAGACTTCAGCGTCGTGCGGGCCGAGAAGCACCAGAGCCGGCCTCGCCACCACAGCGCCAGCTCGGGCGTGACGTGCGGGCCCGAGCGGGTCTCGATGGCGACGTAGACGCGGCGGGCGGCGGCGAGCGGGGCGGGGGTCGGCGCCGACGCCCGCACCGCGGAGGTCACGTCCTCGGGCATCCCGGCGCCCTACCCGCCGCAGCTTGACGCCCAGCACGGCCGAGGGGCACGGTGACCGCCATGGCGTGCGACCTCGTGAGAGTGGAGCGCGACGGACCCATCACCCGCATCACGCTCACCAACCCGGCCAAGCGCAACGCGCTGGCCCTGCCGATGATCGACGCGCTCACGGCCGCCTTCGACGACGCCGGCCGAAGCGACGCACGGGGCATCGTGCTGGCCGCGGACGGACCGGTGTTCTCGGCGGGACACGACTTCGCCGACATGGCCGGGGCCGACCTCGGCCGGGCCCGTGAGCTGTTCGAGCGCTGTACGGAGATGATGGACGCGGTGCAGTCGGTGCCGCAGCCGGTCGTGGCCCGCGTGCACGCGCTGGCGACGGCTGCGGGCTGCCAGCTGGTGGCGACGTGCGATCTCGCGGTCGCCGCCGAGTCCGCCGGCTTCGCCATCCCCGGCGGCAGGGGCGGCCTGTTCTGCCACACGCCGCTCGTGGCGGTCGCCCGCAACGTCGGCCGCAAGCGGGCCATGGAGATGGCGCTGACCGGCGACGTGGTCGACGCCCGGACCGCGGCGGAGTGGGGTCTCGTGAACCGCTGCGTGCCCGACGCCGAGCTCGACTCCGCCGTGGACGACCTCGTGCGGCGGGCCACTCGCGGCTCGGCGCTGTCGAAGGCGCTGGGCAAGCGGTCGTTCTACACGCAGGTCGACCTCGACCAGACCAAGGCCTACGGGCACGCCATCGAGGTGATGGCGGCCGCCGCCGTCACGCCGGATGCGCAGGAGGGCATCGCCGCCTTCCTGGCGAAGCGCCCGCCCCGCTGGGCTTAGGGCCCCCACCCCCAACGCCTGCCGTCGCCGTTCTGGATCGCCGTTCTCCGGCGCCGTTCTGGAGGTGTGAGCACTGCCATGGCGGTGCTCACACCTCCGGAACGCGTGCGGAGGGGGGGAAGGGGAGGAGAGGGCGAGGGGGTCAACGCAAGGGGCGGGACAGGACGAGGCCGTCCGGGTCGAGCTCCCACGCGTCGGGGAACGCCAATCGACGCCAGAAGCCGCCCGCGTCGAATCCGTTCGGGAGCAGCGCGCGCAGGTGGACGGCGAGGGCGAGGCCGTGGCCGACGACGATGCTGCGGCCCGCGCCGGCCGCGCTCCGGGCGTCGGCCACCGCCGCCGCCACCCTGGCGGCCACGTCGACCTGCGGCTCCCACCCCTCGACCGGTTCCCCATCGACGTAACGGTGCGCGGTCACGCGGTAGTCCTCGCCGACCCAGGGGCGCCCCGCCTCCACCAGGCGGTCGTCGGTGACGACGTCGAGGCCGAAGCGGGCGGCGATCGGCTCCGCCGTCTGGGTCGCCTTCGGCGCCGGGCTGGCCACGACGCGCCCGACGGCCGGCTCGGAATGAAGCCGGCGGGCCAGCTCGGCGGCCGCGGCGCGCCCTGCGGGGCCGAGCGGCCAGAGGTCGGGGTCGTCGTCGTCACGGCGCTCCGGCATGGCGTGCCTGACGTAGACGGCCCAAGCGATCACGTGCCCGGACCGTACCGCTCGGTCGGCGGCATCCGCCGTGCACCTCGCGTGCACCTCGCGTGCACCTCGCGTGCATCCGCCCGTGCCGCCGCCACGTTCGCCGGCCGGAGGGGACCCGGCGCCCGCTCGTGGTGCGCGGGCTCGGCGCACCGGTGCCCCATGCGATGCTGGCCGCGGTGCGCGCGCTGTTCGACTTCGACGACGTGGTGGTGACCGCGCCGGGCGGCACCCGGATGCTCGCCGGTCTCAGCACCGCGGTCCCGGCCGAGGGTGTGACCGTGATCGCGGGCCCGTCCGGGGCGGGCAAGTCCACCATGCTGCGGCTGTGCAACCGGCTCGAGGTGCCGACGTCGGGCACCGTCGTGTTCCGGGGCGACGACGTGGCGGGCATCGATCCGCTGGTGCTGCGGCGGCGGGTGGGCATGGTGTTCCAGCGACCGACGCCGTTCCCGGGCACCGTCCGAGACAACCTCCTGGTGGCCCGCTCGGCCGCCACCGGCGCCGAGCTGCACACCGCGCTCGAGCGGGCGGCGCTGCCGGCCGACATGCTCGACCGCGTGGCCGACGAGCTCTCGGGCGGCGAGGCGCAGCGCTGCTGCCTGGCGCGCACGCTCGTGACCCAGCCCGCGGAGCTGCTGATGGCCGCGCCGACGGCGGCGCTCGACCCCACTGCGACCCGCACCCTCGAGCGGCTGGCGCGCTCGCTCGCCGACGACGGTGTGGCCGTGCTCTGGGTGACCCACGACCTGGCCCAGCTGGCGCGGCTGGCCGACACCAGGATCGTGCTGGCCGAGGGCCGGTTGGCCGACGCCCACCGCGCCGAGCGCTACCTCTCCGGCGCGGAGGCCTGAGGTCCCATGGTCTTCGGCGTCGCCGGGATGCCTGCGGGCCGGGCCCTCGCCGCTGCCCGCGGCACGAGCGACATCGGCTGGGCGGGCCTCGCCGGGTCGCTCGGTCTCGTCGCCGTCGCGATCGCCCTGTCCGCATTCCGGCGACTCGCGCTCGAGCGTTCGATGGCCTGGGCCGCGCTGCGGGCCCTGGTCCAGCTGCTTGCGGTCGGCGCCGTCCTCGGGTTCGTGATCGACCCCGCCCGGCCGCTCGTCTTCTCGTGGCTGTGGGTGGCGGCCATGGTGGTGGTCGCGTCGCTCACCGTCCGGTCCCGGGCGCGCGAGGTGCCCGGGGCGCTGCCGCTGGCTCTCGTCGCCTGCGCGGCGGGCACCGTGGTCAGCCTCGGTGTGCTGTTCGGGCTGCGCGTGTTCCCACTCGAGGCCAAAGCGGTCATCCCGTTGGCGGGCCTGACCATCGGCAACACCATGAGCGCCGCGGTCGTGGCGTCTCGGCGGATCGTCGGCGAGCTGTCCGACAAGCGGGACGAGGTCGAGGCGCGCCTGGCGCTGGGCAAGCCGTGGCCCGAGGCGGCGCGGCCCTACATCCGCAGCGCGCTGCGGACCGCGCTGCTGCCGCAGATCGAGACCACGAAGGCCGTCGGGCTCGTCGCCCTGCCGGGAGCCATGACGGGGCTGATCCTGGCGGGCGTGCGGCCGATCGACGCCGTTCGCATCCAGGCCGCGGTGATGTACGTGGTGCTCGGATCCGTGGCCACGTCGGTGACCGTGATCAGCCTCGGTCTGGCCCGCCGCCTCTTCACCCCTGACCACCGGCTCCTCCCGTTGCGCCGCCCGGCCGGTTGAGCGCCGCGGGTCGCGGTGGCTCGCGAGCTGCCGCGCGTCCATAGGCTCGGGTCCGTGCTCGCCCGTTTCCTCACCGGTCTCGGCGCCGCCAGCGTCGTGCTCGTGGTCGCCCTCGGCGTCTGGGGCTGGGGCGGCCTCGATGAGGTGCAGGCGGCGCGCCGCACGGCCGCCGATCGGCGCCTGCTGCAGCTCCAGTGCGACCGCACGGTGTACCCGGCGTCGATGCTGGCGAGGCTCCTCGACCGGCGGGGCGCCGACCTGCCGAAGGACGCAGGCGAGCGCGACTCGATCCTCGGCGGTGTCGCGGCGGCGCTGAGGACGTCCGTGCGGGCGGTGATCCCCGAGCGTCTGGCGACCGACGTCGACCTCCTCGCCGCCGCCGTCGACCCGACCATCAGCCGGAACCCGGGCGACCTGCGGCGCACGCCCGGGGGCGTCACCTCCGCCCGCCGCCTGGTCGCGTGGTTCCGCTCGCGGTGCAAGGGCTACTCGACGGGGTCCGGGAGCGCACCGGTCATCCTCGGCCCCGCCGACGGACCGCCCGACAGCGTCACCGCGCCAGGGGAGCCCGACAGCCCCACGACCGGGCCGTGACAACCGCACCCTGAGGGCCGCTGTCCCGAACCCGCGCCGCGGGGTCGGCGGGAGCCGCTTGTAGCCTCCGGAGCCGTGGCCGTGCGGTTCGTGATCATCGGTGGTGGCCCGGCCGGCAACCAGGCGGCCACCCACGCCGCCCGCCTCGGCGCCGAGGTGGTGCTCATCGAGCGCGACATCGTCGGCGGCGCCGCCCACCTGCTCGACTGCATCCCGTCGAAGGCGATGATCGCCACCGGCGGCACGCTGCAGCTGATCAACTCGCAGACCTCGGCGATGGGTCTGACCCACGTGACCGCCGAGCTCGACTTCGACGCCCTCAAAGAACGCATCGCCGGCATCGAAAGCCGCCTCGAGCGATCGGTGCGCACGCTGCTCGAGAGCCAGGGCGTCCGCCTGATCCACGGCACCGGCCGCCTGGCCGGGCCGCGCACCGTGGTGGCCGAGACGGCCGACGGCCAGGAGGAGCTCGCCGCCGACTTCGTGCTGCTGTCGACCGGCTCGCGGCCCCGCGTGCCCGATTGTGCGCCGGTGGACGGCGTGCGGGTGCTCACCACCCGGCACGCCTATCCGCCGCCCGAGCTGCCCGGGCACCTCGTGGTCATCGGCTCGGGCGTCACCGGCGTCGAGTTCGTGCACATGTTCTCCTCGTTCGGCTGCGAGGTGACGCTCATCGTCAGCCGCCAGCAGGTGCTGCCGCGCAAGGACGCCGAGGTCGCCGCCGCGCTGGAGGAGAACTTCCTCGAGCGGGGCGTGCGCCTTCTCAAGGGGGCGCGCGCCACGGGGGTCGACGTCGACGCCGGCGGGGTGGTCGTGCACTGCGACGACGGTCGCCGTGCCGCCGGCACCCATGTCCTTCTCGCCATCGGCGCCTTGCCGAACAGCGACGGGCTGGGCCTCGAGACGGCCGGCGTCGAGGTCGACGGCGCGGGATACGTGACGATCAACCGGCACTGCCAGACCAACCAGGGCCACATCTACGCCGCCGGTGACCTCTCCGGGAAGCTGCCCCTGTCGTCCGTCGCCCAGATGCAGGGGCGCAAGATCGCCGAGCACGTGATGGGGGGCCACACCCGGGCCCACCGCCACCTCGACTACGACAAGGCGGCGTCGGCGATCTTCACCGAGCCCGAGATCGCCGACGTCGGCCTGGCCGAAGCGGACGCGTTCGCCGAGGGCCGCAAGATCCGGGTGACCAAGGTGCCGTTCTCGGCCTCTGCGAAGGCGCTCATCAACAACGACACCCGGGGCTTCGTGAAGATCCTCTCCGACCCGGCCACCGGGGTGGTGCTCGGCGGTTCGATCGTCGGTCGCCACGCCGCGGAGCTGATCTCGGTCATCGCGCTGGCCGTCACCGCGGGGCTGCGGGTGAACGACATCGTGGAGAGCCTCCTCGTCCACCCGGCGCTGGCGGAGGCGCTGGCGGAGGCGGCCGACTAGCGGTGCTGCCCCTCCCCGGTGCCCGGCCGATGCCGACCGGGCCCGACTCCTTCCCCGCGAGCGGCGCCAACTCCCTCGCGTCGATCGCCCGGCGCGCCGTGGCCCGGGCCGTCGACTGGGCGCTGCTCGGCCTGGCCCTCGCCGGCGTCGCCTTCGTGCTGTCGCTCGACCCCCTGAACGGCGAGCCGGTCAGCCCGGGCGCGCGCGCCGTCGCCCTGGCACTGAGCTGGGCGCTGATGAACGTCGTGTACGAGGGCGTGCTGACCACCTGGCGGGGACGGACGCTCGGCAAGGCTGCGGTGGGCATCCGGGTCGCCCGCCTGGTCGACGGCCGGTCGCCCCTGTGGTGGCAGTCGGGCATGCGGGTCGGCGTGCCGGTCGTGGTGGAGGTGGTGCCCGGGCTGCTCGGGGCCTTCGCGGTCGGGGTCATCTACTGGGCGGCCGCATGGGACCCGATGCGGCGCGGGTTGCACGACCGCGCCGCCGGCACCGTCGTCGTCAACGTGCGGTGAGCGCTCGCCCCGGCAGGTGGGTGACGCTGGCCGTCGTCGCGTTCGCGCTCGCGCTGCGCCTCCTCACCGCCGGCCGGGGGGTCGTGACGGTGGACGAGCCGTCGTGGCTGGGCCGCTCCGCCAACTTCGAGAGCGCCCTGCGCACGGGTGACCTGCAGCGGGCGACGTCGAGCTACCGGCCGATGGCCACCCGCCCGGGGACCACGGTGCTGTGGATCGGCACCGCGGCGCGAGCCGTGGGCCACGTCGCCGTCCGGGCGGGCTGGACGAAGCGCTCCCTCGTGCCGTCCTTCGAGTCGGCGCTGGCGCTCGAGCTCTCGCAGCGGCTCATGGCCCTGGTGAGCAGCCTGCTCATCGGGGTGGTCGTGCTCCTGGCGCGCGCCGCGGTCGGGGCGCGGGCGGCCCTGGCCACCGGGATCCTCCTCGCCGTCGAACCGTTCCTCATCGCGCACAACTCCGTGCTGCACACCGACGGGCTCGTGGCGCTGGCGAGCCTCGCCGCCTTCCTCGCCCTCCTGCGGGCGCTCGGCTTGGCCACCGCCGGGCCCGCCGCGCCGGTCGACCTGCGGGCCGCGGCACTGTTCGGCGCCCTCTTCGCGGTCGCGCTGCTCACCAAGCTGAACGCGCTGCTGTTCGCGCCGGGGTACGCCGTCGTCGCCGGCGTGGCCGTCGCGGCCCGATGGCGCGAGCGCGGCGACACACCCGGCCGCTGGCCCCGGCGGGCGCTCGCCGCCGCCCGGCCGGTGGCGGCGGTGACGGCCCTCGGTGCCGCGGTCGCAGTGGTCGCCTTCGCCGCGGCGCAGCCCGCGCTGTGGGTGGAGCCCGGGCGCGAGCTGCGGAACATGGTCGACAGCATGCGCCTCGGCGACACCGCCAACCGCCAGTTCTTCCTCGGTCGGCCCACCATGTCGCCCGGAGCGGCCTTCTATCCGCTCGTCGTGCTGCTGCGGGCGTCGCCGTGGGTCCTGGTCGCCGCCACCGGCGGGGTCGTACTCGGCGCCGCCGGGCGGCTGCCGCGGCGGCTCGTGGTGCTGACCGTCACCGTGCCGGGCCTCTACCTGGTCGCCATCACCGTGGCCGCGAAGAAGTTCGATCGCTACGCCCTGCCGGTGATCACCTTCCTGGCGTTGCTGGCCGGCCTGGCCGTGGCCCACGCCTGGGACGGTCTGGTCCACCCACGGCTGCGGGGTGGCCGGGCCCGGGCCATGGCGGCCGGTGTGCTCGTGGGTCTCGTCGCCGTGCCGGCGATCGCCTACGCACCGGACACGATGGCGTTCTATGACCCGGTGTTCGTGCGGGGGAGCTTCGTCGAGCGGACCGTGGCCGTGGGGTGGGGCGAGGGTCTCGAGCACTTCGGGCGCACGATCGCCCGGGAGCAGCGGGCCGGTGGCGACCCGAACCGGTGTGCCGGGACGGTCACGTCCGTCGGCTTCTACACGGCCAAGATCGCCTTCCCGTGCGGGCGGTTGGTCGGGCTCGCCGTGCACGACGAGGCGTCGCTGCAGGCGGTGGACTACGTCGTGCTGTATCCGCTCTACGTGCAGCGCCGCCAGGTGGACCCGGCCGTCCCGGGGCTCCTGCGGCGCTGCGCCACGCTCGTCGAGCGGCTGCAGCTCGGCGGTGTCGACTACGGGAGCCTCTGGCGCGTCAGGCCCTGCACCCGCTGACCGTCGGGCACTTGACGCCGAGCCCCGCCCGGCGATCGCGGTCCGGCGATCACTGTTCCGGCGATCCCGGCCCGGCGATCGCGGTCCGCGAACGTCCGCTGGGTGGAACGGTGCGCCGCGCCCGTGGCAGCCGCACTGCTACACACGGTCGCCGATGGCGTTCAACATCGCAGACCTGTTCGAGCGGGCCGTGGACGCCGTCGGCCAGCGGACCGCGCTCGTCGTCGGCGACGAGCACCTGACGTTCGCCGAGGTCGAGGCTCGGGCCAACCGGCTGGCCCACCATCTCAGCGCGCACGGCATCGGCCGCGGCGACCACGTGGGCGTGCACGGGCAGAACTCGGCCGAGTGGCTGGTCGCCATGATGGCCGCCTTCAAGCTGCGGGCGGTGCCCGTCAACATCAACTTCCGCTACGTCGAGGACGAGCTGCTCTACCTGTTCGACAACGCGGACCTCGTCGCGCTCGTGCACGACCGGGCGTTCGCGCCGCGCATCGCCGCGGTGGCGCCGAAGCTCTCCGGCCTGCGCCACCTCGTGGCCATGCCCGGCCCGCCCCCGGCGGACGACGGGGACGGCTACGACGACGGAGCCGGTGCCGCCGCGGTCGACGCGGCGGTGGCCGAGCTCGGCTCCGTGCCCTTCGACGCCGCCCTCGCCGACGGCTCGCCGGCCCGGGACTTCCCCCAGCGGTCGGCCGACGACCACTACGTCCTCTACACCGGCGGCACCACGGGCATGCCGAAGGGCGTGGTGTGGCGCCACGAGGACGTGTTCTTCGCGCTCGGCGGCGGCATCGACGCGTACACGCAGCAGCGCGTCACGTCCGAGGCCGAGCTGGCGGAGCGGGCGGCTGCGTCGGCGGCGCCGCTGGTGTCGCTGTCCATCCCTCCCCTCATGCACGGGGCCGCGCAGTGGTCGACGCTGCGGGCGTGGTTCGAGGGCAACACGGTCGTGCTCCTGCCGCGGTTTCGACCGCACGACGTCTGGGCGCTGATCGAGCGCGAGCGGGTCAACATCGCCATGATCACGGGCGACGCCATGGGCCGCCCGCTGATCGAGGCACTGGGAGAAGCGCCCGGCCGCTACGACCTCTCGTCGCTGATCAGTGTGGCGTCGAGCGCGGCCGTCTTCTCGCCGACGGTCAAGGACCGCTTCCACGAGCTGCTCCCGGGCGTGCTGATCGTGGACGCCATCGGGTCGAGCGAGGGCGGCCACAACGGGTCGGTGATCGTCGCTCCGGGCGACACGGCGATGAAGGGGGGCGGCCCCACGGTGTCGCCGGGGCGCGATGCCGTCGTGCTCGACGACGAGCTGCGCCCCGTGGCTCCCGGCTCGGGGGTGGTGGGCCGCCTGGCGCGGAGCGGCAACATCCCGATCGGCTACTACAAGGACGACGCCAAGACCGCGGCCACCTTCGTCGTGGGCGCGGACGGCCGCCGCTACGCCGTGCCCGGCGACTTCGCCACCGTCGAGGCCGACGGCTCGATCACGCTGCTCGGGCGGGGCTCGGTGTCGATCAACTCCGGCGGCGAGAAGATCTTCCCGGAGGAGGTGGAGGCCGCGCTCAAGGCCCACCCCAACGTGTTCGACGCCGTGGTCGTGGGCGTCCCGGACGAACGCTGGGGCTCCCGGGTGGCCGCAGTGGTGCAACCGCGCGACGCCGCTTCGCCACCGTCGCTGGCCGACCTCGACGCCCACTGCCGAGCGCACATCGCCGGCTTCAAGGTGCCTCGCGAGCTGCACCTCGTGGACCACCTCGTGCGCTCACCGGCGGGCAAGCCGGACTACACCTGGGCCGCCGGCATCGCCGCGGCCGGCCGGCACCGGGCATGACCGCCACGGCCGCCAGCTACGCCACCCACGCCGACGCTGCGGTCGCGGCCGCGACCGACGCCGCCACCGAGCCGGAGGAACGCTGATGGGCATGCCCGAGGGCATCGGCATCGTCGACACCATGATCGGGTTCCCGCATCCCGACATGCGCGAGACCTACGCCTTCATCACCCGCCAGACCCGCGATCGCCAGTCGCGGGAGGACTTCGACTTTCCCGTCGAGTACATGTTCAAGGACGTGCCGGAGAAGGGCCTGGTCGACGTGGACGACCCGATCGGCACCACGCTGCGGGAGATGGACCGCTGGGGCGTCGAGCGGGGCCTCATCGGCGTGGCCGAGCCCGGCGACGTGGGCGACCGGGCGCTGGCCCGCCACCCCGACCGCTTCATCGCCTCGGTGAGCGCCGATCCCAACGAGGGCATGGACGGGATCCGCAAGATCGTGCGCGCCGCCGAGACGTGGGACGTGCGGGCCGTCGGGGTGTTCCCGGCCGGCACCTTCCCGCAGGTCGCCATCAACGACAAGCGGATGTACCCGATCTACGCCAAATGCGTCGAGCTGGGAATCCCGGTGTTCTGCTGCGCCGGCGTGCCCGGACCGCGCCTGAAGATGGCGGTGCAGCACGTCGAGCTGATCGACGAGGTGATGTTCGACTTCCCGGAGCTCGTCTTCGTGACCCGCCACGGCTGCGAACCCTGGCAGGACCTGATCGTGAAGCTCATGCTGAAGTGGCCGGGCCTGCACTATTCGACCAGCGCGTTCGCGCCCCGCTACTACCCCCAGGCGATCATCGACTACGCCAACACGCGCGGGGCCGACAAGGTCATCTACGCCGGCTACTTCCCGATGGGTCTGTCGCTGGAGCGCATCATGGGCGAGATGCCGGCCGTCGGGTTCAAGGACGACGTGTGGCCCAAGTTCCTGCGGACCAACGCCCTGCGCGTGCTCGGCCTCGACGGCTGACCCCGGGGCCAGCCGGCCCAGCTCCACCGCGAGGCGCCCGGCGGCCACACCCAGGTCTGGCCCGAACAGGTCCGCGCCCTTGGTCATCGCTCCCCGGGCGATCAGCACGGCCTTGGCGGCATGTTCGCCGGTGGGCGCTGGCCCCAGGTCGAAGTGCCGGCGCTGTACACCTCGGCTCGGATCCGGCGGCTCCACCGGTTCCCACGGTGACTCGATGCCGAAGTCGATCTCCACGAGGTCGTCGTCGTCATCGTCATCGTCGTCGTCGTCGAACAACGCGGCGATCAGCTCGGCACCGGGTGTGTGCAGCAGGCTCCGGGCCGGTCCGGCGCCACGCCGCCGCGGGGCAGTGCTCGCACGCGCCGCTCGAGGAAGGGCCGGTACTGGTCGAAGTCCTCGGCTACGGGCGCGCCGAGGGTGCGATCCGTCTGGGCGAGCGCGGCCTCCAGCCGGGCGCGCGCCTCGGCCAGCTCGAGTGCCGTGACGGAGAAACCCTCGCCTTCACCGAAGAAGGCGCGGGCCTGGGGCAGGGGAGGCCCGACGAGGATGTCCTTGGCCATGCCGCCGAGGCTGTGGTCCACGTAGATGCCCAGGCTGTGCGGCTCGACCGGGTCGTCGTAGCCGATCATCACGTTGACGCCGTCGCCGGTGACGTGGTCGACGAGCACGGCGCCGGCGGCCTTGGCCCGGCCGATGGCCGAGACCCATGGTGGTGCCACCTGCTGGGATCGGCGCTCGAACGCCTTGCGCAACGGCTCGGCGCCCGGTCCTTCGACGGTCGACCCTTACGATGCTTGGGCATGGGGGACGAACGTACCGCCTTACCGTGCGCCGGCCGCGGCGTGCGGAAGCGACGGTCGCGCGCATCTGGTGGCCTGGCCTGGCCTGGCCTGGCCAGGCCAGGCCGACTCGTGTACGCCCCGGCAAGTTCGATTGCGCCCGATGCGATTGCCAAGGCCATATGCTCACAACGTCTTATGGCGAGTGCCCGGGCCCGCTGATGAGGGGTTGACTGGCGTGGGATATCCTGAAGCGCAGCCGATCATCTTTGTCGGTGGTTTGCTGTTGACCGTTCTCCGAGCCGGAGTGCAACGGCGCCGCCGATGGCTTGTTGACGTCTTCATTACCTTGGACTTGGCATCCGGGACACTGCTGTTTTCAGCGCCCGCATGGGTGCGTGGGAGTTACGGCATCCTTGCCGTCGCCTACCTTGTCGTGACCCGCATCTCTGGACGGGACTCGAGGACGTCATAGAGATGACGAGGTTTGCGGGGCGCCAGCCAGGACTCCCCGACGCCGAACCCCCCGAACCCCGTCGGACGAACCCGCATCTAGGTCATCGTCGGCGCGCGGTGGAAAGGGAAGATCGCCTCACCGGTCTGCGGCGCCGTCATGCCCGCATGCGCCGCAGTCAGGATGCCACCGGCCTTGGCTGGGCGCTCCCGGAACCTCCGTTTACAGGCGAGCAGGTGCCGGTTTACCGGCGCTTCGCGTCTCAGCGGGGTGTGATGCTGGCGAGTAGCGCCCAGTTGGGGCGGCCGGCGTAGAGCAGGGCGCGGATCCGGTAGTTGCGGAAGTTCGTGATCCCGAACGCGACCCGCTTCACTCGCTTGACGAGGTTG
>JACPNX010000019.1:22140-69549 GCA_016185275.1 Actinomycetota bacterium | reverse complement strand
CTGTCGTCCACGCCGACAGACTCGGCGCGCGCGTCCAGAGAATCGTGGATAGTCGTGGTCACTTCGGGGATCTCCTCCCCGCCCTCTCAGCTCAATGAATCGACTGCTCGACCCGCCTCAGCTGAGGTTGACACAGAGGGAGCGGACGGGCTGGACCGTGGAGCCCTACACGGCTCATGCCGTGCCCTTCAGATGGCTCGCCCGGTCACGGCTCGACGACTTCACGCAGCCCCGACTCATCGACGCGCTTCCTCCGGACATCGTCCCGCGCGGATACGAGTCCGACTGGGCGCTGCTCCCCGAGGTGCAGGAGCTCATCCTCCAAGGGTTCTTTGGGCCCGTCGAGCCCAAGCGCTCGCTTGCCGCGTTCTACACGAAGTCGCGCCACCCCATCGCTGACGACGTGCCTCGGCTCGTGGTCGGCATCGGGTTGATCACCGACATCGGTGAGATGCGGTTCTACAACTCCGCTGATCCATCGAAGCGTCGCTACCCCATCTGGCAGCGCGACGTCGCTCACTCACTACGCCCCACAGGGACCGAGGGTCTGCTTGTGCCCTTCCACGACTATCTGGAACCGACCGGGGACCCTGACGAAGACGTGCGACGACAGGCACTCGCGCGTGACCTCGTGATCACTCCGGAACTCGACCGGATACTCGAGTTCTCCTACCGCTCCGAACACGTCAGCCCTGACGCGATGCTTTCGACGCTCACGCAAGGCATCTCCGTGTGCCACCGGCTTCGTGAGCACGGCATCGCCGACGGCGACTGGGCGGCTGTCGAAGCATGGCTCAACGCGCAACTCGCGCTCGCCTGGGATCTACGAGGTCCGTATCCGGGCATCGGTCCAGTCCTCGAGGCTGCTGGCCTGCGGATGGGAACCTCGCTGGTCCATCTGCTGGCACAGACCGAACCAGCGTTCAGCAGCAATCCGTGGCAGGCCGTCACGCATGTGCTCGAAGGTCGCGCATCGCCGCCGTCGGGGCGATTCCAGGCCGACATCGACGCCTTCGCCTCACAATGGGTCGCCCTCGCGAACGACAGGACCCGTTCCACCCTCGCTCGAACCTTGTCACGCATGGCGCTGACGCCAGCGCAGGCTGCCCGCTGGTGGGACCGGGCCAAGCGCGCTGACACCGTCGGAGGGCTCCTGTCCGATGACGAGTTGATCGCGAATCCGTACCTCGTATGCGAGCTCGACCGAGGTGGGGGCGCCACATCGTCACCCGTGTCCTTCCCAACGGCGGATCGATCGGTCGTGACCGACACCCCGAGCGACGCCTCGGTATCACCAGCAGATCGTCGTCGGCGCCGTGCCGCTCTCGTGACCGTCCTTCGCCGCGCCGAGGCCGATGGCGACACGCTTCTCGGTCTCGACGAAGCACGCGCGCGCGTCGAGGCCATCCCAGTCCCTGAGCCGCCTCTCATCCCGGACGGCTGGGTGACCGCCGAAGCCGACTGGGTCGCTGAGTCACTCGTCGTCGACGGCGAGCACGAGACCATCCAGACGCGTCGCCGCAAGCGGATCGCAGCGGACCTTCAGCGCAAGCTGCGAGCTCGCACTGAGCGGACGCTCCCGCCGCTCGCAGAGCCTTGGCATGAGCTTCTCATCGACACGGTCACGGACACCTGGCCGGGCCCCGGGACCTTCAATCCAACCGATGAGCGAGCAGCTGCCGCGCTCACAGAGCAGGCCGAGGCGCTCACCACGATTACTTCTCGCAAGACCTCGGTGCTCGTCGGACGCGCCGGGACCGGGAAGACCACCGTGCTCGGCGCGCTCTCCCGAGCGAACGCGCTTGCTGGGTCGGTTCTGTTCCTCGCGCCGACCGGCAAGGCGCGCGTGCGGCTCGAATCGCGCGTTGCAAAGGGAACTGCTGTCATGACCGTCGCCCAGTACCTCTGGAAGAACGGCGCATATGACGGTCGCCGACAGCAGCCGATCATCCTCGAGGACGGCAGCTACGACGGTCACGAAACGATCGTGATCGACGAGTCCTCGATGCTCACCGAGGACATGCTTGCCGCTGTCCTGTCGACATTCACGGGACGCATCCAGCGATTGATCCTCGTCGGGGACCCGGCTCAGTTGCCGCCGATCGGTGCAGGCCGGCCCTTCGCCGACCTCGTCGCACATCTCGACCCGATCTCGGACTTCGATGACGAAGACCCGGACAATGTCGCGATGCGGCGCGGAGCGCTTGCACGGCTACGCCACGAGGTCCGCAATTTCCAGGGAGGAGCCTCCGACACGCTCCGACTGGCACATCACTTCACGGGCGACTCGCGGATCGACGGCGAGGAGATCTTGGTTGATCTGGCGACCGGGACGGGGCTGAACGACCTCGATCTGCGGTATTGGAACACCTCTGACGAGCTCCACGAGCACCTGCTGGACGCCCTTCGTCTGTGCCTGAACGTCGAGCCGGGTGACGTCGCCTCCTTCAACGCGTCGCTCGGGATGACGGCGACCGATCGAGGCTTCCCTATCGTCGGTGATCCCAACGGAGCGGAGGCGTGGCAGCTGTTGTCGCCCGTGCGCCGCAACGTCTGGGGCGTCACCGAACTGAACCGATGGATCCAATCAACGTGGCGCGGCAGCGAGCTCGCCAACGCCCGTGATCCGATGAAGGGAGCCTGGGTTCGGCCCTTCGGTCCGCCGGAGATCATCCGACTGGACAAGGTGATCCTCACAGAGAACGGCGAGCGTCAAGGCTACGACTGGGAGACGCGGCAGCGAGTCGACGACTACTTGGCGAACGGCGAGATCGGATTGTGCGACAACGACAAGCGTGCCGTCGGCAAGATCGCCAAGGGCGACGTCATGGACATCAAGTTCGCCGGCCGCGGCCAGCGGTCCTACGGCTTCTTCCGGAGCAGCTTCGGTGGAGGAGAGACCGGCCCAGGAATCATCGAGCACGCATACGCGCTGACGGTGCACAAGGCGCAGGGAAGCGACTTCGGCGTCGTCGCCGTCGTACTTCCCCGCGGGCGCATGGCCTTCCGAGAACTCGTCTACACCGCGCTCACACGTTCCCGACAGCGCCTGGTGCTACTTGTCGAAGGTTCTGACCTGTCCGAGCTTCTCGCAGCGCGCTCCCCACAGCGCTCCGACACCATCCGTCGCAACAGCAACCTCTTCCGAATCGGCGTCCGCGACCGGGAAGGAAACCCGTTCGCACGACACCTCACCCACCGGGCCAGTGATGGGACTCTCCTCGCGTCCAAGTCGGAGCTGTTCATCTACGAGCGCGCGCGGGCGGCGGGCTTGCGCCCGATCTACGAGGCCCAGTTGCCGTCACGGACTGGCGACAACACCTGGAAGCTGCCCGACTTCACGTTCCTCGACGACGCTGATGATCCCGCTGTCTTCTGGGAGCACCTCGGCATGCTCGACCTGCGGGACTACGCCGCGGGATGGGCGCGCAAGCGTCAGTGGTACGCGGATCAGGGATATGTCGAGGGTCAGGACCTTGTCTGGACGAGCGAGGTCGACGGACTCGATGCCGGCAAGGTCGACCAGGTGATCGCGACCGTCAAGTCGCGCCTGCAGGTGGACTGATCGGCGCGGCGCCACCCTGCGCAAACGGGGCCCGGTAGCTACCCGAGTTGCAGGCCGTGGAGCGCGAGTGCGGAAGCGAGGTCGGCGTCAACGCGGTCGAACTCCGTCACGTCGATGGCTTCCGGAGCCGCCGGCTCGAAGATCGCCCAGTTCTGCAGGTCGTCGCCGTGCTTGGAGAGGTACGCCAGCCCGTTCCAGCGCCGCTGGCCATCGACGGTCCGGCTGAAGACGTAGCGCGAGACGTCCTGGGTGAAGGCGCGGGGAGCGGTGAGTCGGATCGTGCCGGCATCCAGGTCGTGCAGCCGGTGGTGGACGACCCTCGCGGCGAGCGCGGTACGCAGTTCGGCGAGGGACTCGTGGTGGCCGACGTCGGCGTAGTCGCCGACGAGTGTCGCTCGTCCAACGCAGCGTTGTTCGACCCACGACGCCGGAACGACCCCAGCTGCGGGAGGCTCCTCGTCGCCTTCCTCGCCGACGATGGCGTGCATCTCCGCGACCAGCTCGATGTCAGCTCGGTAGTAGGCGAGACACTCGACGAAGGTCGCGACGCGCTGGGTCGATGCGTACAGGACTCGGTAGATGCCTTGCGGGTCGTCATACCGGTTGCCGAAGGTGGCGTCTGCCTCGGCGTACGCCCAGTCCGGCCACGCCCACGGATCGGGACGGCGCCCGAGTCTGTAGACCTCGGCCGGCGGGTCGGCCTGCTTCACCCGCCGACGAGGAACGCGCGCGCTGCGGCGAGCACAAGCGGGCCGACCTCGTCGAGATCACCATCGCGGAGGAGTCGCGCCGGTGAGCGGTCCTCGAGGTGCGGGTTCAGCCCTTGGAACCAGGCTTGGACGACGCTTGGCGCATCGTGCTCGCTGAGGATCAGCGCTACCTGCAGCGCGAAGCGCAGGCGGTCCTCGACCTCGCCCAACTTGGCCTCGCGGGTCCCATCCGCCCACTGGTGGACGGCTCGCGTCTCGCGAACGCCCCCGATGTAGGCGACCAGCCGCGGCGTCAGCAGCTCACGCAACTCCTTCGCCGCCGTCGCGAACGGCACGCGCATCGCGTGCTCGTGGGCCTGCAGCTCTGGCCTGCTCATGGTGGCACCAGCCATGTCACGAGCATATCCCGCCTCAAATCACAGAACAATCACTATCTCAATCCCGGGCTCGGTACGGCCCCAGCATCACGCGACGGCCGCACCGTGCTCCCGCTGCGATCGGTCGCCGGATCGGCTCGCTCAACGCGTGCGTTGCGGCCCGGCCCGGGACGCCCTCCTAGCGCGCCGGGATCGGCGCGGGAACGGGCGGCGCGGCCGGGGATCCGACGCCCGGCGGGACCGCCGGCCAGGGTGCGTCGCCGCGGGCGATGCTGGCCACGTCGGCCAGGGTCACGCCCTCGAGCAGATGGCGCATGCGGTCACCGACGTCGGCCCACACCGCCAGCAGGACGCACTGGCCCTCGTGGTCGCAGGCGCCGTTCTGGTGCGGGTCACCGAAGTCGCCCACGACGATCGGCCCATCGACCGCGCTGACCACCTGGGCCAACGTCACGTCGGCCGGATCGCGCGCCAGCACGTAACCGCCACCGACGCCGCGCTTGGACCGGACCAGGCCGGCGCCCTTCAGCGCCAGCAGGATCTGCTCCAGGTACGGCTGGGGGAGTCCCGTGCGCTCCGCGATGTCGCGCACCGACGTGGGCGTCCGCTCGGGGTGGAGGGCCAACGACAGCAGCGCGCGGCAGGCGTAGTCGCCGCGGGTCGAGACCTTCACCGCGGGCCCCTGCCGCGACCACGACCGTCGTCCACGGGCGCCATGCTACGGCCGACCGCTGCGAGGCAGGGATGGGCGGTTCCCCGCCGAACACGATGCCGGTCCCGACTGGCGTCGATCGGCCGCCCGGCGCGCCACCGTGCGGCGGATCCCTACGGCCCCGTGGCGGACGGCCGATAGGTTGACCGTCCGGCCCCGCCCGACGGGAGCCGGAGGCCGGACGCTCGAGCGCTGCTGAGGGGAGACGTCGTGGGCGACCATCCACACCTGCCGGACTACGACGGAGCCTGCGTCTCGAACGTCGTGCCCGCACTGCTCGGCCACGGTGACGCGCCTTCGTGGTTCCCGTCCGCCGCACTGGACGCCCGGCAGGTCGTGCTGTTCGTCCTCGACGGTCTGGGTTGGCCGCAGCTGCGGGCTCGTCGCCCGCTCGCGCCGGTGCTCTGCAGCCTCGAGGGCTCGGCCATCTCGTCGGTGGTGCCGTCCACGACGGCCACGGCACTCACCTCGATCGCCACCGGGTTGTCGCCGGCCGAGCACGGCGTCCTGGGTTACCGGGTCAGCGTCGGCGGCGAGGTGTTGAACGTGCTGCGCTGGACGACCCCGTCGGGAGACGCGCGGCGCGTCATCGACCCGGTCGGCTTCCAGCCCCAACCCGCGTTCCTCGGTCAGCGGCCTCCGATCGTGACCAAGGCCGAGTTCGTCTCCTCCGGCTTCTCCGGCGCCCACCTGGCCGACGTTCGCTTCAACGGGTACCGCGTCCCGTCCACCCTCGTCACCGAGGTCGGGCGCCTGCTGGGAGCGGGCGAGCCGTTCGTCTACGCGTACTACGACGGCATCGACAAGGTGGCCCACGAGTACGGACTCGGCGAGCACTACGACGCCGAGCTGCGCGCGGCGGACCGCCTCGTCGGCGACCTGCTGGAGGTGCTGCCGCCGGGTGCGTCGCTCGTCGTCACCGCCGACCACGGTCAGGTCCACGTCGGCAGCCGGGTGGTGGCGCTGCACGCAGAGGTGCAGGCGCACGTGTCCTACCAGTCCGGTGAGGGTCGCTTCCGCTGGCTGCACGCCCGCCCCGGCCGGGCGGCGGCGCTGCACTCGGCTGCACTCGCCTGCCACGGCGAGCTGGCATGGGTCCGCACCGTCGACGAGACGATCGACGAGGGGTGGTGGGGCGGCCCGCTGGCCGCCGATGTGCGCACCCGCCTCGGCGACGTCGCCCTCGCCGCGCGGGACGACGTCGCGTTCACCGATCCTGCCGACACCGGCCCGTTCACCCTGATCGGCCGGCACGGATCGCTGACCGAAGCCGAGATGCTCGTCCCTCTGCTCGCCGGGACTCGTTGAACGAGCCCGCCGGATCCGAACCACGTTCGGCCGATCCAGGTCCGCTGCCCCCCGATCGCGAGGTCTTGCTGATGTCCGACTCCTCGTTCCCCGCCCGTGCCCCCGGTGACGGCGCCGTCGCCCACGGCGAGCTGATCTCGCCCGCTCCGGCCCATCCCGGTGGACCACCGGCGGGAGAGGCCGACACGGACCGCCGCGAGGCGGTCGAGGAACCGGCCAAGGTCATGCGCATCGGCTCGATGACCAAGCAGCTCCTCGAGGAGGTGCGCGGAGCGCCGCTCGACGAGGCGGCCCGCGGCCGGCTGCGCGAGATCTACGAGACCTCCCTCGCCGAGCTCGGCTCGGCGCTCTCGCCCGACCTGCGCGAGGAGCTGGATCGACTGTCGTCGCCGTTCGGGGAGGAGGACGGTCCCGTGCCCAGCGAGGGCGAGCTGCGCATCGCGCAGGCCCAGCTCGTCGGCTGGCTGGAGGGGCTCTTCCACGGGATCCAGGCGACGCTCTTCGCGCAGCAGATGGCCGCGCGCGCCCAGCTCGAGGACATGCGCCGCCAGCTCGGTCCGGGCGGTCAGGCGACCCACCCGACGGCGGTCGACCGGCCGGGCACGTACCTCTAGTCGGCGTCTCGTCCGTCTCCGGTCGCAGCCGCGCGAGCCGGCCGGCCCGAGGGGCGGCGGTGCTCGCCGTGGTACCGTCAAACCACAGTCGTGTGATTCTCCACAGTCGGTGGACAACCGCTGTGGACCGGCTGTGGACGGCAGAGCGTCAGGGGATCCTCCGTGGGTGACAGCTTCACGCACCTCCACGTCCATACCGAGTACTCGATGCTCGACGGTGCCTCCCGGGTCGAGGAGGTGGTGGCGGCCGCGGCGGCCGACGGGCAGCCCGCCCTCGGCATCACGGACCACGGCAACATGTACGGGATCCTGCCGTTCTACAAGGCGTGCCAGGCGAGCGGGATCACCCCGGTGCTCGGCTGCGAGCTCTACATGGCCCACGAGCACCGCAGTGAGCGGATCACGGCGCGGGGCCGCATGGACGACAACGGCGGCGAGGGGGAGGGCGGGCACAAGGCCTGGTACCACCTGACCACGCTGGCGGAGACCAACACCGGCTACCGCAACCTGATCCAGCTCGCCAGCCGGGCCTTCCTCGAGGGCTACTACCGCAAGCCCAAGGTCGACTGGGACCTGCTCGACCAGCACCACGAAGGCATCATCGCCACGACCGGCTGCCTCGGCGGCCACGTGGCCCAGGAGCTGTTGAACCCGGCGCGCACCCAGCAGGAGAGCTTCGAGGCGGCCCTCAAGAAGGCCGGGCGGCTGCAGGACATCTTCGGCCGGGACAACCTGTTCGTGGAGCTCCAGGACCATGGGATCCCCGCCCAGCACCGGACCAACCCCCTGCTCGTGGACATCGCCCGGCGCCTCGGAGCGCCGCTGCTGGCCACCAACGACAGCCACTACACCCATCCCCACCAGGCCGGCGCCCACGACGCCCTGCTGTGCGTGCAGACCGGCAAGCTGATCGCCGACGAGGACCGCTTCCGGTTCACCGGCGAGGGCCACTACCTCAAGTCGGCCGACGAGATGCGCCAGCTGTTCCGCGGCCTCGAGTCGGCGTGCGACAACACGCTGTGGGTCGCCGAGCGCAGCGCGGTCGACATCGAGTTCGGCAAGCCGAAGCTCCCCGAGTTCCCCCTGCCGGCCGAGTTCGCCCCGGGCGAGGGGGAGACCTACGACGAGAAGTGCCAGGAGTACCTGCGCCACCTCACGTTCGAGGGCGCCAAGCAGCGTTGGGGCGATCCGCTGCCCGACGCCGTCGTCGAGCGCCTCGCCTACGAGCTCCAGGTCATCGGGGACATGGGCTTCCCCTCGTACTTCCTCATCGTGGGCGACCTGATCGCTCACGCCCGCGAGCTCGGCATCCGGGTGGGCCCGGGGCGCGGGTCGGCGGCCGGCTGCGCGGTCGCCTACTGCCTGCGCATCACCGACCTCGACCCGGTGCGCTACGACCTGCTGTTCGAGCGCTTCTTGAACCCGAGCCGAAGCTCGATGCCCGACATCGACATGGACTTCGACTCGCGGTACCGGGACGAGATGATCCGGTACGCGGCCGAGCGCTACGGCCGGGACCACGTCGCCCAGATCGTCACCTTCGGCACCATCAAGGCGCGCCAGGCGGTGCAGGACGCGTCACGGGTGCTGGGCTACGACTTCCAGACCGGGCTGCGCATCTCGAAGGCCATGCCCGCGCTCATCATGGGTCGCGACACGCCCCTGTGGGCCTGCTTCGAGCCGACCGAGAAGTACGCCGACGGCTACGGGCGGGCGGCCGAGCTGCGCGCCATGTGCGACGCCGACCCGGACGTGCAGCGCGTCGTGGAGGTGGCCAAGGACCTCGAGGGACTCCGGCGCCAGGACGGCATCCACGCCGCCGCAGTCGTGATCACCAAGGAGCCGCTCACCGAGCACCTCCCGATCCAGCGCAAGCCCGGGCCCGGTCAGGACCCCACCGAGGCGCCCGTCGTCACCCAGTACGAGATGGGTGGCGTCGAGGAGCTCGGCCTGCTGAAGATGGACTTCCTCGGGCTGCGCAACCTCGACGTCATCACCGACACGCTGGAGCTGATCCGCACCTTCCGCGGCGAGGTGGTCGACATCGACGCGCTCCCCCTCGACGACGCGGCCACCTTCGAGCTGTTGAGCCGGGGCGACACCATGGGCGTGTTCCAGCTCGAGTCGGCACCCATGCGGGCGTTGCTGCGGTCGCTGGCGCCGAGCAGCTTCGAGGACGTGTCCGCCGTGATCGCGCTCTACCGGCCCGGACCGATGTCGGTGAACATGCACTACGACTACGCCGACCGCAAGAACGGCCGGAAGCCCGTCGACTACTTCCACCCCGATGCCGAAGAGCTCCTGGCCGACACCTACGGCCTGATGATCTACCAGGAGTCGGTGATGCGGGTGTCCCAGCGCTTCGCCGGCTACTCGCTGGCCGAGGCCGACAACCTCCGCAAGGCCTGCGGCAAGAAGAAGCGTGAGCTGATGGTGGCCGAGCGGGAGAAGTTCGTCGCCGGCTGCGAGCGGACCGGCTACGGGGCGGCGCTCGGCACGGAGCTGTTCGACGTGATCGAGCGGTTCGCCGACTACGCGTTCAACAAGAGCCACACGTTCGGCTACGGGCTCATCACGTACCAGACCGCGTACCTCAAGGCGAACTATCCGGTCGAGTACCTCGCCGCCCTGCTCACCAGCGTCAAGGCCAACCTCGACAAGGCGGCCGTCTACCTGGCCGACTGCCGCAGCCACGGCATCCGGGTGCTGGCGCCCGACGTGAACCGCTCCCAGCGCGATTTCGTACCGGACCGCCTCGACGACGGCACCGCATGCATCCCCTTCGGGCTGTCGGCGGTGCGCAACGTCGGTGCTGCGCTCGTCGACCAGATCATCGAAGAGCGCGAGGCGAACGGGCCGTTCCGCGACTTCTACGACTTCTGCGACCGCGTGCCGTTGGGTGTCCTCAACCGCAAGACGGTCGAGTCCCTCGTCAAGGCGGGCGCGTTCGACGTCTTCGGGCACTCGCGGCGCGGCCTGCTGGCCGTCCACGAGGAGATCGTCGACAAGACCATCGCCCGCCGGCGCGAAGCGGACATGGGCGTGATGACCCTGTTCGGTGAGCTGGCCGGCGCCGACTCCTACGACGACCGGCCGCCGGTCCCCGATCTCCCGATGGACAAGCGGAACCTGCTGGCATGGGAGAAGGAGATGCTCGGCCTCTACGTGAGCGACCACCCCCTGATGGGCGTCGAGGCCGCGCTGAGGCGCCGTTGCGACGCCACGATCACCGAGGTCGTCGACGAACCCCGGGACGGTTCGATCTGCTGCCTCGGTGGCGTGGTGACCGCGCTCCAGCGCAAGTACACCCGCAAGAACGACCTGATGGCCGTGTTCACGCTCGAGGACCTGCAGGGATCGATCGAGGTGATGGTGTTCCCCCGGACGATGTCCGAGGTGGGCCACAAGCTGGCCGACGACGGGGTCGTGACGGTGAAGGGCCGCGTGGACGCCCGCGAGGACATCCCGAAGCTGATCGCCATGGAGGTCGAGCCGCTCGAGCTCAGCGACGCTCGGGCGGCCGCACCCCTGCACGTGCGCGTGCCGGCCACCCAGGTCGACGACGGCTTGGCGGGGACGCTGCGCGAGCTGCTGGCCCGCTTCCCGGGCGACTCACCGGTCGTCGTGCACCTCGACGGGCGGACCCTTCGGTTGCCGTCGGAGTGGTCCGTCGACGTGTCGTCGTCGCTCATGGCCGAGCTGCGCGTCCTGCTCGGTGCCGGAGCGATCGTCTGACGCGGGCTGGCCTCCCCGCGGCCGAGTTGCACAGGTTCACGCCGCCGAGTGGACTTGAGGGACCAGCAGGCCCGAAGGACTGGGGGAGCAGCGCGCGATGGCGATCGAGGTCGACACCAAGGACTGCACGGCGTTGAGTGACGCCGAGCTGGCGGAGATGGCCGATCTCTGTGCGGATGGACCCTTCCGCTACGAGGCCGGACTGCTGTCCAAGCAGGCCGCGGCCTGGGTGCTGGTCACGCTCGTGCGGGACTCGGGGAGGCTGAAGGGCTTCGGCTTCTGCACGCTCGAGCGCATCGGCGGCACGCCGAGCGTCCTCATCGGCCTGGCCTCCGTCAAGCGCACGGCGAAGCGTGACACGGTCCTGCGGGCCATGATGACCGACCAGCTGCGCCGCGCGGTGCTGGCCTTCCCGGACGAGGACGTCCTCATCGGGACCCGCTTCGCCACGTTCCACGGGTACGAGGCGTTCAAGACCCTCACCGACATCGTCCCGCGTCCCGACTACGCCGCCACTGGCGAGGAGCGTGCCTGGGGACGGCGGCTGGCCAAGCGGTTCGGTGTCGACGGCTCCGGCTACGACGAACGCTGCTTCACCGTCACCGGCGACGAGCTGCCGCCGCTCGTGCTCGACTACGAGAGCCTCCGCCCTGAGAAGCTCGACCCCCGCTTCGAGACCTTCTTCGGCACGGTGGACCCCGCCAAGGGCGACTGCCTCATCGCCTTCGGTTGGGCCCTCGCGGAGCAGCTCGAGAAGCTCGTCTAGACCACGTCCGGACCACGTCCGGACCACGTCCAGACCACGTCCGGACCACGTCCAGACCGAGGCACCCTCCCCCGCCCGTGCCCACCGGGTTCCGGGCCGACGGCCGCCGTTTGGTAGGACGGTCACCGTGACCACGCCAGAACGGCTCGACGGCCGACGCATCCTCGTGACGGGCGGCTCGGGCTTCATCGGCCGCGCCACTGTGCGCGCCCTGCTCGAGGGTGGTGCCTCCGTCACGGTGGCCGACCTGCGGGCGTTCCCCGATCCGGACGTGCCCACGGTGGTCGGCGACCTGCGCGATCCCGCATGCCGGTCCGAGGCCGTGGCCACCGGAACCGACACGATCGTGCACCTCGCGGCCATGACGTCGGTCCTGCGCTCCGTCGAGGAGCCGGTTGCGGTGTACGACACGAACGTGGCGGCCACCGCCGGTCTGCTCGAGCTCGCCCGGGAGCGGGGCATCGAGCGCTTCGTCTTCGCGTCGACCAACGCGGTGGCCGGCGACGTTGGCGACCAGCTGATCCACGAGGGCCTGGCGCTGGCCCCCCTCACGCCGTACGGGGCCACCAAGGCAGCGGCCGAGATGCTGATGTCCGCCTATGGAGCGTCGTACGGGCTGCAGGCCTGCGCCCTTCGCCTGACCAACGTCTACGGCCGCGGGATGGGCGTGAAGGACAGCTTCATCGCCCGGCTGCTGCGGCATGCCAAGGCCGGCACTGAGGCCCAGGTCTACGGGGACGGCGAGCAGCGGCGCGACTTCGTGTTCCTCGACGACGTCGTCCGGGCGTTCACCCAGACGTGCGGGGACGGATGTTCGGGCGTCCTGGTCGTCGGCTCGGGGCACTCGGTCACGATGAACGAGCTCCTGGACGAGGTGCGTGCCGTCACCGGTGCGGCCCTGCCGGCGCGCCACACCGACCCCAAGCCCGGTGAGATGCGCGCCGTGCGCGTGGACGTCAGCCGGGCGCGCCAGGCCGGCTGGGAACCGCAGGTCGACCTGCGGCAGGGTCTCACCGAGACCTGGCGCGACGCCCGGGGGTGGGCCGACCCGTCGGCACCGTGAACCCTGCGGCCCCGGCTACCGGGGCGCTCCGCCGCTGGATGGGGGACAACCGGGCGTTCTCCGTGCTGCTCGCGCTCGGGCTGGTGCTGCGCCTCGCAGCCACGATCGCGTACCGGCCGGCCATCTTGTACTTCGACTCGTTCCGCTACCTCGACATGACCCGCACGTCCGATCCGAGCGGGCTCGATCCCCTCGGGTACTCGGTGCTGTTCCTCCGGCCGGTGCTGGCCGTGTCCGACCTCCGGGCCATCCCGGTGCTCCAGCACCTGATCGGCCTCGGCATCGCGCTGGTGATCTACCGGTTCCTGCGGCACTGGTCCGTGCCGAAGGGCCTGGCCGCGCTGGCGGCGGCGCCGATCCTGCTCGACGCCTTCCAGGTGCAGATCGAGCAGAACGTGATGGTCGAGCCGCTGTTCGAGGCGCTGCTGCTGGGAGCGCTCGTCCTGCTGGCGTGGCGCCGCCATCCGGGCGCGGCGGCCGTCGCCGCGGCCGGACTCCTCGTCGGCACCGCCGTGACCGTCCGCATGGCGGGCCAGGCCGTCATCCCCGTGGTCGGCCTCTACGTCGTCGCCGTCGCGCCGGGATGGCGGCGACGCCTGGCGCACGGCGCGCTCGTGCTCGTCGGCGCGGCGCTGCCGCTCGCGGCCTACGCCGGCTGGTACCACCACGTCGCCGGCCACTACCGCCTCGTCGACCCCGAGATCCAGGCCCGGATGCGCTACGCCCGAGTGGCACCCATCGTCGACTGCGACATCGTCACCCTGACGCGGGCGCAACGCCAGCTGTGCCCGGTCGAGCCACTGGGCCAGCGCGAGCGCGTGGACTACTACATGCACGCCACGGCCTCGCCCGCCTTCAGCGCCGTGCCGCCCCCCGGCCAGACGCGCGCCCAGCTGCTCAGCGGCTTCACGCGGGCCGTCGTGGCCCGCCAGCCTCTGGCCGTCGCCCGTACCGTCGCCACGGACGTCATCAAGGCCTTCGCCCCCCGGCGCATCACCTTCGGCGACGACGTGGAGGTGGACCGCTTCTTGTTCCAGACCCGCTATCCCGTCTTCGACCCCAACCTGTCTCCGGCGCAAGAGACCGCCAAGTTCGGTGGCGGCCGCCCGCGCGCCACGGCGCCTTTCACGACGCTGCTGCGCGCCTACCAGGTGAGCATCGGCTACGTGCCCGGCCCGTTGCTCGGCGCCGGTGCCCTGCTCGGTCTGGTGGCTGGCTGGCGCGGCCGGCGCCACTGGCGTGGGCGCACCCGGACCCGGCCCACGACTGGTGCCGCTCGGTCGGAACGGGCGGCGTCGGGCGGCGCGGCCGCGCTGTTCTCGCTGACCGGCATGGCGCTCGTCGTGCTGGCTGCGGGCTTCCAGTTCTCTTGGCGCTACCAGATCCCCCAGCTCGTGTTCTTCCCGGTGTCGGGAGTGCTCGGTTGGACCAGCCTGTCCGGACGGTTCCGCGACCGCCGCGGCGACCGAGCCGCAGGCACCGAGCCCGCGGCTCCATCCGGTGCCGCCAGTCAGCTCACCGCCGGCGCCGGCAGCCCGCCCGCGGGCACCGCCGGCACCGCCGGCACCGCCGGGGACGGGGACACGGACCGCGGCGACGACCCGGTGGATGCCGGCGCCGTCGCCGCCTTCGGGCGCCTCACCGAGGGGCGACCGCTGGCGCCGGTCGCCGTGGTCATCGCCGCCTACGACGAGGAGGACGCCATCGCGGCGGTGCTCGACGACCTGCCGCGGGAGGTCGAGGGCCTGGGCGTGGACGCCATCGTGGTCGTCGACGGGGCCACGGACGCCACCGCCGAGGTGGCGCGGGCCCACGGGGCGCTCGTGTGCGAGGTGCCGGTCAACCGCGGCCAGGGCGCGGCCCTGCGTCTCGGCTACCGGTTGGCCCGCGAGGGCGGTGCCCGCTTCATCGCCACCACCGACGCCGACGGCCAGTACGACGGCCGCGAGCTCGACCGACTGCTCGCACCCCTGGTGAGCGGCGAAGCGGACTTCGTGTCGGGCTCGCGGCGCCTCGGTCGGGAGGAGACCACCGACGGCGTCCGGCGCCTCGGGGTCCGGGTGTTCGCATGGGTCCTCAGCCGCGTCACCGGCCAGAGGATCACGGATCCGGCCAACGGGTTCCGGGCGATGCGGGCCGAGGTTTCTTCCGGCCTGCGGCTCGAGCAGCCGCAGTACCAGGCGTCCGAGCTGCTGATCGCGGTAGCCGCCCGCGGCTACCGCATCGCCGAGGTGCCGACCACGATGCGCCCCCGGGCGGCCGGGGAGACGAAGAAGGGCGGCAACCTGATGTACGGCCTGCGCTTCACCCGCGTGGTGGTCCGGACGTGGAGGCGGGAGCGGCGCCGGGCCGCCCCCCGCGCCGACGGCGCCGGAACACCAGCCGGTCGAGCAGGACGTACTTGACAACGAACGACACGGCGGTGGTGGCGATGAACGAGCCGGTGACCAGGACCACCTGCCAGGCCCGGTCGGACGTGAGCGCGCGGGCCTGGCGGTCCGTCCACCTGGTGGCCATCGCGGCCGCCGCGGCGGTCAGCAGGATCACCGAGACGTACGGCACCAGCTCGCCGGCGAGCGACGGTCGGCCGCGTGCGCGCCAGGCCCACCTCCGGTTCAGCACGTAGTTCGGAGGGACGCCGGCCGCGAACGCGATGACGGAGGCCCCGCCGGGTCCGACGACGCGGCTGGCGTACAGCGCGACGAACGTGGCCTGGCTGATCGCCGTGGCCACCACCGAGCCTGCCGCGTAGCGGGTGAACGTGGCGCCGAGGCGCCGCTCGACGGCCCGGAGAAGTCGCATCGGCGCGGCGGCGGCCGTCACCGCTAGCCACGTCCCGGGTCGGGCCGCGGGTAGGTCACCGGGTAGCGTCTCCGCCGTTGCGCCGGGATCGGCGAACCACATGCGACGAGGGCCCCCGAGAGGGGCCGAGGGAGAAGTTCCACATGCGAACGCTGGTCCTTGGAGCCGATGGCTTCCTCGGTTGGCCGACTGCGCTGCACCTGTCGGACGTCGGCCACGAGGTCGGCCTCTGCGACAACTTCCTGCGCAGGCGGTACGACGAGGAGCTCGGTGTCGAGAGCCTCGTGCCGATCCATCCGATGGATGTGCGGCTCGCGGCGTGGAAGGAGATCAGCGGCAAGTCGCTCCCCTTCTACGAGGGCGACCTCACCGATGCGTCCTTCACGAACGCGATGATCGAGGACTTCCGGCCCGATGTGATCGTGCACTTCGCCGAGCAGCGGTCCGCTCCCTACTCGATGATCGACCGGGAGCACGCGGTCCACACGCAGGTCAACAACGTGGTCGGCAACCTGAACCTGCTCTACGCGATCGCGGACGTCGATCCCTCGATCCACCTCGTCAAGCTCGGGACGATGGGCGAGTACGGCACGCCGAACATCGACATCGAAGAGGGCTGGATCGAGATCGAGCACAAGGGGCGCAAGGACGTGCTGCCCTTCCCGAAGCAGCCGGGCTCCTTCTACCACCTGTCGAAGGTCCACGACAGCCACAACATCATGTTCACGTGCCGGGTCTGGGGGCTGCGGGCCACCGATCTCAACCAGGGCGTGGTGTACGGGCATGCCACGCGCCAGACCGCGCTCGACGACCGGCTGGCCACCCGCTTCGACTACGACGCGGTGTTCGGGACGTTCGTGAACCGCTTCGCCATCCAGGCGGTGCTGGGCCATCCCCTGACCGTCTACGGGACGGGCGGCCAGACCCGGGGTCTCATCGACATCCGGGACACGGTGGAGTGCATCCGCCTCGCCTGCGAGAACCCGGCCGAGCCGGGCGAGTTCCGCGTCTTCAACCAGGTCACCGAGTCGCTGTCGGTGGCCGATGCGGCCAAGGTGGTCGCCCAGACCTATCCCGGTCCGGTCGAGATCGACTACGTCGACAACCCGCGGGTCGAGCTGCCCGAGCACTACTACCGCGTCATCCACACCAAGCTGGTCGACCTCGGGCTCGAGCCGCACCTGCTGTCCGAGAGCCTCCTCCACTCGATCTACGGAGCGGTCGAGCGCTACGCCGACCGCGTCGACGTCGCCGCCATGCGGCCCTCGGTGGACTGGCGTCGAACGGCGAACCCGACGCGCCAGGCCACGGAACCCGCGTAGTCCCGCCACTCAGCCGGCGGGCCGGGGGGAGCGGGCGCGGGTGCCGCGTCCGCTCACCCCCGCCACAGCCACGCGTCTTCCACCAGGCTCCGCCGGATCCGGACGAGCTCCTCGCCGTCGGGTCGCAGGTCCTGGAGCGCCAGGCGCAGGAGGTTGCAGCGCGAGCCGATGCGCAGGTACGTCGGCGACCAGACCAGCAGCACCGAACCCGTTCCTGCGGCCTGGTTGAGGGCCACCGCCTCCGCGGCGGGGTCCAGGTCGGCGACCCGCTTGTCGTAGTCCACCCAGTTGACGCGCTCGGGGTCGCTGCCCTCCGGCAGGACGCGCATGGGCACGCCGGGCAGCAGGCGAGCCAGCGCGGGCGCGAGCTGGTCGGGGCACACGGCCACGATGTCGCCTGGCCGGGCCACCGCCTGGATCTCCGCGGCGATCTGGCCGGCCTGCGTGCGAGGTTCGGTGACGGCCGGCAGCGCGGCGACGAGTCCGAGCACCGCCATCGCCGTGATCAGCGCGAGGCGGCGCCACGGGTGGGCCAGCCACGTGACCCCGACGGCGGCGGCGATGACGACCGCGGGGAAGGCCACGGCGGCGTGGCGGGGGTGGAAGGCGCTGCCGGTGAGCCACGTGAAGACGGTGCCCAGGGTGAGCGTGATGGCCGCCACGGCGGTGAGCGGCCGCGGCCACGAGGAGGGTGGTGCGGCCAGGACGGCGAAGCCGACGACGCCCACGAGCAGCAGCTCCAGCAGCGAGCCGGTCTGGGTGGTGCCTCCGACGAAGCCCTGAAGGGCGACGTGGGGCACGGAGAACCCGGCGGGCGTCCCCCACGGGGCACCGGTGCGGGTCACCTGGAACACGAACGAGGGGATCCACACGACGAACGACGCGCTTCCGGCCACCAGGGCGGCGGCGACCAGGCGGGCTGGCCGAGGCGCGACGAGCGGGCGGCGGGCCGCCAGCAGGACGAGCACCGCGCCGGCGATGAGGAAGGCGCCCCAATAGTGGGTGAGCACGAGCGCACCGGCGGCGGCGGCGACGGCGGCGAGGCGGCCCCGCGTCGGGGACTCGAGGGCTCGCAACACGGCGAGGGTCCCGAGCAGGACCAGGAGGATGACCAGCTCGTACATCCGCGTCTCGGTGGCGTAGCGGATGGCGAACGGCGACGACGCGAGCAGGACGACCGTCGTCCAGGCCACCTCTCGCCCTCCGAGCCGGCGGGCGACCTGCCAGCCCACGGGCAGGCTGGCGAGCGAGAACACGCCGGACAGCAGGCGCAGGGCGTTGGTGCCCTGCCCGAACACGCGGATCCAGCCGTGGAGCAGCACGTAGTAGAGCGGCGGCGAGCCGTCCTGGCGGAGCGCCGCGAACATCTGCTGCAGGGGCAGCCGGCCGATCGAGACCGTCTGCGCCTCGTCGAGCCACATCGGGGACTGGGCGCGCAGGCGCAGGAGCACGCCGGCGGCCACCACGGCGACGGCCACGACATGCCGCGCCCGCCGCTGCGCCGGCGACGCGCCCTCGACCTCCTCGACGACCGCGGTGCGGGCCCGGCGGATCGTACGCAGGGGCAGACCCGCCCTTTGCTCCGCTTCGGCGACGCTCACGCTCCTCCTCCTGCGCGCACGCCGTCGGCAGCGCCGGAGCGGCGCGCTACCCGGGGCGGCGGCGGGCAAACGGGCGGGTTCTCCACGCCGGCCAGTTTGACCGGCGGCGGTGCGCGCGCGGTAGCGGGGAGGACGTTGCGTCGCGCTCGGGCCCCCCGCCGTCCGCGAAGGTGTCCCCGATGAGCGTCGTCTCGCCGCCGGCACGCCCGACGGTGCGGACCCGCGCCGCTCGCCGCGACGTGCTCGCCGCGCTCCCCGCCTGGCTGGCGGCCAGAGGCGTCGTGCTGGCGTCGTGGCTGGCCGCCCGCGTGTTCGCGGCGAGGTACGCGAAGGTTCCCGAGCCGGTCGGCCGCCACCTCCGCCAGGGACTTCTCGGCTGGGATGCCGAGCGGTACGCACAGATCGCCGTGCACGGCTACGCCGAGCTCCCCACCAAGGAGCTGCGGTTCTTCCCGCTGTTCCCGCTGGCCGCCCGGTACCTCGACGTGATCGTGCCCGGAACGGTCGGGAGGGTGCTGCTGCTCGTCGCCAACGTCTCGGCGCTCGCCCTCGGTGCGGCTGTCCACCGGCTGGCGCTGGTCGAGACCGGTGATCGGGCACTGGCGCGGCGGGCGGCCTGGTACGCCGCCTTCACCCCTGCCGGCTTCGTGCTCGTCTGGGGCTACTCCGAGGCCCTCTGGGGGCTGCTCGTCGTCGGCGCCGTGGCCGCGGCCCGGCGGGGCCGATGGCGCGTCGTCGCCCCCCTGGCTCTCCTGGTCGGTCTCGTGCGTCCGGTCGGGTTGCTCGTTTCGGTGCCACTGGGCGTCGAGGCCGTCCGCGCGCTGAGGCGGCGGCCGCGCCGCCTGCCGGCCGTGGCGGCCAGCCTGGCGGCCGCGCCGGCGGGTGCCGTGGCGTACCTCATCTGGGTCCAGGAGCGCTTCCACACGTCGTTCCTCTTGCCGTTCAGGATCCAGGAGTCGAAGAAGTTCCGCGGCCCCGTGTCCGGGCCGTTCACGTCGCTCGGCCCGGGAGTGCGGGCGCTGCTCGACGGTCGCATCGGCATCGACGCCGTGCGGGTCGGCTGGGTGGTCCTGCTCGTCGTCCTCGTGGTGCACAGCGTGCGCCGGTGGCCGGCCGCCTACAGCGTCCTGGCCGTCGCCACCGCGGTGGTGGCCCTGGCCACGACGCGGCTCGGCTCGTTCGAGCGGTACACGTTCATGGCACTGCCGTTCACCTTCGCCTTGGCCGGCGTCACGAGGCGCCGCGCCGTGCACCTGGCGACGCTGACGACGATGGCCGTGGCGATGGGGGTGTACGGGACGCTCGCGCTCGTGGGTCCCTACACGCCCTGACCGGTCGGCCTCAGGGGGACGGCGGGACCTCCCGGACGACCGCGTCGACGGACAGCTCGCGCCACACCCGGCCGACCCGCCGCCAGCTCCGGCCGGGACGCAGCAGCTCGAGCTGGTCTCCCACGACGCGGTACGGGATGCGCACCTCCCAGCGGCGCGGTCGCCGCCCGGGCGGCTCGCTGACCACCCCGACGGCGAGGACGCCGAGATCGTCGGGCACGGTGACCTCGGCGCCGCTCCCTGGTGCGCCGATCCTCCACACGAGCCGCTCGGTGCCTGCGCCCGAACCGAGCGAGCGGACCTGCTCGGCACCGGTTCCGCGCAGGTACGCCTGCGCGCCCGACGGAGCCCGCACGTCCACCGCCACCTCCAGCGTGCGCCCGCGCTGGCGCTCCAGGCGGCGCAGCTCGAACCGGGCCGGCAGGCTCCGCCGATCACCCTCTTGCACGACGCGCAGCGCGGTCCGGGCCGGATAGCGGTCGAGCGTGGCGAAGTTGCCGGCGTCGCGGTCCTCCGCGTAGAGCACCGGCTGGTCGAGGTCCGGCCGGTTCAGCAGGAACGGCGTCCAGCTCTCGAAGCCGACAGATCCCCGTTCGGGCAGCACCAGCAGCGACCGGGGTGGTGCCGCGCGCGCCGCACGCTCGGCGGCCCGGTACCGCCGCGTCACGTCGAGGTTGCGCTCGATCGGCCGGATCATCAGCGCCACCGACACGGTCGCCATCGCCGCGACCAACGCCAGTGCGACCGGCCTCGGTCGGCGGGCCCGTGCGACGAGCCGGCCCGCCCCTTCGGCCGCCAGCACGACCATCGGCACCAGCACGATCAGGTGGTAGAAGGGGCCGAGCGAGGCGGCACCGGCCCAGTAGTGCACGACCGCGTAGCTGCCCCAGAAGGGCACGAGCGCCAGCGGCACGACGACGAGCACCGCGAGCATCGCCCGCCCTCCGGGATCCCGGAGACGGCCGCGCAGGCCGAGCACGGCCAGCACGACCAGCACGGGCCCACCGGCACCCCACAGCCCCAGCCAGCCCAGGTTGGCGACCAGGGCGCTCACGCCGTCCCCGAAGCGGAACGGGACGGCGAACTGGGGGAAGACGCCGCGGCGTCCGAAGCCGAGCACGTCGCTCGGCCCGGTCACCGTGAATGGCAGCTTCGTCGGCGCTCCCATCGTCACGGCGTTCGTGACGAGGAACGCGGCTGCCGGTGCGGCCGCCCCGGCGGCGAGGTGCGCCGCCCAGCGGGCGGGTGCGCGCCACGGACGGCCCCAGGCCACGGCCCCGAAGACCGGCACCGCGAAGATGATCGCGTCGTAGGTCCGGGCGTAGGCGGCCACGCCGATGAGGAGCCCGGCCGCGGCCATCCGGGCGCCGGCCCGGGGCGCGCCACGGGCACCGGTGAGGAACAGGACGGCGAAGCCCAGCTCGAGGGCCACCTGGAACACATACGACAGGTACGTCGCGGCCTGCACGAGCACGAACGGCGAGGCGGCGAACAGCGCGGCCGCCACCATGGCGCGCCGGCGGTCGTGCAGGACCTCCGCGGCGAGCAGGTAGACGAGCACGACCGCTACGGCCGCGGCCAGGGCGGGGGCCACCCGCAACGAGCCCGTCGCCGCGTCGGCCGCGGCCAGCGCCGCCGGCCATGGAGGCGTGTACTTCATGACGATGCGGCCGTCGCGGACGCCGGAGGCCCACGGCCGGAACGGCATCTGCCCTGCCGGAAGGGTGAGACGGCCGTCTTCGATCATCTGTGCCATGGCCACGTAGGTGGACTCGTCACGGTTGGCCGAGCCGAGCGGCATGACTCGCGTGCCGACCACGAGCGCGGCGACGAACGTGATCAACGCCAGCAGGCCTACGACCAGCGCCGGTCGGTGCCGGAGGGCGACGCGGTCGGCGGACTCGATGGGCCCATGTTGCCCGAGACGTCGGAGCACCGGCCCATCGGCGAGGCTGGCGGCGTGGAGCTGGAGGACGCGATCCGTCGCCGGCGCATGGTGCGTTCGTTCACCGACGAAGCGGTGCCCACCGCGCTGGTGGACCGCCTCGTCGACCTGGCCCGCCGAGCGCCGTCGGCCGGCAACAGCCAGGGCTGGGATCTGCTGGTGCTCGACACGGCGGACGCCACGGCGCGCTACTGGGACGTGACCCTGCCGGCCGGCCGGCGTGGCGACTTCGGCTGGCCCGGCCTGCTGCGGGCACCCGTGCTGGTCGTCGTGTGGGCTGATCCCGGGGCGTACGTCCGGCGCTACGCCGAGTCGGACAAGGCGGCGACCGGGCTCGGCGAAAGTCCGGGCGCATGGCCGGTGCCGTACTGGTTCGTGGACGCCGGTGCGGCCGTGGAGCACCTCCTCCTCGGCGCCGTGGCGGTGGGCCTGGGCGCGTGCTTGTTCGGGCTGTTCGAGCACGAGGTCTCGGTCGCGGCCGAGTTCGGCGTGCCTGCGGGCCGCCGGGGCGTGGGCACGGTCGCACTGGGTTGGCCGGCACCGGACCGGCCCGGAACCTCGGCGGGCCGGCCCCGCCGATCGCTCGCCGATGTCGTCCATCGAGGGCGCTGGTAGCCGACCGGTCGGTTCGCCCGGCCGCGGGCGGGAGGCCCTCGTGGCGGCCTCGGCTCGGCGGTGACGACATTCACGTTGCGAAAGTGTTACGAACAGCCGACGACGGGGCAGACTGTGGCCGCCGAATCGTCGAGGGCGCTGTGGCGCGGCTCCAGCAGTAGCCGTCCCGCCTCCGACCATCCGACCCACCAGAAGGAGTGGTCCCCCCATGCCAACCCCCCCTGTATCCGGCGCGCGCCCGGTCGCAACCGGCGCCAAGCCGGCGCCGGCGGCCCCGAGCCGCCGGCATCGTCGGCGGCTCGCGGCTGGTGCCTCCCTGGCACTCGCCGTCTCGTCGGTGCTGGCCACCACGGCGTCCTCGGCGCCGGCCGGCGCCGGTGAGATGGGCGCGGCGGTCGTCACCGCGGCCATCGCCGGTGACCTCCAGGCCAGCGCGGCTCGCACCCCGGCCTTCCAGTCGACGGAGGCCGTCCTGGCGCCGGTGGCCCAGGCCAAGGCGGAGCGGCTGGTCCTGCCGCCTCCGCCGCCCCCGCCTCCTCCGCCGCCGCCCCCGCCTCCGCCGCCCCCGCCTCCCGCCCCGAAGCCGGCGCACGTGCCCACGCCGCGACCGGCTGCCCCCGCGCCGCCCGCACCCCACGCCGCCCCTGCGGCCGGCCCGTCCGTCGGATACGGGGTGTGGGATCGCCTGGCCCAGTGCGAGTCAGGTGGGAACTGGGCGATCAACACGGGCAACGGCTACTACGGCGGTCTCCAGTTCACCGTCGGTTCGTGGCGCTCCGTCGGCGGCTCCGGCATGCCGAACGAGGCGTCGCGCGAGGTGCAGATCCAGATGGGCGAGCGCCTGCGCGCCGCCCAGGGTTGGGGGGCCTGGCCGGTGTGCTCGGCCAAGCTCGGCCTTCGCTGAACCGTCCGTCCCTCCGCCCGTGAGCCCGAGGCCCGCCCCCCGGTGGGGCGGGCCTCGGCGCGTCACGGAGCCGGTGGCAGCGACCCGTGGGTTCAGGTTTCGAGCTCGGCGATCAGCTCGGCCGCGGTGTTGACCGGCCGGCGGCAGGCGAAGTTGCGACACACGTAGGCGTAGCCCGGCTCGCGCCCCTCCCACAGCGGTGAGGGGTACGGCTCGCCCCACGCGACCACCGCGGTCGGGCGCCACGCCGACCGAGCGGCGGCGAGGAGGTCCGGCGCGTCCCCGACGACGGCGATCTCCGTGGTGCCCGCGGCGTCGAGCTCCACGGCGAGGAGGAGGTGCGCGAACGCGGTGGGGTGGTCCGCCACGACCGCGCCTACCAGGTCGAGGACCGAGCCGGCCGCCGCCGCGTAGCGGTCCTCACCGGTCAGCGCGGCCAAGCGGACGAGCGAGGCGGCCGCCAGGCTGTTCGCGCTCGGTGTCGCGCCGTCGAGCACGTCCTTCTGGCGGGCGACGAGCCGCTCGCCGTCGGACGCGGTGGTGAAGAAGCCGCCGGCTCCGGGATCGGTGAATCGCTCGAGCAGCGCGTCAGCCGCGTCGCGGGCCACGGCCATCCAGCGCGCCTCACCGGTCGCCTCGGCCAAGCGGGTGAACGCGTCGACCAGCGCGGCGTGGTCGGCTGCGAAGGCGAGGTGGCGGGCGCCGCCGTCCGCCTGCCAGGCCCTCAGCCAGCGACCGTCGGGCCGGCGGAGGGCACCGAGGAGGAACTCGCCGTTGGCACGGGCCGCCGCCAACCAGTCGGCGTTGCCGGTCGCGGCCGCGGCCTCGGACAACGTGGCCAGCATCAACGCGTTCCACTCGGTGAGCACCTTGTCGTCGAGGCCGGGCCGGACACGGCCCTCGCGTGCGGCGAAGAGGCGGGAGCGGAGGTCGTCGATGGCGGGCGAGGTGAGCGGGGCCGACGGCTCGTGGAGGCGGTTGAGGATGGTGCGGCCCTCGAAGTTGCCAACCGGTGTGACGTCCCACCACGCCATCGCGGCGGCGGCATCGGTGCGGCCCAGCACGGACTCGATCTCCGCCGGCGTCCACAGGTAGAAGCGGCCCTCCTCGCCCTCGCTGTCGGCGTCTTCGGCGGAGAAGAAGCCGCCGCCGGCATGGCGCAGATCGCGCAGGACGTAGCCGACGATGCCGTCGAGCACCTGGCGGTAGCGTTCGTCGCCGGTGACCTGCCAGCCGTGCAGGTAGGCGCGCGCCAGGAGCGCCTGGTCGTAGAGCATCTTCTCGAAGTGGGGCACGAGCCAGCGGTCGTCGACCGAGTAGCGGGCGAACCCTCCGCCGAGGTGGTCGTGGATGCCCCCGGCGGCCATGTGGTCGAGGCTGGTGCGGGCCGCGGCCAGCGGCGCACGGTCGCCGGTGCGCACGTGGGCGCGCAGCAGCGCGTCGATGGCCGAGGCCTGGGGGAACTTGGGTGCCCGCCCGAAGCCACCGCGCCGATCGTCGTGGGAGTTGAGCAGCGCCGCCACGGCCGCGTCGACCTCGGCCAGGCCGGGCCGGCTCGGACTCTGCGCGTGCACCCCCGACAGCGCCGGCCGCCGGAGGTGTTCCACGAGGCGGGCGGCCTGCTCTGCGAGCGCGCTCCGCTGCTCGTGCCACGCCTGGTCGACGGCATGGAGGATGTCGACGAACGCGGGCCGGCCGTGCGCCCGGCGATTGGGGAAGTACGTGCCACAGAAGAACGGCTCACCCTCCGGGGTCATGAACACGGTCATCGGCCAACCGCCCGACCCGGTCATGGCCTGGGTGGCCTCCATGTAGACGGCGTCGACGTCCGGCCGCTCCTCCCGATCGACCTTGATGTTGACGAACTGGCGGTTCATCTCCTCGGCGGTCTCGGAGTCCTCGAACGACTCGTGGGCCATGACGTGGCACCAGTGGCAGGCCGAGTACCCCACGGACAGCAGGACCGGGACGTCACGCCGGCGCGCCTCCTCGAACGCCTCGTCGCACCACGGCCACCAGTCGACCGGGTTGCCGGCGTGCTGTCGCAGGTACGGGCTGGTCTCGCCGGCGAGCCGGTTGCGTCCCATGCGGGCCCTTCCTCGGTGGAGTGCCCCGCGGTCTACCCGGCGGCGCCGCCAGCCGTCCATCCCCCGGGTCGGGAGCGCCGAACCCTCCGCCCGGTCGACCGTTGCGCTCGACCCCGGCCTAGTAGCCGGAGCCGCCCGAGGTCGTGGCTCCGCCCGAGCCGCCCGAGCCGCCCGACGATGCACCCGAACCCTTGGGCCCGGGCACCACCACGGCGCCCTGCATGCCACTGCTCTTGTGGAACTTGCAGAAGAAGGCGACGGCGCCCGACTTCGGCACGGTGATCGTGACGGTCTTGGAGTCGCCGGGGCTGAGCTTCTCGTCGACGCCGGCACCGTCGGCAGTGAACGTGTGCGGCGCCTTGCCCTCGCTCTTGATCTGCAGGGTGACCGTGGAGCCGGCCGGCGCCGAGATGAACGTGGGGCTGAAGTAGAAGTCGTCGACCTCCACGGAGATCGTCGGCGAGGATCCCGTCACCGTCTTCGTGCCCTTGTCGTTGACCTTGCCGCTGAGTCCGGCGCGGTCGGCGAGCGAGGAGCTCTTCGCGTCGGTGGCCGCGGACCCGCTCGAGCCGCTCTTGTCGTTGCTGCACGCCGCGGTGAGCATCACCACCGCCATCACGATCATCGGCATCCGTCGCATGTCGCCTCCTGGGGCTGGGTTCGACCGTCCTACGAGCCCCGTCGGCGGGGAGATTGCCGCCCCGTTGCGCAATCCGGCACTGCTGGGCGAACGTAGGGACGGCATGGACGGGGTGAGCGACGACGCGCTGCTCGCCGGGTTCGCGTCCGGGGACGGCGCCGCCGCGACCGCGTTCGTCCGGCGCTTCCAGGCCCGCGTGTACGGGGTGGCGCTGGCCGTGGTCGGCGACCGTGCCCGCGCTGATGACGTCGCGCAGGAGGCGTTCGTGCGGGCGTGGAGAGCGGCGGCCACCTTCGATGCCCGGCGCGGCTCGGTACCCACGTGGCTCCTGGCGATCACCCGCAACGCCGCCATCGACGCGGTGCGAGCCGAGCGGGTACGGCCGACCACGCACCTCGACGAGCTGGTCCTGCGCGTCGCCACGTCGGTCCCGGGCCCCCCGACCGCGGCCGAGGCCGACGACGAGCGGACCGTGGTGGTCGCGGCGTTGAGGCAGCTTCCGCCCGAGCAGCGGCGTGCCGTCGTGCTCGCCGCTCTCGGCGGGCGCACCGCCCAGGAGGTGAGCCGGATCGACGGCATCCCTCTCGGCACGGCCAAGACCCGCATCCGCACCGGGCTGCGCAAGCTTCGAACCGCGCTTGCCGTGCGCGACGAGGTGGAGCCGTGACCAGCGCCCGATGTGACGAGGTGCGCGACGTCGTCTCGGAGCTCGCGGTGGGACTGGTCGCCGGCGAGGAGCGGGCCCGCCTGCTCGAGCACCTCCTCGGCTGCCCGTCGTGCCGGGCCGAGGTCGCGGCGGCGGCCGCCGCGGCCGACGCGCTGCTGCTCGCCGTACCCCGCGAAGAGCCGCCGCCCGGCTTCGAGGACCGCGTCCTCGGCGCCTTGGCGGTGGCGGGGCCCGGATCGGTCGGGGCCCGTGCGGTCGAGCGGTCCGCCAGCCCGGGCGCGCCGGGCCGCGGGCGCCGGAGCCCGAGCCGGTGGCCCCGGCCGGCGGTCGGCGGGCGTCGCGTGGCCGCGGTCGCCGCGGCCATCGTGGTGCTGCTCCTGGCCGCAGGCGCGGGTGCCGTGGTGCAGCGCGTGTCGGGTGGGCGCCCGACCTCGCGTGCGGCCGCGATGCGCACACCGGACGGGACCGTGGTCGGTCGCGTCGTGGTCGCACGCCAGCCGGACGCGGTGTTCGTCGCCCTTCCCGGCTGGCGCGACGACCGCTGGTCCGGCGACGGCGCGGGCTACCGGTTGCGCATCACGCTCACCGACGGAAGCGTGCGTTCCGTCGGACCCGTCGTCCTCGACGGCCGGGACGCGTGGGGCACGGTGACCGGCTTCCCGGGCGACCGGGTGGCTCGGGTGGCGATGGTCGACGCCGCCGGGCGGGTCTACTGCTCGGCGCGCCTCTGACCGTCGGCCTGGTCGTCGGCCGCGACGGCATCTCGACGCACCTTCCCGAGCGCCGTGCGGGGCAGCGCGTCGACCAGCTCCAGGGACCGGGGTGCGCACCATGGAGGCAGGGTGGCCTTCACGTGGTCCCGCAGCGCGTCGAGCGACGGTCGAGCTACGCCCGTCCGGGGTACGACGACGGCCACCACCCGCTCACCCCAGTCCGGGTCGCGCCGCCCGACCACGGCGACGGCGGCGACGGCGGGGTGCGTAGCGATCACCGCTTCGACCGGACCGGGCCAGACGTTCTCGCCGCCGGTGACGATCAGGTCGCCTCTCCTGCCGGCGACGGTCAGCCGGGCCGACACCTCGTCCCACGCACCGATGTCGCCGGTGGTGAACCAGCCGTCGGTGGCCTTCGGGTCGGTGCCTGCGGGTCCCTCCTGCGACGGATCCAGGCGATACGCCCGCAGCAACGTCGGCCCCCGAAGGGCGATGGCCCCGTCGTCATCGACGCGGACCTCGACCCCTGCCAGCGGCACGCCGTCGTAGACGACGCCACCTCCCGACTCGGTCGAGCCGTAGGTGCGCACGACGTTGGCGGGCCGGGCCACGGGATCGGCGGAGCCGCCGAGGACCACCCAGCGGAACGGGACCTCGGGGAGCCGGTCGAGCGCCGTGGGCACGAGCGACACGAGCGTGGCCCCGCGGCGAGCCGCGTCGAGAACCGCTTCGACGTCGAAGTGTTCGTGCACCTCGACGCGCAGCCCCGTCACGAGGGCCCGGGTCACGACGCCGAGGCCGCCGACGTGGGCGAGCGGCAGGCACGACAGCCACCGGTCCGAGGCGCGCTCCACGGCGAGCCGTTCGTGCACGGCGCGGGCATGAGCGGCGACCGAGGCGTGCGTGTGGACGACGCCCTTCGGGGCGCCGGTCGTGCCGCTGGTGGGGACGACCAGCGCGTCGCCGTCGAGCACGGGGACGGCCTCGGCGAGCGAACGGCCGCTCGGGTCGCCGCCCGGCTCGACGACCCGAGCGGGCCGCATCCGCTCGACGAGCGCGAGCCGGGCGGGCGGCGCGAGGCGCTGGTCCACCGGGAGCACGGCGTCGCCCCGGTCCCAGGCCCGCCTCAGCGCGCCGACGAACTCGGGGCCGGCAGGCAGGTCGAGCGCCACGAGGTCGGCCATCCGCTGCACGGTACGTCGGAGGCGGGTGGGGCCACGGCCCGACTGGCGCCTCGCCTACGCTCGGGCCCGCGATGCCGGCCGCGAACCGGCCGTCACGTCGACGCCGCGCAGGACCACGAAGGGGGACCCATGAAGGGCCTCATGCAGGATCACCCACTCACGCTCGTGCACCTGTTCGACCGGGCCGAGCGGCTGTTCCCGGCGAAGCGGATCACGACCGCCACCGCCGACGGCCGCGCACGCGCGACGTACGGCGAGTGGGCCGAGCGGAGCCGCCGCCTCGGTGGCGTTCTCGGCGACCTCGGCATCTCCGGCGACGGCCGCGTCGCCACGTTCGGCTGGAACACGGGGCGCCACCTCGAGCTGTACTTCGCCGCGCCGTGCTCGGGGCGGGTGCTGCACACGCTGAACATCAGGCTGTTCCCGGAGCAGCTCACGTACGTCGCCAACCACGCCGAGGACGAGGTCGTCTTCGTCGACCGGTCGCTCGCCGCGCTGATGTGGCCGTTGCTCGACACGTTCGAGACCGTGCGCCACGTCGTCGTGATGGACGACGGGAAGGGCGAGGTGCCCGAGGCGCCGGCCGGCAAGGAGGTCCACGACTACGAGGCCCTCCTGCAGGCCGCCTCGCCGGTCGACTGGCACGTGGACGACGAATCCCAGGCCGCGTCGATGTGCTACACGAGCGGCACCACGGGCAACCCGAAGGGCGTCGTGTACAGCCACCGGTCCACGTTCCTGCACACGATGGGCGTGATGACGGCCGACGCCATCGGGGTGAGCGAGCGCGACACCATCCTGCCGGTCGTGCCCATGTTCCACGCCAACGCCTGGGGGCTCGCCCACGCGGCGGTCGCCGCCGGGTCGAACCTCGTGATGCCAGGACCCGACCTGTCGCCGCCGGCGCTCGCCGGGCTCATCGAGTCCGAGCGGGTCACCCTCGCGGCCGGCGTTCCGACGATCTGGATGGGCGTGCTGCCCGAGCTGAAGGGGCGCGACACCTCCTGCCTGCGGGCCATCCCGTGTGGCGGTTCGGCCGTGCCCAAGGCGCTCTCCGAGGCCTACCGCGAGCAGATCGGCATGCCGATCCTTCAGGCCTGGGGCATGACCGAGACCAGCCCGGTGGCCACGACGGGGCACATCAAATCGACCGTGGCCGAAGGGCGCACCGAGGAGGAGCTGGCCGACGTGCGGGCCAGCATCGGCCTCCCGCTGCTCGGCGTCGAACTGCGGGTGGTCGACCCCGACACGCTCGAGCCCGTGCCGGCCGACGGCGCCACCTCCGGCGAGCTCCAGGCCGCCGGTCCCTGGATCGCCAGGGAGTACTACAACGATCCCCGCTCGCCGGAGTCGTTCACGTCCGATGGCTGGCTCAGGACCGGCGACGTCGCCACCGTCGACGGCGACGGCTACCTGCGCATCGTGGATCGCACGAAGGACGTGGTGAAGTCCGGCGGCGAGTGGATCTCGACCGTCGAGCTCGAGAACGAGATCATGGCCCACCCGAAGGTGGCCGAGGCCGCCGTCATCGGCGTCCACCATCCGAAGTGGCAGGAGCGCCCGCTGGCCTGCGTGGTGGTCAAGCCGGGGGAGGAGCTCAGCCGCGACGAGGTGCTGTCGTTCCTCGACGGCCGCATCGCCAAGTGGTGGATGCCCGACGACGTCGTGTTCATCGACGAGGTGCCGAAGACGTCGGTGGGCAAGTTCTCGAAGAAGACGCTTCGCGACCGCTTCAGGGACCACGTGCTGCCGACGGCGGCGGGCGGCTGAGCTCGTGACCCCGGGTGACGACGTGGTCGAGGGCGACGGGCCCGACGACGATGCCGCTGATGCTGATGCTGCGGCGGCGGCGGCCGAGCGGCGGCGCTGGACGATCGGCGACTACCCGGCGGTGGCTCGCCGGCTGGCACCGGTCAGCACCGCGGTGGTCGATGCCGTGGAGCGAGCGGTGGGACCGATCGCCGGGCGCGACGTGCTCGACGTGGGGGTCGGCGACGGCAATGCGGCCATCGAGGCGGCGCGGCGCGGTGCCCGGGTGGCCGCCGTCGACCTCACGCCCGCGCAGGTGGAGCGGGCGCGCGCCCGCATCGGCGCCGAACGTCTCGACATCGACGTGCGACTCGGCGACGCGCAGGCGTTGCCTTGGCCGACGGCGTCGTTCGACGCGGTCGTGAGCGTCTTCGCGCTCATCTTCGCCCCCGCACCGGCGCTCGCCGCGGCCGAGTCGGCCCGTGTGTGCCGCCCGGGTGGCGTGGTCGCCCTCACCGCCTGGGCTGGCGGCCCGTGGCGCCGGGCGTGGCAGCCCCGGGCGGCCGAGGTGAACCCCATGCCGCCACCGGCGGGTGCCGACTCTGACGACTGGGGCGACCCGGCTACGGCCGGCGCGCGGCTGCGCGCCGCCGGCCTCGAGCCCCACGTGGAAGTACGGCCCTTCGCATGGTCGTTCCCGTCCGTCGAGGCGGGCGTCGAGTTCTTCCTCACGGCCGCAGGGCCGTTCGTCGCCTTCCGGGAAGCGGCTGCGGCACGCGGGCGGGCGGCCGACGCCGAGGCGGCCGTGGGTGACGCTCTGCGCGAGGCCAACGAGGCCACGGACGGCACGGTGTCGGCTCCGGCGCCCTACCTGCTGGCGCTCGGTCGGATTCCTGAAGAGGGCGGCCCACGAGCGGGTGCGTGAGCACCATGCGGTCCCGCCAGCGACCCTCCACACTTGATCGCCCCGGGCCGGCCGGCGCGAGACTCGGCCGCCCATGGCTGACACCGTCGATCCTGCCGCCACCACCATCCGCGCCGGCGCCGAATGGCGGGACGGCGGCGTGTCCTTCGACGACATCCGCTACGAGACGGCCGACCCGTTCGCCGGAGGCCACGAGAGTGAGGGTGGAGGCCGCATCGCCAAGATCACGATCTGCCGGCCGGAGGTTCGCAACGCGTTCCGGCCCCGCACCGTCGAGGAGCTGATCGCCGCCTTCACCTTGGCCCGCGAGGACCCCGAGGTCGGCGCCGTCATCCTCACCGGCCAGGGCGACCTCGCGTTCTGCTCCGGCGGGGACCAGCGGGCCCGCGGCGACTCCGGCTACGTGGGCGACGACGCCGTGGGCCAGCGCGGCGTCGGGCGGTTCCTCGTCACCGACCTGCACGTGCAGATCCGGCGCCTCCCCAAGCCGGTGGTGGCCATGGTCGCCGGCTACGCGGTCGGCGGTGGCCACGTCCTGCACGTCGTGTGCGACCTCACCATCGCCGCCGACAACGCCACCTTCGGCCAGACGGGGCCGCGGGTGGGGTCGTTCGACGGCGGCTTCGGCGCATCGGTGCTGGCCGCACAGATCGGCCAGAAGCGGGCCAAGGAGATCTGGTTCCTGTGCCGCCAGTACGGCGCGGACCGCGCCTATGAGATGGGCCTGGTCAACGCCGTCGTACCGCTCGCCGAGCTCGAGGAGCAGACCGTCGGGTGGTGCCGCGAGATGCTGCGCCTGTCGCCGTTCGCGCTGCGCCTGCTGAAGGCGAGCTTCCACGCTTCCGAGGATGGCCTGGCCGGCCTGCAGCAGCTCGCCCACGACACGAACCTGTTGTTCTACGGCAGCGAGGAGGCCCAGGAGGGACGGGAGGCGTTCAAGGCCAAGCGGCGCCCCGAGTTCGAGCGCTTCCCGAAGCGCCCGTGACCGGCGACCGCCGGCCGCCGTCCCCGGGCGCCGCGCCCGGGCGCCGGGCTCCGGGCGCGGTCCGGCCGGCGCCGAACGGCCTCGCCCTGTGGGTGGCGGGCGCGCGCCCCCGCACGCTGCCGGCGGCCGTCGTGCCGGTCCTGGTGGGCACGGCCGCGGCGGCCGGCCGGGTGCACGGCGGGCTGATCTGGTGGCGGGCGGCGGCCGCGATGGTCGTGTCCCTGGCCCTCCAGGTGGCCACCAACTACGCCAACGACTACAGCGACGGCATCCGCGGCACCGACGCCGACGAGCGCCGGGTCGGCCCCGTTCGGCTCGTCGGCCAGGGCCTGGCCGCGCCGGCCGCGGTGAAGCGCGCGGCGCTGGCCTCGTTCGCGGTGGCTGGGCTGGCCGGCGGCGCGCTGGCGCTCGCCGTCGGCCCCGAGCTGTTCGTGGTCGGGGCGCTGGCCATCGCGGCAGGCTGGTTCTACACGGGAGGACCCCGCCCGTACGGCTATGCCGGCTTCGGCGAGGTCTTCGTGTTCGTCTTCTTCGGCGTGGTCGCGACGGCCGGTTCGGCCTACGTCCAGCAGGGGCAGCTCACCGGCCTCGCGCTCGCCGCGTCGGTTCCGGTCGGGTTCCTGGCCACCGCGCTGCTCGTGGTCAACAACCTCCGGGACATCCCCGGCGATCGAGCGTCGGGCAAGCGCACGCTGGCCGTGCGGCTGGGCGACAGCCGTACCCGGATGCTGTACGTGGCCCTGCTGGTAGGTGCGTTCGTCGCCGTGCCGCTGGTGGCGGGGCTGGGAGGGCGCCCGGCCGGTGCCCTCGCGCTGGCCGCGGTCATGCTGGCCCAGCAGCCGGTGGTGCGCGTGCTGCAGCGGGCGCAGGGCCGAGAGCTGGTCCCGGTGCTCGCTTCGACCGGCCGCGTGCAGCTGGCGTTCGGCGTGCTGCTGGCGGCCGGGCTGGCGCTCAGCGCCTGAGGTGGGTGCCGAGCGCGGCGACGAAGTCGTCCGGACGTTCCCACGGGACGGCATGACCGGCGCCGACCACGACGTGGAGCCGCGCGGTGGCGCCGATGCCCTCGACGATGCGTTGGCCGAGGGCACGGAACTTGCCGTCGCGCTCGCCGGCGACGACCAGGACGGGGATGCCGGCGGCGCCGATCGCGCCGAGCCGGTCCCACAGCGGAGGATCCATGCTGCCCGTGCCCGCGGTGCGCAGTGACCACGCGAGGCCGTCCACGGTGTTGGTGCGGCGGTCGGCGAGGGTCGCGGCGTCCGGCGGCAGCGAGCTGAACAGCGGCTGAGCCAACCACCGCTCGAGGAACCGGTCGAGGCCGTCGTGCTCCAGCTCCCGGGCGAGGGTGGCATCGGCGTCGCGGCGCTCGGCGCGCGCGGCGGGATCGTCGATGCCTGCGGTCGCACTCACGAGGACCAGGCGCTCGACGGCTTCGGGGTGGGCGAGGGCGACGTGCAACGCCAGCCGTCCGCCCATCGAATAGCCGGCATAGGTGGCGCGGCCCACGGCTGCCGCGATCAGTGCTGCGGTCTCCCAGAGGCCGGCGCGAACGGACGCGGAGCCGCCGTGGCCGGGCGCGTCGAGCGCCACCACCTCGTGGTCGGCGCTGAGACGCTCGGCGATCGGTGTCCACGAGGCCGCCGTCTGCGTGAAGCCGTGGAGCAGCGCGACCCGCGGACCGGCGCCGGTGGTGGTGGTCGCCAACCGGTGCGCCGGACGGGTCGCGTCCGCCGGGTGCGGCGGGTCGGCGGGCTGCGGCGGCTGCGGCGAACCCGGTGGCCGCGGCGGACCCGGTGGCCGCGTCGGACCCGGCGGCCGCGTCGGATCCGGCGTGGAGGTCGGCACGGGCGCACGATACGGGGGGGATCAGGCGGCGCGGGCGTGGGCTCGCAGGATCGGGAAGGCGTCGACGGTGTCGGTGCAGGCGCGAGCTTCGATGGCGGCTCCCGACGTGGCTCCCGACGTGGCTCCCGATGGCGGCTCCCGATGGCGGCTCCGAAGGGCGGCGTCCGCCGGCGGCCCGCCCCTACGCTGCGGAACCGATGTCGCCCCTCGTCCCGCCGCGCGAACCCGTGCCGGCGGCAACCCTCCCGAGCGGGCGGGCAGAGACCACGGCCGCGACCTTCTGCGCCACGCTCGTCGACGAGTGGATCCGCGGCGGTCTCACCGACGCAGTCATCTGCCCGGGCAGCCGGTCGACGCCGATGGCCCTGGCCCTCGCGGCCGACGATCGCATCCGCGTCGACGTCCACCACGACGAGCGCAGCGCCTGCTTCCTCGCGCTGGGCGTCGCCCGGGCGACCGGGCGCCCGAGCCTCGTGCTCACCACGTCGGGCACCGCCGCTGCCAACCTGCACCCGGGTGTCGTCGAGGCGCACCACTCCCGGACCCCGCTCGTCCTCGTCACCGCCGACCGCCCGCCCGAGCGGCGCGACCAGGGGGCGGCCCAGACGATCGACCAGACGCACCTCTTCGCTCGCAGCGTGCGCTGGTACCACGACCCCGGCCCGCCCGCTGCTGCCGCCAGCGGGTCGTGGCGAGCGCTCGCGGCCAGGGTCCTCGTCGAGGCGGTCGCCAACCCGGCCGGACCCGGGCCCGTCCACCTGAACCTGCCGTTCCGCGAGCCTCTCGTCGGGACGCCCGGCCCCCTCCCCGCGGCACGTCTCGGTGGGCAGCCCTGGGTGCGCGCCTCCGTCCCGCGTGCCGATGTCGACGACCGCGATGTCCCGTGGGACCTGCTGTCAGCCGACCGCCGTGGCGTCGTGGTGGCCGGGCCGTGGACGGCCGCGGCGGACGCTTGCGGCCCGGTGGTCGCAGCCGTCGCCTCCCGCTTGGGGTGGCCGCTGCTCACCGACGCCCGCCTGCGGGGTGACCTGCCGGTCGAGCAGCAGGACCCCTTCGCACCGGATCGACCGGAAGCAGGCGGTGCCACGGTGGTGGCATCGGCCGACGCGCTGCTGCGATCCGGGGCCCTTGCCGGTCGGATGCGGCCCGAGGTGGTGCTCCATCTGGGCGGGGCGCCGGCATCGCGGGTCGTGGACACCTGGATCGCCGGCTCCGAGGCGGCCGAGGTGCGCGTCGCTCCCCACGGCTGGACCGATCCCGGGGGGCGGGCGGCCTGGAACATCGCGTGCGATCCCGCCCGGCTCGGCGACTGGCTGGCCCCGCGCGGTGAAGGCGCGAACGAGTGGGCGGCTCACTGGGCGGCCGCCGAGGTGGCGGCGCAAGCGGCCATCGACGAGGTGCTGGCCGGCCACGACGAGCCGACCGAGCCCGGCGTCGCCCGCTCCCTCCTCGGTGGTCTGGCGCCAGGGTGCGCGCTCGTCGTGTCTTCGTCGATGCCGGTGCGCGACCTCGAGTGGTACGGACGGCCGCGCTCGGGCGTCGACGTGCACGCCAACCGCGGCGCGAACGGCATCGACGGAGTGGTGTCGACAGCCGTGGGCGTCGCGCTCGGCTCGGGACGGCCCACCGCGCTGCTCATCGGCGACGTCGCCTTGCTCCACGACACGAACGGCTTGCTCGGCGCCGCTCGCCGGGAGATCGACCTGACCGTCGTCGTGGTCGACAACGACGGTGGCGGGATCTTCTCGTTCCTGCCGCAACGGGCCTCGGTCCCGCCGGACCGCTTCGAGCGGCTCTTCGGCACGCCGCACGGTGTGGACGTGGGCCGGCTCGCCGCCGTGCACGGCGCGACGGTCACGACACCGCGGACCATGACCGACGTCGAGGTGGCAGCCGCATCGGTCGGTGTGGTGCCCGGGCTGCACGTGGTCCACGTCCGCACCGGGCGCGACGCCAACGTCGCGGTGCACGACGAGATCCACGCCGCGGTGGCCGGTGCTGTGCGCGACCTCGCCTGAGGTCCCGCTCTCGAGGCCGCGGTCCGTCTGTGACCGTGCCCCTGTGACCGTGCCCCTGTGACCGTGCCCCCTACGGCCGGACGATCGCGTTGAGCACGGCCTGGAGCTTCGAGCGCGTCTCGGCCAGCTCGGTGGTCGGGTCGGAATCGCCGACGATCCCGTTGCCGCCCCAGAGCCGCGCGCCGGCGCCCTCCACCTCGGCGCAGCGGATGCTCACGGCGAACTGGCCGTTGCCCGCGGCGTCGACCCAGCCGACCGCCCCGGCGTAGCGGCCGCGGTCGAGCCCCTCGAGCTCGGCGATCAGCGCGAGGGCGGCGTGGCGGGGGCGGCCGCACACGGCGGGGGTCGGGTGCAGCGCTCGCACCAGCTCGAGCACCGAAGCGGGCGGGCTCGACAGCCGGCCCTCGACGGTCGTGGCGAGGTGCTGGACGTTGGCCAGGGCCACGACCGACGGCTCGGCCTCGTAGTCGAGGTACGAGCAGAACGGGAGCAACGTGTCGTGCACGACCTCGATCGTGACCTGGTGCTCGCGCCGGTACGTCGCCGAGGCGAGCAACCGGCCGGCGAGGCGTTGGTCGGCGGCCGGGTCGCCCCGGCGCGGTGCGGTGCCGGCCATCGGCTGGGCCCGGACCACGTCACCGTGCCGGGACACGAGCAGCTCCGGGCTGGCACCGAGGAACCCGTCGACGTGGAACAGGAAGCACCCGGGGTACGCAGCCCGGAGGTGCTCGAGGATGGCGGCGACGGGCAGCGGCGCGTCGGCCTGCACGAGGACCTCACGGGCGAGCACCACCTTGTCGAGGCGCCCGCTGCGGATGGCAGCGGTGGCCGCGGCGACCGCGTCGCACCAGTCGGAAGGGGGCCGGCTCGCCCGCACCTCGAACGCCGATGGGCCGACGCCTGCCCGATCGGTCCGGGTCCCGCCGGGCGAGCTCGGCGTCGTGCCGTGCTCGTGACGGTGCTCGTGCCGGTGCTCGTGGTCGTCCCCGTGACGGTGCTCGTGGTCGTGCTCGTCCTCGTGCCGGTGCTCGTGGTCGTGCTCGTCCTCGTGCCGGGGCTCGTGCGGCGGCGTGCCGGAGCTCGGGCCGATGGTCGTGATCCAGCGCGTGCCGTCCGCCTCGCGCGCCACGAGCACCGCGGGTACGACCGCCTCGGCCGGTGCGCCCGGGAGGAAGGGCAGGGCGGTGAACGCGACGGGACCGCACCCGGGCCGGCCGACGTCGTCGTCGACCTCGATCGCCGCCAGGGTCGCCTCCACGTCGTCCAGCGCAACCCGCGCCGCGACGCCGCGCCCGGCGAAGCCGGTCGAACCCCGCTCGAACACCACGCCGACTCCGGCTGCGGCGAGCCCGGCTGCGGCGAGCCCGGCCGGTTGCTCGTCGCTGATCCCTTCTCCGCCGGCCATCGCACTGCTCGGGCCGGTCGCGCCGGCGGTGCTGCTCGGGCCGGTCGTACTGCTCGGGCCGGTCGCGCCGGCGGAGCCGCTCGGGCCGGTCGTATTGCTCGGGCCGGTCGCGCCGGCGGTGCTGCTCGGGCCGGTCGTAGTGCTCGGGCCGGTCGCGTCGGCGGTGCCGCTCGCGAAGGCGAGGAGCTCGACGTCGGCATCGAGCCGGCGCGTGCGGGCGACGAGGTCCACGGCGGCGACCGGCGGCGTCAGGCTCGGGTACCGGTGATGAGCTGCGCGATGCCGAACGACAGCAGCTCGTGCTGCACGTCGAGGAAACCGGCCCGGTCGAGGATGGCCAGCAGCTCCGCCCGGCCGGGCAGGTATGCCACCGACTTCGGCAGGTACCGGTAGGCGGTCGGGTCGGACAGCAGGGCGCCGACCCGTGGTACCACCCTGCCGAAGTAGATGCCGTGCCCCCAGCGCAGCGGCGCGAGGGGCGGCTGGGCCACCTCGAGCAGCGCGATCCGCCCGCCCGGCCTCAGCGCGCGGTGCAGCTCGGCGAAGAGCGCGGGGAGGTCGACGAGGTTGCGCAGCGCGAAGCCGCACGTCGCGCCGTCGACTGAGCCGCCCGGCACCGGCAACCTCAGGACGTCGGCGTGCACGAGCGGCGCCGCGGTGCGCGCCGCGGCCAGCATCCCGTAGGACAGGTCGATCCCTACGGGAAGGTGGCCCGCTCGCGTCAGATCGCGACAGAGGTCGCCGGTGCCGCACGCCAGGTCGAGCACCGTCGAGCCGAGCGGAAGGGCGAGGCCGCGCACCGTCCTGCGACGCCAGCGCACGTCGAGCCGGAACGTCATGACCCGGTTCACGAGGTCATAGCGCGGCGCGATGGTGTCGAACATCGCCCGTACGGCCCGGACCTTCTCTTCGCCCTCCGGCAGGTGGTCGGCGTCCGGAAGGTCTCGGCGGGTGACGGTGGTCGGGCGCACGACGTCCGAGGTTACGAGGCACCGCCCCGTCTGCCGCACGTCCCCACCTTCCGGCGCACACCTACCTTCCGGTGCGCAGCCGTGGACCACGGTCGAGCGACCCTCACGCTTGGCTCACACATCGCTCACAGGTCCGCGCCACCATCACGGGATGGGCCAGGACGAACTCTTCGTACGGACGTGGAGCCGCCGGCGGTTCGTCGGCGCCGCCGCGGCCGGCGGCACCACCGCTCTGGTGGTCGGGTGCACGGGCGGAATGGCGGGCGGACCGACGGTGAGCGGCGGCCGGAGGCCGACAGTCACCCCGCCACCCGCCACCGAGGCGGCCTCCCGAACCGACCCGGCGTGGCCGGGGCCGGGCGGCTGGCAGACGGTGCAACCGCGCGACGTCGGCTGGGATCCGGTGGGGCTGCGTGCCGCGCTGGACTTCGCGGCCAGCCGCGGCAGCCGCGCGCTTGTGCTCGCGCTCGACGGCAGCGTCCTGGCCGAGGGGCGCTGGGGAGTAGGTCCCGCCTACCGCCAGGACATCGCGTCGTGCCAGAAGAGCGTCGTGGCCGTGCTGGTGGGCATCGCGCAGCAGCGGGGCCTGCTGAGCATCGGCGATCCGGTGAGCAGGTACCTCGGCTCCGGGTGGTCCAACGCCGGGCGCTTGGCCGAGCGACGCATCACGATCCGGCACCTGCTGACCATGACGAGCGGGCTCACCGACAGCTTCGACGTCGAAGCATCTCCGGGCACCGTGTGGTGGTACAACTCCAACGCCTACCACCGGCTCCAGGCAGTGCTGGAAAAGGTCGCGCGGGCGTCGATCACGGACCTCTCGCAGCGCTGGTTGTGGGACCCCATCGGGGTCACCTCCGCCCTGTGGCAGCCACGACCCGGCTCCGGTCGCTATTCGGTCGATCCGAAGGGCAACCGGATCTGGAGCCTCTCGATGACGGCGCACGACATGGGCCGGTTCGGGCTCCTCGTGCAGCGGGGTGGCACGTGGGCCGGGCGCCCGGTTGTCGCCGACAGCCGATATCTGGCCGATGCGCTGTCGACGTCGCAGTCCCTCAACCCCTCGTACGGCTACCTCTGGTGGCTCAACGGTCAGAAGAGCTACCAGCTTCCGAACGAACGCACCGTCCGGCCCGGGCCGCTGTTCCCGGCTGCACCCGCCGATCTGGTGTCGGCGCTGGGCGCCGGCGACCAGAAGATCTACGTCAGCCGCGACCGGCGCCTGGTGATGACGCGTCTCGGCTCCGGCGGCGGCGCCGGCTTCGACAACGCCCTCTGGAGCAAGGTCCTCGCCGCTGCGCCGTGACCGTCGCGACGGCCCCTATCGAGGGCGGCGTCACGGTGGATCCCGTCCGGCCGGTCCCGCTTCGGCCGGTCCCGCTTCGGCCGGTCCCGCTTCGGCCGGTCCCGCTCGGGCCGGTCCCGCTCGGGCCACGGACTCCGTCGCAGATCCGGTCGCAGATCCGGTCGCAGCAGATGGCGCGGTCCGGCGCCCCCCGGCGGTGCCACGGTCGGCTGGTCGCTGCCGGGAGCGTTGACGGTAGGCCCACCGGTTGTGCGGGCCGCACAGGAGGCGGCCGTTGTCGAGGGTGGTCTCGCCCCCTTCGTCGTAGGAGACGATGTGGTCGATCTCGCAGTCGTCGGCCGGGACGGTGCAGGTGGGGTGGCTGCAGTACCGGTCGCGCACCTGGATGGCGCGCCGGAGGGCACCGGTGAAGAAGCGGGTGCGGCGGCCGACCTCGAGGGGCCGGTTGCCGGGACCGAACACGACGCGCTCGACCTCGGCGTCGAACAGCAGGTCGGAGATCAGGCCCGGGGCGACGACCGTGCCGCGCGCGGTCTCGCAGACGCGGTCGCGGAACTCGTCGTGCGACACGAGGACGGTGATGAGCGGCGGTGGCGCGGTGGCGCCGGTGCTTCGGGCGGCAGCCGAACCCTTGGCCATCTCCACGAGGGCGTCGGCGCGGCGCTGCCGGGAGGTGCGGCTGAGATGGTGCACCGACACGGCCTCGCCGTGCGTGGCCTTGGCATCCTCCCAGTCGGCCCGGAACAGGGCGCGTTCGATCCGTTCGAGCTCGTTGCGGACGATCTCCCCGCCGATCGGGTCCAGCGTGCCGTCCAGCTCCACGAGCCCAGAGAACGTGGCCGACACGTGCAGCCGGCGAGCAGCACTCGGCGCGCCGGCGTCGCGCTCGGCCTTGGTGTCGTCAGCGAGCAGCTTCCAGTAGCGCAGCGCCCTGGCGAACTCCGGGTACCCGAGCGTCTCGGCGTGGCCGACGAGCACCGCTTCGTCGCGGGCGAACACCTCGGCGAGCTCGCCGTCGCGGGCGTGGATCAACGCGTCGACGTGGTCGGCGCCGAGCCGCCCGTCGCGAAACGCTTCGGCGACGACGGGCATCTCCCGCAGCGCGGCCGCACGCCGGCACTGTGCCGCCGCCGCCTTCGACGACCGGCCCGTGGCCCGGCTCAGCTTCGCCGCCGCGGTCCGGGACCCGTCCGCGGCCCACACGCCGCGCGCCTCCCACTCGCCGACGACCCTCGCCTGCTCGGCGGCCAGCCGCCGCTCGGCCTGTCCCAAGCGCACGACCAGCTCGTCGAGCGCAGCGTCGGGCAACGCCTCGACGCTGACGTGCGCCAGCCCATCGAGCGCCACCTCCAAGCGATGTAGCGGATCCTCCTCCACGCCATGAACGTACGCACGTTCGGCACCCAAGTCAACCCGTTCACGACGGTCGGATGACACGTTTGGAGACCCGATTCGGTGGACGAGCGGAACCCAGGGCATGACTCGCCGTCCGCGCCGGCCGGCGCGAGCGCGACGATCAGCCGCCGGTCGTGCCCGGAGCGGAGCCCGTCGGCGACGTCGATGAGGAGGGGGCCGTCGTCGAGCTGGTGGTGGTCGTGGTGGTGGTGGAGGAGGAGGAGGCCGCGTCGCGTGCCTCCAAGACCTTGGCCGCCCGCTCTATCGCCGGCAGGTCGCGGTAGCGCAGGCTGAGCGGGTCGACCGGCTCAGCCGCAACCCGACCGGCCATGGCGTCGGCGCTTATGCCCGCGAACGGCCGCAGGTACTGCGGTCCTCGCTCGGCCACCACGACCGTGCCGCCCGAGACGCGCACCAGGCATCGAGGCTCTCCGGGGGAGTACCACACGCCCGGCTTGGTGGGGTCCTGCCGGATGGAGGCGACGATCTCGTCGCCCACCTCCAACCGGGTCCCGTCGCTCGACACGAGTGGCTGCCGGTTGCCCTGCCCGTCCGCCTGCCACCCGAGGGTCAACACGGTGATGCGGTCCGGGACGGACCGAACCGAGAACACGACCCGCTCGACGGCCACCGTGACGAGGCGGCCGAAGAACGGCTCGGGCACCGACGACGACGTGCTCGCCGGGAACGACGTCTCCGACTGCAGGCGCCCGACGATCACCGCATCACCGAGGTCCTTCCAGTCGCGCAGGGATTCGCATGAATAGAGACCGGAGTCATTCGCGGCGATCGGCGACCGGGCATCGCCAGAACGCGAACAACCAACCGTCACCAGCACGGCAATCGTCGCGAGGCCCACGGCGCGGCCATTGCGAAGCGGCGACCCGTCAGTACGTGTCATTCGCCCAGTGTGCATTGTTGGCCCGGCGAGTTCAACCGGTCATCGCGACAGCGGCAGTGTAGACCTGAGCGGCGGTTGACCAGTGGTGGATGCGCCGGGGCATCGTGTTGATGCGGTGCTCGATGGCGCGGAGGTCGGCCGGGTTGAAGACGGCGAGGTTGGTGCCCTTGCCGACGTAGCGGCGCAGGAGACCGTTGCCGTTCTCGTTGGTCGGGCGCTGCCACGGCGAGTGTGGGTCGGCGAAGTAGACGTCGATGCCGGCGAGTGCGGCGAGCTCGGCGTGGCGGGCCATCTCGCGGCCCTGGTCCCAGGTGAGGGTCCGGCGCAACGCGGCTGGGATCCGCTCGACCAGCTCGACGAGCCCGGCGAGGACAGCGGCGGCGCCGTGGCCCTCGGGCAGGTCGGCCAGCCAGAGGTGGCGGCTGGCCCGGTCGAACACGGTGATGATCGCGGAGCGATTGAACGCTCCGACGATCAGGTCGCCCTCGAGGTGACCGACCTGGTCGCGGCCGGCGGCGACCTCGGGGCGGGCGCCGATCAGGTTGAACGCCCCGAGCGGCCCGTTCCCGGTGACCTGGGCTTCGTCGGGTCTGCGGCGGTGCTTGCGGCAGCGCCGACCACGGTGCAAACCGACGTGGAGGCCACGGCGCAGCCCGCGGCCCTTGGCGTGCACGGCCCGGTAGATCGTCTCGTGGCTGACCGTCGCGTCGAGGTCCGGGTAGACGCCGGCGGAGAGCTCCACCGCGATCGTCATAGGCGAGTCCTTCGCCACCAGCCGCGCCTCGACATGGGCGGCCAGCACCGGCGACGCCACCAGCAGCGGGACCTTCGGGCGCGGGCTTGCGCGGCGGCCGCCCGGTAGCCGTCGCGCCCGCCGTTGCGAGCGACCTCCGCCGACACGGTGCAGCGATGCCGGCCGAGCCGGTCAGCCGCCGCCGTCAGGGACTCCCCACGCTCGATCGAGGCGCGGATCTCCTCGCGTTCAGGCAAGGACAACGGTGCTGCTGGCATGCTGGGCGCTCCACTGGTCGGTTCGTGTGTCGACAGCGGCAGCATGCCGCCATCACGCTCCGACCGGTGGACACCTCACGGCCCGACTGCTGCCGTCACCCCTTGAACTCGCCCGGGTTCGGGTTCCGCCGCTTCACGCACTACCGGATCCGGGTCCTGCTCTACGCCGGCAAGCCCAACTCGGACCTACTCGCGACCGTCACTCCCCGCTGAAATCCGATGAGCCGGATTAGGGACCAAAACTCCACGCCGAAAAGGACGGAGCCACCTGGATGCCATTTGCCATGGTTCTCGAATGTGTCGGCGATGAAGGCAGGTGCGACCGCGTTCGGAGTGCTTCGGTGTACTGCCGCCGTGAGGAGTTCACGCCCCTGCCCTCCCTCGGTGGTCGTGAGGGCCCAGACCTAGCACATCGACACCGCGCAGGGAGCGGTAGACGGCGGGGTCGGAGAGCAGGCTGGAACCCGCGGGATCACGCTCGGGTCAGCCGCCGGTCGTCGGCGTGGTCAGCGTGGTCGGCGAGGTGGACGAGGTGGACGAGGTGGACGAGGTGGACGAGGTGGTCGACTGCTCGCGAGCCGTCAGGATCTTCTCGAGGCGCTTCATCGCGGGCAGGTCGCGGTAGCGGACGCTGGCGGGGTCGACGGGTTCGGCCAGGATCCGGGCCACCATGTCGTCGGCGCGAAGCCCGGCCAGTGACTGCTGGTACTCCCGTGCCTGCGCCGGCACGGTCACCGTGCCGTTGGAGACGAGCACCGTGCAGGCAGTCTCGCCCGGGGAGAACCACACCCCGGGCTTCGTCGGCTCCTGGTCGAAGGCACCGATCAGGGCGTCACCGACCTCCAATCGGGAGCCGCTGTCGCCGACCAGCGGATGCCGTTCGCCCTGCTCGTCGGTCTGCCAGCCGAGCGTCAGGACGGTCATCTGGTCGGGCACCGGCCGGGCCGAGAACAGGACCCGATCAACGGCCACGGTGATCAGGCGGCCGACCAACGGCTCAGGGACCGACGACGTGCTTCCGAGGAACGACGATTCGGCCACGACTCGCCCGACGATCACGGCATCGGTGAGGTCCTTCCAGTCCCGGAGGGACGTGCACGAGTACCCCTCGGAGCTCTGCACCGCGATTGGCGCCGGGCTCCGGCCCGAGTTGGAGCAGCCGGCGGCCGCAACGAAGGTGACGGCGACCAAAACAAGGCCAAGGTGCGGCTTGTCAGTACGTGACGTTTGCCCAATGCGCATTGTTCACTCCCATGGTGGGGTCATCCCAGTCCTCCGGGGGCATATCGGTACGCATGCAGTTGAGCGGGGCGTACTGTAGAGACTTTCCTGGATCGGCGTTCGGTCCGTGAACGAGTCCGATCGCATGACCGGTCTCGTGGCACGCCACGGCTCGCTGGAACGTCGTCCGCCCGCACGTGTCGCAGAGCGCGTTGCTCAAGACGTCGGCGTTGAAGGTCACGTAGAACTGGTCGCAACGGTTGTTGCCGATCGACGGGTCATTGCACTCGGTTATTCCGTATGTTCCCGAACTTAGTTCGCCGCCATCGTACTGATAGACGATGTCGGTCTCGCCGGTACCGGACGTGACCAGCGTGTCCGTCTTATGGACGGGACCCACGTTGGTAGTGGCGTACGACCCATCCAAGGTGAAGTCCGTTGCGGCCTTCATCTGCGCGCCGAGGCCACCCTGGTACACCACGAGTGAGCCGCCGTCAGTCTGACAGACGCTCCTATATTGGCAGCTCGATACCGAACTGGTCGGCATCATGTTGTCGTAGAAGGGGCCGACGAAGCCCGCTTCCGCTGGTGCCATCGGCAGGAGTGCGAGCCCGAGCACGACTGCGATCCCCGCTACCAACTTGCGGCCCATCGTTGAATCCCCCCTGGTCGAGCCGCAGTGAGGCTACTGGGGGGTAAGCGCGTCAAGGCACGCCCCGCAGGCGCCTCGATCACTCGACGGCGCGGACGGGCGCAGCGCTGCCCCCATGAGGCTGTTGGTCTCGAGGTGATCTGATCGAGTCCGCGGCGAATCCGGCCGCCGGCTCGCAAGCGCCCTCGTGGCGCCCGTTGCAGGACGCCTGACCCGCGGGTCAGGCGACGTGGCAGACTGCGTGGCCATGATCGACTTCAGCTTCCCGCCCGAGATCGAAGAGGTACGCCACCGGGTCCGGGCCTTCATGGACGACGTGGTGCGCCCGATCGAGCGGCGCGCCGCCGAGGAGTCCTGGGACCGGGGGCAGTGGGTCCGGGGCATCGTCGAGATGCGCGGCAAGGCCAAGGAGTGGAACCTGTGGCTGCCGCACATGCCCGCCGAGTGGGGCGGCATGGGATTGGGCCACGTGGCCATGGCCAGCGTGTCCGCCGAGGCGGCGCGTACCCGTATGGGCCCCTTCGCGCTCAACGCCCAGGCGCCCGACGAGGGCAACATGCACACGCTGCTCCACTGGGGCACCGACGAGCAGAAGGAGCGCTACCTGCGCCCGCTGTGCGACGGCTTCCGCATGGTCGACGGCAAGCCACAGGCGTTCCGCTCGTGCTTCGCCATGACCGAGCCGGAGGTGGCCGGCTCCGACCCCACCCTCATCCAGACCCGCGCCTACCAGGACGGCGACGAGTGGGTCATCAACGGCCACAAGTGGTTCATCTCCGGTGCCCGGGGCGCCAACTTTGCCATCCTCATCGCCCGCACCGAGGACGATCCCGATCTGCCGCAGGCCGCCAACAGCGCCTTCCTCGTCGACATCCCGAGCGACGGCTGGGAGATCGTGCGCGACGTCGAGACCATGTCGGGCAGCCACAACCACTGCGAGATCCGCATCGCCGACCTGCGCGTCCCGGCGGCCAACATGCTCGGCGGCCGCGGTCAGGGTCACCTCCTCGGCCAGTACCGCCTGGGCCCGGCCCGCCTGGCGCACTGCATGCGCTGGATCGGCCAGGCGGAGACGGCGCTGGAGATGATGGTGGACCGGGCATTGGGCCGGTACAGCCACGGCTCGCTCCTCGCCGAGAAGCAGGGCATCCAGTGGTTGATCGCGGACTCCACCATGGAGCTGTACCAGTGCAAGCTCATGGTGCTGCACGCCGCGTACCTCATCGACGCCTCGGGCAACGACCCGGCGGTCGTCGACTTCCGCGGTGAGGTGTCGATGGCCAAGCACTTCGTGGCCAACTCGCTGTGGCGGATCATCGACCGCGCCATCCAGGTCCACGGTGCGCTCGGCTACTCGACCGACACGCCCCTCGCCGAGATGCTCACCCAGGCGCGCTGGTCCCGCTTCGCCGACGGTGCCGACGAGATCCACCAGATGCGCATCGCCCAGCGCACGATCGCCGACTGGAAGGACAACCACACCGTCAGCAACGCCACCGGCAAGCTGCCGCTGTAACCGGCGGGCGGTGGACGGCGCCGCCTTCGGCGCCGCGCTTCGGCGCCGCGCGGCGCGGCCGCGATTCCCGACGGATCCGGCCAAGGGTCGGCCGGATCCGTCGGGAAGAACCCCATCGGTCGGGAAGGCCCGATTGGTCGGCGAAGGCCCGGTCCGGTCGGGCGCATCGGTCGGGCGCACCGCTTGGGCGCAGGACACCCGCGGGCACGACCGATCGGCGCTACGCGGACGTCGCCACTCGCCGCGCCCAGCCGTAGTCCGGCTTGCCCGACTCGCGGCGGCGCAACCGGTCGACGAACACGACCTGCCGCGGGGCCTTGAACCCGGCGAGGTGGGCGCGGCAGTGGGCGATGAGGTCGTCGGTTGCGGGCCGAGCGCCGGGCCGGGGTTGCACGACCGCGGCCACCCGCTCACCGAAGCGCTCGTCGGGCACGCCCACCACCACCGCGTCGAAGACGTCGGCGTGCTCCATGAGCGTCGACTCGACCTCCTGGGGGTGCACCTTCTCGCCGCCGGTGTTGATGACCGACGAACCCCGCCCCAGGAGCGTGACGCGCCCGTCGGCGCCCAGCAGCGCGAGGTCGCCGGGCACCGCCCACCGGACGCCGTCCACGACCGGGAACGTCCGGGCCGTTGCCGCGCCGTCGCCGTGGTAGCCGAGCGGGATGCGCCCGGTGCGGGCGAGCAGGCCGACCCGCCCGGCCCCCGGCGGCAGGGGGCGCAGCGACTCGTCGAGCACGGCGGTCCCCTCGGCCACCTCGAAGCGCGACGGGCCGGCATCGGCCTGGCCGGGGAAGACCACGTGGTTGCCCTGACCGCCCGTCTCGGACGTGCCGTAGCCGTCGACG
>JACPNX010000019.1:0-22133 GCA_016185275.1 Actinomycetota bacterium | reverse complement strand
CGTCGACGACCACGACCCATGGCAGGCGCTCCACGATCGCCCGCCGCACCGCCGGCGACAGCGCTGCGCCTCCCGACACCACGACGACCAGCGCGCCGAGGTCCCAACGGTTGGGTTCCTCGGCGAGCGCGTCCGCCAGTGGCCGGCCGAAGGCGTCGCCGACGATCACGAGCTGCGTCACCTGTTCCGTCTCGGCGAGTTCCCAGAGCGCGGCGGCATCGAAGCCACCGTCCGCCGCGACGACGACGGTCCCGCCGGCGAACAGCGCGGCCAGGGCCGTCCAGTGCGCCGTGCCGTGCGTGAACGGAGAAGCCGGAAGGCAACGGGTCGTGCCGCGGGCGTTGGCCACCGCCTCGGCGATGGTCGCGGCGGGCGGCCCCCCGGCGTTGCCACCACCGAGGGCGGCGAAGAGCAGGTCCTCGTGGCGCCAGACCACGCCCTTCGGCCGGCCGGTGGTGCCGCCCGTGTAGAGGACGTAACGGTCGTCGCCCGACCGGTCGGGGACGCACGGCCGTGCGTCGCACGACGCGGAGAGCACCGCCTCGTACTCGTGCCCCCGGGCCAGCCGCCACGGCCGTCGACCGAGCGGGGCGAGCGCCCCGTCGAGTGGCTCGGCCAGGTCGGGCTCGTGCAGCACGCCGACCGCGCCGCTGTCCGCCAGGACGTGCTGGAGCTCCTCCGCGGTGTAGCGCCAGTTCACGTTGATGGGCACCGCCCGCACCTTGAACGCACCGAACATCGCCTCGAGGTACTCGTGACCGTTGCGCAGCGCGAGGCCGATGCGGGCACCGGGCTCGACGCCGCGCTCGACCAGCGCATGGGCGACGCGATTGGCCCGGGCGTCGAGCTGCGCGTACGTGAGGCGCCGCCCGGGAGCCGCCACCGCCTCGGCGTCCGGCCGGGCATCCACGACGGCCTCGAAGAGGTCCGCGAGGTTCCACGGCGACCGGCCCGGCACCCGGCGAACGTACCGGCCGCACCGCCCGGCCCGCGAAACCCGAGCGGTCCCCGGGGCCGCGCGTGCATCCCCTAGCCTGCGCACCGATGGCCGGCCGGTTCGAGTTCTCGCTACCCGAGCGGCCCGCGCGCGACGGCTGGTTCCGCATCGGCACCGTCGACGTCACCACCACGGCGTTGCTCGTGGGCCTCGGAGTCCTGTCGATGTTCGTCTACGCCGTCGACCCGATGCTGGTGTTCAAGGGGACCTTCAGCTCCACGCTCGTGCGCCAGGGAGATCTGTGGCGGCTGGCCACGTGGCCGCTCGTCAACCCGCCCGTGGACATCTGGGCCGTACTGCCGCTCGTGTTCTTCTGGTTCGTCGGCCACCGGGTGGAGGACGTGGTCGGCCGCAAGCCCTTCACCGCGCTCATCGCCGCCACGACGTTGATCCCGGCGGCGCTGGTGACGCTCCTCGACGTGGCCAACGACGGCCGCAGCGGCCGGTGGAGCACCGTCGCCTTCGGCCTCAGCGTGCTGCTGATCGGGCTGTTCGTCGTGTACGTGCTCGAGTACCCGGGCGCCCAGTTCTTCTTCGGGATCCCGGCCTGGGTGCTCGCCGCGGTCTTCGTCGGTCTCGACGTGCTCCGCCTCGTCGGCGGCCGGCTGTGGGCCCAGCTCCTGCTCGAGCTCTTCGTGATCGCGGTCGCCTGCATCGGTGCCCGCCAGGTCGGCATGCTCGAGGCGCTCGGCTTCGTCCCGCGCGTCGGGCGGGGCCCGGCTCGGCACCGTGCCTCGACGCCTCGCCCTGCCCGAGGCCCACGGCCCGACCGGCCGCCTCGCCTGCGGGGCCGGGCCAAGGCCGCTCCCGGTCGGGTCGTCGAGGGCCCGTGGACGCCGACGGGGCCCACGCCGCTGGAACAAGCCGAGCTCGACGTGCTGCTGGAGAAGATCAGCGCCGGAGGCATCGACTCGCTCACGCCTCAGGAGCGGGAGCGGCTGCAGGCGCTCAGCCGGCGGCTCCGAGACCGCTGAGCCCGGCGCACACCGACACGGTGGCCGGCGTCGTGCTGGCGGCGGGAGCGGGGACCCGCCTGCGACCGCTCACCCACCTGCGCCCGAAGGCGCTCTGCCCCGTCGGGGGCCGGCCGCTCGTCGACCACGCGCTCGACCGGGTCATGCCGGTGACCACAGCGGTCGCGGTCAACGTGCACCACGGCCGCCGGCGGCTGGTGAAGCACCTCGAAGCCACCGCCCCGGACGTGCACGTGTCGCTCGAAGCGTCCCGCCCGCTCGGCACCGCCGGGGCCCTCGGGCTGCTGCGCCCCTGGATCGACGGCCGCGCCGCCCTCGTCACCAACGCCGACGCCTGGCTGCCGGCCGACCTCGTCCCGTTCGTGGAGTCGTGGGACGGCGAGCGGGTCCGGCTGCTGTGCGTGCCGGTCGACGGTCCGGGTGACTTCGACGGCCTGCTGTACTGCGGTGCGGCCCTCCACCCGTGGGACTCGGTGGCGCCGATCTCGCCGGAGCCGGCGGGGCTCTACGAGGTCAGCTGGCGGGAGCGCTGGGCGACCGGCCGGTTGGACCTCTCGGTGCACGAGGGTCCCTTCGTGGACTGCGGCACGCCGCCCGACTACCTGGCCGCGAACCTGGCGCTCTCGGGAGGCGGCAGCGTCGTGGGCGCGGGCGCGCTCGTGGCCGACGGTGCCGTGCTGGAGCGGTCGGTCGTGTGGGACGGCTCGACGGTGGCGTCGGGCGAGCACCTCGTCGACGCCATCCGGGCCGGCCCGCTCACCGTCCTGGTGCGCTCGGGCGCCAGCTGAGCGCGACGGCGCGCCGGCGCGACGGCGTCGCCGGGCCGTCGTCAGCGCCGCGGGCCGGCCGGCGCCGCGACCGGCGTGGCGGATGGCGCCGCGACCGGAGTGGCCACCGCCCCGGCGGCCGCGAGCTGGCCGCAGGCAGCGTCGATGTCGGTGCCGCGGTTCTGGCGGACGGTCGTGTTGACGCCGAGCGCGACCAGCCGCTCGCGGAAGGCCCGCACGCCTGCGGGCGGCGTCCCCGTCGTGGGCCAACCCGGCGTCGGGTTCAACGGGATCAGGTTGACGTGCGCGCGCAGCGGCCGGGCATAGGCGGCGAGGCGCTCGGCGTCGATCTCCCGGTCGTTGACCCCGTCGATCAGCGCCCACTCGAACGACAACCGCCGGCCCTTGGCCGCCAGGTAGGCGCGGCACGCGTCGGCCAGATCGGCGAGCGGGTAGCGCCGGTTGACGGGCACCAGCTCGTCACGCAGCCCGTCGTCGGCGGCGTGGAGCGAGACGGCGAGGTTGACCGGCAGCGCCTCGCCGGCGAGGCGGCGGATGCCGGGCACGATCCCCACCGTGGACAGCGTGAGATGGCGGGCCGAGAAGCCGAGGTCGCCATGCAACCGGCGCACCGCGGCCCAGACGCGGTCGTAGTTGGCGAGGGGCTCACCCATGCCCATGAACACGACGTTGGAGAGCCGCCGGCCGCCGGCCCGGGCCGCCCGCCCGGCTCGCACCACCTGCTCGACGATCTCGCCGGTGGACAGGTTGCGGTCGAAGCCGGCCTGGCCCGTGGCGCAGAACCCGCAGCCCATCGCACACCCGGCCTGCGTGCTGACGCAGACGGTGGCCCGGTTCGGGTAGCGCATGAGCACCGACTCGATGCGGCGGCCGTCGTGCAGCTCCCAGAGCCACTTCTCGGTGTCGCCCGCCGGCGTGCGCGACGTGGTGACGTGCCGCAGGGCGCAGGGCAGGGCTGCGGCCAAGCGCGACCGGAGCGCCTTCGGGACGTCGGTCAGCTCCTCGGGCTCGGCCAGCCGCTCGTGCAGCCCCCGCCAGACCTGGTCCACCCGGTAGCGCGGCTCGCCGTCGAGGAGCGCGGCGAGACCGTCGCGATCCACGTCGTAGCGGGAGGCGGGGAGGGCCGGCACGGCCGCCCACGCTAGGGGCGCGGGTCGCCGCCGGTACCCTTCCGACCATGACCGATGGCAGCACCGGAGGCCCGGCCGCACCGGCCCGAGCCGGCCGCACCGCGGCCGCCGCGCCGGCCACGGTGCCCGAACCGCCTCGGCCGGAACACCACCACCGCGACGTCCACGGGGGCACCGGGCGGGCCGCCGTGTTCGGAGCGTCCGACGGGCTCGTGTCCAACGTGTCGTTGATCCTCGGCGTGGCCGGCGCCGACCCGGCACCGGGCGTGGTCCGGCTCGCCGGCCTGGCCGGGCTGCTGGCGGGCGCCGTCTCGATGGCCGCCGGCGAGTACGTGTCGATGAAGGCGCACACGGAGCTGCTCCAGCGCGAGCTCGAGCTCGAGCGGCGCGAGCTGCGCCGCAACCCGCACGTCGAGACGGTCGAGCTGGCGCAGATCTACGCCTCACGCGGTCTCGGCGCCGACGACTCGCGCCGGCTCGCCGAGGCGATGATGTCGGACCCCGAGCGGGCGCTGGAGGCCCACGCTCGCGAAGAGCTCGGCGTCGACCCGCACGACCTCGGCTCACCCGTTCGCGCCGCCGTGTCGTCGTTCTTCTCGTTCGCCGCCGGTGCTGTGCTGCCCCTCCTTCCGTGGTTGTTCGCGGCCCATGCCGGTGCGGTTCTCGCCTCGGTGCTCCTCGGCGTGGTCGGGGCGGCAGCCGTGGGCCTCGCCCTCTCGCGCTTCACCGGCCGCTCGCCGCTGGTGGCGGCGGCTCGCCAGGTGCTGATCGCCGCCGTGGCAGCATCGGTCACGTTCCTGGTCGGGAGGCTCGTCGGCGTCGGAGTCAACTGATGCTTCGCCGGGGCGGGCCGATCCGGTGGGTCACGCACCGGCCGGTCCGCCACCGGGCTGGTCCCGCTCGCCGTGGAGCATGCCGTGGGGGGACGGGTCGGTGGGACGGGTCGCGCGTCCGCTGACCCCGACCGTCCGTTCCGGAGGTGTCAGCACCGCCATGACGGACCTCACACGTCAAAAACGGGGGAGCGGAGCACGTAGACCCGATCGCGGTGGTGAGGTTCGAAGCCGAGGCGCTCGTACATCCGCATCGCGGCGAGGTTCGAGGCCTCGACGTAGAGCATGCCGACCGGTGCGCCCCGCCGGTCGTGGAGGTGGTCGAGCCCCGCGATCGTGAGCGCCGGGCCGAGCCGCTCGCCGTGCCGGCCGGGGTCGACGCCGATGACGAAGATCTCGCCGAGAGGCGGATCGTGGTCCGCGTGGAGCTTGGTCCAGCAGAAGCCGTCCATGCGCGCCGCCCGCTCGCCGCCGCCGTTGCCCTCGCCGTCGCCGTCGAGGACGAGGAAGCCGTCCGGGTCGAACCACGGCTGCGACTCGAGCCAGTCGAGCTCGGCGCGCGTCGTACGGCCCTGGTCGGGGTGGCCGGCGAAGGCACGGCGGTTGACCTCGAGCCAGGCGTCCTCGTCGACTCCGGGACGGAAGGACCGCAACCTCGGCGCGGGCAACCCCGTCCGCTCGTGGGCGCCGACGGGTAGCGGTCGGCGCAGCTGGACGAGGTCGCGGTGCACGACGGCCCCGCCGGCTGCGGCCGCGGCCCGAGCCACGCGGTCGTGTGCGGTCGTCGGCTGGCTCACGACCCAGCGGAGCTCGCCGTCCTCCGGCGTGGCCGCGGCAGCCGAGGCAAGGGCGCGGAGCTCGCCGGCCAGGGCTTCGGGCCGCTCGATCGCCGTGGCGGGGTCCAGATCCCACCAGTCGCGTCCCCGCCGCAGCCGCCCGTCCGACACCGCGGCACCCTACCGACGGACCGGTACCCTCCCCGGCCATGGCCGGTCCGCGAAGCCCCAAGGGCCGGGCTCGCCTGGTGCTCAGCCGGCTGGCGGAGGAGTACCCCGAGGCACTCTGCGAGCTGGACCACCGCAACGCCTACGAGCTGATCGCGGCGACGATCCTCTCCGCCCAGTGCACCGACGCCCGCGTGAACTCGGTGACGCCGGCGCTCTTCGCCCGCTACCCCACGCCGGAGGACCTCGCCGCCGCCGACCCCGCGGAGGTGGAAGCGATCGTCAAGCCCACCGGGTTCTACCGCAACAAGACCAAGAGCCTCATCGGGATGGCCAACGGGCTCGTGGACCGCTTCGGCGGCGAGGTGCCGACCCGCATGGGTGACCTCACCTCGCTGCCCGGCGTCGCCCGCAAGACGGCCAACGTCGTGCGCAGCGTGGCCTTCGGCCTCCCGGGTCTCCCGGTCGACACCCACGTCCTGCGGCTCAGCGCACGGCTCGGCCTCACCGAGCAGGACGACCCCGTGAAGGTCGAGACCGAGCTCAACGCCATGATCCCCGCTCGCGAGCGTGGCGCCTTCAGCCTGCGCATGATCCTGCACGGTCGCCGCGTGTGCCTGGCCCGCAAGCCCCGTTGCGACCAGTGTGTGCTCAACGACTTCTGCCCTTCTTCGCGGGTCTGATGGCGGCGCGGAGACCGCTCGGCGCCCACATCGCTCACACCGGTCCATTTCGGACGCACCCGGCCCGGCACGGGCCGAAAAGCAGCCAGGGATGCTGCCGTAGCAGGCCGGATCGTTCTAAGGTGACGTGAGCCAGGTTCCCGCCACCTGGTTCCTGCGACATCGGGATCCGCCGCCTGGTGTCGCGTCGACGGGGGTGCTGCTAGCGCACCCCCGTCACCCATTTTTGGAAGCCCCGTCCGCCGGGGATCCGCCGCCTGGGCACGGACGCTCTACCCCTCGGGGCCGTGGCCCAATCGAACTAGTCACGAAGGGCGCCGAGCGCCCGGTCCAACGCCCGGCTCGCGCTGCGCAGGGCCCGTTCCACTTCGAACAGCGCGCTGGCCGCGTCCTCGGTCGGGGCGACGTTGAGCCGCTCGCCCATGGCCGTGACGCGTTCGGACAGCTCGCGCAGCTGGGTGCCGACGCTGGACAGCTCGGCGCGGGAGGGATGCACCCGGCCAGCCTGCCACGGCCACGAACGGCTTCCCGGGGTCGGGAGGAGGCCGGTTAGCGTGGCGATCCGTGCTCAACCGCCTCGACCTGCGGGGCGCCGGGTCGGACCTGGCCGCCCGCTTGCCCCGCCCCGACCCGGGCGGAGCGGGCCCCGTCGCCGCGGTCGAGGCGATCCTGGCCGACGTGCGGGCCCGGGGCGACGAGGCGGTCCGGGACCTCACCGAGCGCTTCGACGGGGTGCGGCTCGACGACCTCCGCGTGCCGGTCGAGCAGGTGGGAGCGGCGTTGGCCCGGACCGCGCCGGCGCTGCGCGATCACCTCGAAGTGGCGGCGGCCGGCGTCGCCGACTTCGCCCGCTCGCAGCTTCCCGCCGACACCGACTACGAGCGCGGCGGCATCCGCATCCGTGGCCTGCACCGTCCGGTGGACCGGGCCGGCTGCTACGTGCCCGGTGGGCGGGCGCGCTACCCGAGCACGGTCCTCATGACGGCGGTGATCGCCAAGGTGGCCGGCGTCCCCGAGGTTGCGCGGTGCGTGCCGCCCGAGCGCAGCGGCGCGGTGGCGGACGTGACCCTGGCCGCCGCGGCGATCGCCGGCGTCGACGAGGTCTATGGCATCGGTGGTGCCCAGGCGATCGCCGCGCTGGCCTACGGCACCGCGTCGGTGCGACCGGTCGACGTGGTGGTGGGACCGGGCAACGTCTACGTCGCGCTGGCCAAGCGCCTCGTCGCGGGGGAGGGCCGGGTCGGGGTGCCGTCGGCCTTCGCCGGGCCGTCCGAGGTGGTGGTGGTGGCCGACGCCTCGGCGCCCCCGGCCTACGCCGCGGTCGACGTCATCCTCCAGGCCGAGCACGGGCCCGGCGGGCTGGCGTGGCTCGTCACCTGGGACGCCGACGTGGCCGAGGCGGTGACGGCCGAGATCGGGCGCCAGGTGGCCGCGTCACCCCGGCGCGCCGAGATCGAATCGACGTTCGCGGGCGGCGGGTGGTGCGCCATCGTCGACGGACCCGAGCAGGCGATGGACGTCTGCAACCTCATCGCACCCGAGCACCTCGAGCTCATGGTCGAAGACCCCGACGCCCTCGTGAAGCAGGTGCGCCACGCAGGGGCGGTCTTCTGCGGTCCGTGGGCACCGGCGTCGGTCGGCGACTACCTCGCCGGGCCGAGCCACGTCCTTCCCACCTTCGGCTCGGCCCGCTTCTCCTCCGCGCTGACCGTGCGCGACTTCCAGAAGGACCTGCACGTCATCACGCTGGATGAACCCACGCTGGCCGCGGTGGGACCACACGTGATCGGGCTGGCCGAAGCCGAGGGGCTCTCGTCGCACGCCGAGTCCGTGAGGCTGCGCATGGGGCCCGGGCGTCATGGCACCGAGCGCGCGGGCGGCTCCGCGCGCATGGGCGGTGGCGGCGGCGTGCCCGGGGCCGCGGCGGCCGTGGAGGCGGGGCGGGCCCCGGATGGCTGACCGGCCGCTGCCCCGCGACGGCATCGCCCTGCTCGCCGGCTACCACTCGCCGCAGGTCGACGTCCCGGTGCGCCTCAACACGAACGAGTCACCGGAGCCGCCGCCGGCCGCCTTCGCCGAGGCCGTGGCCCGCGCCGTGCGGGACGTGGCCTGGAACCGCTACCCGGACCGCGCCGCGACCGGCCTGCGGGCCCGGATCGGCGCACTGCACGGCGTGGGCCCGGAGTGGGTCTTCGCCGCCAACGGGTCGAACGAGGTCCTCCAGACGCTGTGCCTCACCTACGGAGGTGAGGGCCGCACCGCCGTGACGTTCGAGCCGACCTACGCCCTGCACGCGCACATCGCCCGCCTCACGGGCACCGCCGTCGTGGAGGCCGAGCGCGCCGACGACTTCACCGTCGACCTCGTCGAAGCCGAGCGCGTGCTCGGCGACGCGGCCCCCGACATCACGTTCCTGTGCTCGCCCAACAACCCGACCGGGGTCGTCGAAGCCGAGGCCACCGTCCGGACCGTGCTCGAGCGCGCGCCGGGCATCGTCGTGCTGGACGAGGCCTACGGGCAGTTCGCACCGTGGTCGGGTCTCACGCTCGTGGCCGACGACGTGGCCCTCGTCGTCACCCGCACGTACTCGAAGACCTGGTCCATGGCCGCCGCCCGCCTCGGCTACCTGATCGGCCCACCGTGGCTGGTGGCCGAGCTCGACAAGGTCGTCCTGCCGTACCACCTCGACGCGCTGAAGCAGGCGGCCGGCATCGCGGCCCTCGAGCACGCCGCGGCCATGGAAGAGCGGGTGGCGCGCATCGTCGAAGAGCGCGCTCGCCTGGCCGCCGAGCTGGCCGAGCTGCCGGTCGACGTGTGGCCCTCGGGCGCCAACTTCGTGCTCCTGCGGCCGCAGGCGCTCGACGGCGCCGCCGTGTGGAGCGGCCTGCTCGAGCGGGGCGTGCTCGTGCGCGACTGCTCGTCGTGGCCCCGCCTGGCCGGCTGCCTGCGCGTGACGGTCGGGACGCGGGCCGAAGACGACGCCTTCCTCGCTGCACTGTCGGAGGTTCTCGAGTGAGCGCCAACCCACGTCGCGCGGCATCCCGCACGCGCACCACCAAGGAGACCGAGGTCTCCGTCGACATCGACCTCGACGGGACGAACGGTCGGGTCGAGGCCTCGACCGGCCTGCCGTTCTTCGACCACATGCTCGACCAGCTTGGCCGCCATGGCGGGTTCGACCTCGTCGTGCGAGCCCGGGGCGACCTCCACGTCGACGGGCACCACACCGTCGAAGACGTCGGCATCGTCGTCGGAGAGGCGTTCGCCGAGGCGCTCGGCGACAAGGCGGGGGTGCGGCGGTTCGCGAGCGGGCTGTTCCCGCTCGACGAGGCGCTCGTGGAGGTGGCCCTCGACCTGTCGGGGCGGCCGCACGTCGCCTACGACGTGCCCTTCGGCGAGGTGCTGGCGCTCGGCGATCCGCCGTTCAACCCCGAGATGGCCGAGCACTTCGTCTCATCGTTCGCCACCAACGCGGGGATCACGCTGCACGTCACCAAGCGGGCCGGCCGCAACACGCACCACGTCGTCGAGGCGACGTTCAAGGGCCTCGCCCGCTGCCTGCGCGACGCGGTGCGGGTGGAGGGCGCCGGGGTGCCGAGCACCAAGGGGACGTTGTGAGTGGCACCGACGTGGCGCAGGCCGAGCGGCCGCTCGTCGCGGTGCTGGACTACGGGATCGGCAACCTCCGCTCGGCCGAGAAGGCACTGCAGCGGGCCGGGGCCGACGCCCGCCTCACCGCGGACCACGGCCTCATCGCCGACGCGGCGGGGATCGTCCTGCCCGGAGTAGGGGCCTTCGGTCGCTGCGCGGAGGAGCTGCGGGCGTCGGGGCTGGCCGACGTCGCGGCGGAGGTTGCGGGGGTGGCGTTGGCCGCCGACGGCCCGGCCCCGGCCCCGGCCCCGTCCCCGGCACCGGCCCCGACCCCGACCCCGACCACGGCACCGACCCCGGCTGCCGGTGCGGCGGGAGGCGCGGTGCCGGTCGATGCCGGTGACCCGACGGGCACTGCCGCGCAGCCGCGCCCGTTCCTCGGCATCTGCATCGGCCTCCAGCTGCTGTTCGCCACGTCCGAGGAGGACCCGGTGGCGCGGGGCCTCGGTGTGCTGCCCGGCGCCGTGCGCCGGTTGCCGCCCGGACCGAAGTCGCCGCAGATGCAGTGGAACACGCTCGACGTGCGCCGCCCGTCGCCGCTGCTCGACGGCCTGGCCGAGCCGCTGTGGGTCTACTTCGTCCACTCGTTCGCGGCCGACACCGACGATCAGCTCGTCGCCGCCACGTGCGACTACGGCGGCGCGATCGCGTCCGTCGTCGGCCGTGGCCGGCTCTGGGCCACCCAGTTCCATCCCGAGAAGTCGGGTGCGACCGGGCTGAGCATCCTCGGCGCATGGGTCGCGTCATGCGCCGCGCACCGCCCGGCCGCGGCCCGACGCTGAGGACGTCGGCGTGGAGCTGTACCCCGCCATCGATCTGCGCGGGGGGCGCTGCGTGCGCCTGTACCAGGGTGACTTCGCCCGTGAGACGCGCTACGACGCGGACCCCGTCGAGCAGGCCCAGGCGTTCGCGGACGCAGGGGCCGCCTGGGTCCACGTCGTCGACCTGGACGCCGCCCGCACCGGCGATGCCGTCAACCGCCCCGTGATCGCCGCCATCGCCGCCGCCGCGCCGCTGCGGGTGCAGGCCGGCGGAGGCGTGCGCGACGATGCCTCCGCCGAGGCGCTGCTGTCGGCCGGCGTGCGGCGCGTGGTGGTCGGCACCGCCGCAGTGGAACACCCGGAGTGGGCCATGGATCTGGCCGAGCGCCACCCCGGCCGGGTCGCGCTCGGACTTGACGTGCGGGGCCGCGAGGTCGCCGTGCGGGGGTGGCAGGAGGGCTCGGGGCGCGACGTGGTCGAGCTCACCGTGGCGCTGGAGGAGGCGCCCTTCGGCGCGCTCATCGTCACCGAGATCGGGCGCGACGGCACGTTCGCGGGCCCCGACCTCGAGCTCTACGCGCTCCTGCTCGAGTCGACCGAGCTCGACGTGATCGCCTCGGGTGGGGTGGGCACCAGCGAGCACCTGCGCGCCCTGGCTGCGCTCGAAGCCGGTGGCCGCGCGCTCGAGGGTGCCATCGTCGGTCGGGCTCTCTACGAGGGCGCGATCGGCATCGACGACGCGCTGGCCGCCGCCGGCGCCGCACCCGGCCCGTAGCCGCTGCCCTCCGGGCGACACCCGCGCCAGGAGCGGCGTCGTCCACCTGCGAGCGGCCGTTTACGGCGTCTCTCGGCAGGGTGCGACGTTCCAGCTGGCGATGGCCCGGGCGGACCGCTCCCACGCCAGCAGCGACCACCGCCCCGCGTCGAGCAGGAGGCCCCGACCCGCGACCGGCGGCAGGCCGAGCCAGCGCGCACCGAGGATCCGCAACGCGTGGCCGTGGCCGACCAGCACCACGTCGCCGTCCTCGGCCAGGCAGCGGGCGAGGACGCGGTCGGCCCGCGCCCCCACCTCGTCGAGCGTCTCGCCGCTCCGCGCGATCGCGCGCGGGCCGGCGTCCCAGATGTCCCAGCCCGGATGGTCCTCGCGGATCTCGGCGGTGGTGCGTCCCTCGACCTCGCCGTAGTCCCACTCCGCCAGGTCGTCCACCATCTCGACGGGCACGCCGAGCCCGTCGACGCCGGCCAGCCGCCCGGTGTCCGCGGCACGGCGCAGCGGGCTCGACAGGACCAGCGCGGCGCGCGCTACGGGCAGCCGCCCGCGCAGGGCCGCCGCCGCCGCCTCGCCCGCCTCGGTGAGGGGCACGTCGGTACGGCCGGTGTGGCGGCCCGTACGGCTCCACTCGGTCTCGCCGTGGCGCAACAGGACGATGCGGGGCCGGGGATCGGATGGCACCGCCGGAGTCTCGCGTCGGTACGGTGACCGGGTGCGCACCGCGCGGGTCATCCCCTGCCTCGACGTCGACGCCGGGCGGGTGGTCAAGGGCGTGAACTTCGTCGGGCTGCGCGATGCCGGGGACCCCGTGGAGCTGGCGGCGCGCTACGACGCCGAGGGGGCCGACGAGCTCGTGTTCCTCGACATCACGGCCTCGTCCGATGCGAGGGACACGATCGTCGACGTGGTGCGCCGCACCGCGGACGAGGTGTTCATCCCGTTCACGGTGGGCGGCGGGGTCCGCTCGGTGGACGATGCCAGGCGCCTGCTGCGAGCCGGCGCCGACAAGGTGTCGCTCAACACCGCCGCCGTGCAGCGGCCCATGCTCATCACCGACGTCGCGACCGAGTTCGGAGCGCAGTGCGTGGTGGTCGCCGTCGACGCCCGCCGGCGAACGGGCACGACGATGTCCGGCTGGGAGGTCTTCACGCACGGCGGCCGCACGCCGACCGGGCTCGACGCCGTCGCGTGGGCGGTGGAGGCGGTGGCCCTCGGAGCGGGGGAGATCCTGCTCACCTCGATGGACCGGGACGGGACCCGCGACGGGTTCGACCTCGACCTGACCCGCACGGTCAGCGCCGCGGTCTCCGTGCCGGTCATCGCCTCGGGCGGTGTCGGTGAGCTCGCGCACCTGGCCGAGGGGGTGCTCCACGGTGGTGCCGACGCGGTGCTGGCGGCGTCGATCTTCCACTTCGGCGAGCACACGGTCGCGGAGGCCAAGGCGGCGCTGGCCGCGGCGGGTGTGGCAGTTCGCCCCGCATGAGACAGGCGGTACCGTCGGCGCGGTGAGCGAGCCCTCCACCACCGCGCCCACTCCGCCGGACGCGACGCCGGGGCCGGCGCCGGTTCCGGGGCCGCCGCCCGGGCGGCGGCGCGACCGCGGCAAGCTGCCGATCACGATGCTGACGGACCGGATCCTCGTGAAGCTCGAGGCCGACTCGGAGCGCCGCACGTCGGGGGGGATCCTGATCCCGGCCACCGCGCAGATGTCCAAACGGTTGGCGTGGGCCGAGGTCGTGGCCGCGGGTCCGAACGTGCGGACCATGGAGGTCGGCGACCAGGTCCTGTTCAACCCCGAGGACCGCTACGAGGTCGAGGTAGGCGGCGACGACTACGTCATCCTGCGCGAGCGCGACGTGCACGCCCTGGCCTCGGTGCGGCTGGAGGAGAGCAGCACCGGCCTGTACTTGTGAGGCTCCCGGGATGCGGGGCGTTGGGGCCGCGCTCGGGCGCGCCCGTACGATGACGGCCATGTCCGAGCCCACGCCGCTCGCCGCCACCGGCGTACTCGACGCGGTGCGCTTCGACGGCGAGGGCCTCGTCCCCGCCGTGGTGCAGGAGGCGGCGACGGGACAGGTGCTGATGGTGGCGTGGATGACCGAGGCGACGCTGCGGCGCTCGCTCGCCGAGGGCCGCACGGTGTTCTGGAGCCGGTCACGCCAGGAGGAGTGGCGCAAGGGCGACACGTCGGGCGACCGCCAGTGGATCCGCGAGGCCTGGCTGGACTGCGACGGCGACACGGTCCTGCTCGTCGTGGATCAGGACGGGCGCGGTGCCTGCCACACCGGTTCGCACTCGTGCTTCAGCCGCGTGCTGGCCGGCCCCGCGGCGTCGGCGCCGACCTCCTGAAGGCGCCCGGCACCCGCGGGCCATGACCGTCCGACCCTCACGCGCCGAGTTCCACGCCCTGGCCCGCGGGCACACGGTCGTCCCGGTCTGGCGCGAGCTGCTGGCCGACCTGATCACGCCGGTGGCCGCCTTCGCGCGGCTCTGCGCCGGTCAGGAGGCCGGCTTCCTCCTCGAGTCGGTCGAGCGGGGAGAGCGATGGGGCCGGTGGTCGTTCGTGGGCCGCAGGGCCGCGGCCACACTCGTGGCTCGGGACGGGCGCGTCCACGTCACGGGCGGTTCCGTGCCCGACGGTGTTCCGCTGGAGCGCGGTGTGCTCGCGGCCCTCGAGGCGCTGCTCGCGCACTACCGGTCGCCGCGGCTGCCCGACCTGCCGCCGCTGCACGGCGGCGTCGTCGGCTACCTCGGCTACGACGTGGTCCGTGAGGTGGAGCGCCTGCCCGGGGCGCCGGAGGACGACCTCGGCCTGCCCGACGCGGTGCTGTCGATCATCGGCGAGCTCGCCGCATTCGACCACTGGCGGCAGCGGGTCACGCTGGTCTCCAACGCCTACGTCGCCGGTGCTTCCACCGGGGCCGACCTCGACCGCATCTACGACGACGCCGTTGCCCGCCTCGACCGGCTCGCCGCCGACGGCGCGCAGCCCCACGCGGAGCCCCTGATGGAGCCGCCGCCCCTGGACGATCCGCTGCCGGAGGTGCGCTCCACGATGGGCGCCGGCGCCTACGGGCGCGCCGTCGAGGCGGCCAAGGAGCACATCCTGGCGGGCGACATCTTCCAGGTGGTGCTCGCGCAGCGCTTCGACCTGGACCTCGGCGCGGATCCGTTCGACGTCTACCGGGTGCTGCGCCAGATCAACCCCAGCCCCCACATGTACCTGGTGCGCACGCCCGAGGTCACGCTCGTGGGCTCGTCGCCCGAACCGATGGTGCAGCTGCTCGACGGTCGAGTCGTGTCACGACCCATCGCCGGCACCCGCTACCGCGGTGCCACCGACGCCGACGACCGGCGCCTTGCCGCCGAGCTGCGCGAGCACCCGAAGGAGGTGGCGGAGCACGTCATGCTGGTCGACCTGGCCCGCAACGACGTCGGCCGCGTCGTGCGCTTCGGCACCTGCCGCGTGGACGAGCTGATGGAGCTCGAGCGGTACAGCCACGTGATGCACCTGACGTCGCAGGTGTCGGGGGAGCTGGGGGAGGGCCGCACGCCGATCGACGTGCTCCGGGCCACGCTGCCCGCCGGCACGGTGTCGGGCGCTCCGAAGGTTCGGGCCATGGAGCTCATCGACGACTTCGAGCCGGTCAAACGTGGGCCCTACGCAGGCGTCGTCGGCTACCTCGACTTCAGCGGGAACGTCGACACCGCCATCGCCATCCGCACGATGGTGTGCCTGCCCGACGGGCGGGCCTCCGTGCAGGCCGGCGCGGGGATCGTGGCCGACTCGGTGCCCGAGCACGAAGACCTCGAGTGCCACAACAAGGCCAAGGCCCTCCTCGCCGCGGTGCCCGGCGCCCGCCGCATGACGGCGGCCCGCTCCCGATCCGGCGGTTCTTGAAGCAGTTCCTGCCCATGGCGGGAGATGCTTCGAGAAGTCCCAGTGGGTCCGAAGGCACCGGGGCGACGGGCGGGCCGGCACACTGGCGCCATGCCGTCGCTCGCCCACCGATCCCAGCGCGACATCGTGCGCGTCGAGGGCCCCGACGCGGGCCAGTTCCTCCAGGGCCAGCTCAGCCAGGACGTGGCCGGGCTGGCGCCGGGCGCGGCGGCGTGGTCGCTGCTCCTGCAGCCCGCCGGCAAGGTCGTGGCGTGGTTGCGCGTCCAGCGGGCCGGGCCCGAGGCCTTCGCGCTCGACGTCGATGCCGGCTGGGGCGCTGCCGTCGAGGCGCGCCTGCGCACGTTCCTGCTGCGCACGAAGGCGACGATCACCGTGGAGCCAGGGGTCCCGTGGCTGGCGGTGCGCGGTGAACCGTTCGACGTCGAAGGAGCTCTACCGCCGCCGGGGCCGGGCGTGGTCGGCGCGGATCTGATCGGCACGCACGCGGAGCACGCCGCCGCCCCCGCCGGGGCGGTGGTGGTCGGCGATGCCGGCTGGCAGGCCTGGCGCATCCGCGCCGGCATCCCGGCCCTGGGCGCGGAGCTGACCGAGGCGACGATCCCGGCCGAGGCCGGCCCGTGGTTGGTCGCGGCGTCGGTGTCGTTCGCCAAGGGCTGCTACACGGGCCAGGAGCTCGTGGCGCGCATCGACGCGCGCGGCGGTCACGTGCCGCGTCCCATCCGCGTGCTCGAGGCCGAGGGGCCCGTGACCGCGGGCGACGTCGTGCGGGACGGCGAGGGCGACGTCGTGGGCAGCGTGACGTCGGCGGCCCCGGCTCCGGACGGGGCGGTGGCCCTGATCCCTGGCCGGGCCGTGGCCCTGGCCCCGCTCCGCCGCTCGGTGGGTGTCGGTGCGCGCGTGCTCATCCGGACGTCGGTCGGCGACGTGGCGGCCGCCGTGGTCGAACCCGCCGCGACCTGAGCGGCAGGGCCGAGCGCCGGCGGCAGAGCCGAGCGCCGCTGGCGGACCCACCGGGGCGGCTCAGCCTGAGCGAGGGAGGCGCACCGGGGCGGCTCAGCCCGAGCGGGGGAGGCGCACGACGATGCGGGTGCCGCCCGGCTCGCGCTCGGGGCGGTCGCTCCCGGGGCCACCGAGCACCGGTGACTCGGCGTGCACGGTGCCGCCCATGGCCGTGACCAGCTCGCGCACGATGGCGAGGCCGAGCCCCGAACCCGACTCCTTGCGGACGGGTCGCGAGCGGGCCACGTAGAGGCGCTCGAACACGTAGGGCAGGTCCTCGGCCGCGATTCCCGGTCCGTCATCGGTGACGGTGACGGCCACGGTCGCCGGCTCCACCAGCGTCGACACCCACACCGCCGTTGCCGCGAACCGCAACCCGTTCTCGACGAGGTTGGCGACGATCTGCGCCAGCCGGTCGGGATCGGCCACGGCACGGGTGCCGCCGTCGCCGCTCACCGCCAGCGCCACGCCCGCGTCCTCGGCCTCCGGTCTGAGCCCCTCGGCGGCCAGAGCGACGAGCTCGCCCACGGCCACCGGTCTCGGCTCGAACGTGAAGCGGCGGCTCTGCAGCCGCGCCAGGTCGAGCAGATCGCGCACCAGTCGCTCGAGCCGGCGCGCCTCGGACAGCACGACGGCGGCGGCGGTCCGGGCATCGGGCGCCGTGCCGTCCTCTATGGCCTCGGCCCAGCCGCGGATGGACGTGAGCGGCGTGCGTAGGTCGTGCGAGATCGACAGCAGGAACTGGCGCTCCAGGCCCTGCGATCGCTCCAGTGCCTCGGCCATGGCGTTGATCGAGCGGGTCAGGTCCCGCAGCTCGTCGCTGCGGCCGCCCGTGCCCGGCTCGGGCACGCGGACGGTCAGATCGCCGGCGGCGATCCGCTGCGTGGCCGCCTCCGCCCGCCGCAGGGGCGCGGTGACGGCTCTACTCAGGGCGACCCCGACCACCACGGCGAGCACGAGCGTCAACCCCGCGGCCAGCAGGAACCACCCCGCCGCGGGTGGGGCGCCCTTGACCTGGCGGGTCAGCACGGCCACGAGCACGGCGCCGCGCGGCCCGACCTGAGGTGCCATCGCGTACACGAGCCGGCCATGCCGGCCGCTCACGGTCTGCCCGGCCCGCAGCGCGGCGCGGTCGACGTCCCCGCCGCCGACGCCGTCGGGTAGCCGGCCGAGCACCCGATCCTTCGCCGTCACGGCGACGTAGTCGATGCCGTCGAGCCGCAGGCCCCGCAGCAACCGGAGGGCCTGCGCGCGACGGACGGCCCCGCCCGCGCCGGGGTCGGTGGCCGGTGCGATGCCCGGGATCTGCACCACCCCTTCGGCGAGCGCCCGCAGCTCGCGCTCGGCGTCGCGGCGGGCGCTGACGCGGTCGAGCACCAGCGTGCCCAGCCCCGCGAGCACGAGCGCGGCGGCCACCGTGCCGACCACGGCGGCGAGGATGCGGCGGCGCACCGGTCAGCCCAACCGGTAGCCCACGCCCCACACGGTGGTGAGGGCAAGCGCCTCGCCGAGCTTGCGGCGGAGCTGGCGGACGTGGACATCGACGGTGCGCTCGTCACCGACCCAACCCGGGCCCCACACCGCATCCAGGAGCTGCTGGCGGGTCAAGACGAGACCGGGATGCTCGGCGAGGTGGCGCAGCAGGTCGAACTCGCGGGCGGTCAGCGCCACCGGAGTCCCCGCCGCTCGAACCTCGCGACGGTCGACGTCGACCTCGATCGCGCCGGCCGTCAGCACCGAGCTCGGCCGGCTCGGGCCGTCGGCGCGCCGCAGCACCGCTCTGACGCGGGCCACGAGCTCCCTGGGGGAGAAGGGCTTGGTGACGTAGTCGTCGGCCCCGAGCTCGAGCCCGACGACGCGGTCGATCTCGCCGTCGCGAGCGGTGAGGATGACGACCGGCAGGTCACCCTTGGCCCGGAGCTGCCGGCACACCTCGAGCCCGTCGATCTCGCCGGGAAGGCCGAGGTCGAGGATCACGAGACGGGGTCGCCTCGTGGCGATGTACTCGAGGCCCTGCTCGCCGGTCGTGGCCTGGAACACCTTGAAGCCCGCGTCGCGCAGGTAGAGGTCCACGAGGTCGGCGATGTGCGGATCGTCCTCCACCAGCACGACGGGCACGGGCTCGGCCATGCGGCCATGGTCGCACCCCGTGGGCGCTCCGGCGCGGCACGCCCGTAGCCTCGATCCCGTGCCCACCGCGCCGCTCACCCGGCCCGTCGCCTCCCGGCCCGCTGTCGCGCACGGCATCCCGCTCAAGCGGATCGCGAGGGCGGGACCGGCCGATCTGGCCTACCTCGAGTCGGGCGGTCCGGCCGGCCCGCTCGTCGTCTTCGTCCACGGCTTCCCCACGCACGCGCACCTCTGGCGCCGCGTGATGCGCCGGCTCGGCGACGGCGTGCACGCGCTGGCCCCCGACTTGCTCGGGCTCGGCGACACGGTCGTCTCGCCGTACCAGGACCTCAGCCCGCCGTTCCAGGCCGAGATCCTGCTGGGTTGGCTCACCGAGCGCGGCGACGACCGGGTGGTCCTCGTGGGCCACGAGCAGGGCGGGGCCGTCGTGCAGCAGATCGTGGCCAACCATCCCGAGCGGGTCGCCGGTGTGGTCCTGGTCGACACGGTGGCCTACGACAACTGGCCGGTCCCGCTGGCCGCGCAGGTCATGCGCCTGGCCCGCACCCCCGGCGTCGATGCGCTGGCCTACGCCTTCGACCTTCCCCGCCGGATCGCGCGCAACGGTGCGCTGGGCTTCCGCCGGGCCGTGCGGGACAAGGCCGCGATCACCGACGAGACGCTCGAGGAGTACCTGCGGCCGCTCGGCACGGCCGAGGGTCGGGAGCGGGCCAGGCGGTTCCTGCTCGCGGGCGACGCGCGCTGGACCCTCGAGTGCCTGCCCGGCCTGCGTGCCTACGACGGGCCCATCGAGGTGGTATGGGGCCTCGACGACCCGTTCCTGTCCCCATCGTGGGGCGCCCGGCTGCGCGACGACCTGCCGGCGGTGCGCCGCCTCGAGCTCGTCCCGTTCTGCGGTCACCTCCTGCCCGAGGAACGCCCCGACGTCGTGGCCGGCGTGGTGCGCCGCGTCCTCGACGACGTCGTGGGGGCCTGAGGCGACGCGGGCGGACGGAACCGCGATGGCTGATCACTACCGCGTCCTCGGCGTGGCGCGCGACGCGCCGACCACCGACATCCGCCGCGCCTACCTGCGCCAGGCTCGGCGCTACCACCCGGATACGCAGTCGGGCCGTCCGGCGCATGAGCGCGACGCGGCCGAGGTCCACATGCGCGAGGTCAATGCCGCGTGGATGGTGCTGTCCGACCCGGCCCGGCGCCGAGAGTACGACCGGACGCTGTCCGGGCAGCAGCGGCGCGGGGGAGCAGCCTCCGGCGCCGCGAGGGGCTCGGGCGCGCCGGCCCGCGAGCGCGCCGTGCGCGACGTCCCGCCGTCGTCCTGGCACCCGCGGGCCGGCGACACCGGCTGGATGGACGACTTCGGCGCCTGGTCCGCCGGCCACGACGACGTGCCATCCGAGTCGCCGCCCGCTCCCCGCTCCCCGCGCTCGAAGCTGCTCACGATCACGCCGCCCCTGCTCCTCGCCCTCGGGGCCGTGCTCGCCGCAGTCGGCCTGGTCGTGGCGTCCCGAGCCGTGGTGGCGGCGGCGTCCGCGTGCGTGTCGGTCGCCGTCACGCTGTTCCTCGCGCTGCCGCTGGTGGAGATGCGCCGCCGCGCCCGCTGAGCGTGCCCGAGCCTCCCTGATGGGCTCCCTGCGGCCCCGGGAGGAGTCCGGCCTCAGGCCGTCTCGGTCTCCCCGGCCGGGCGCCGGGCCGGCGCCGGCTCGGCCGACGTGCGCTCGCCGGGCACCGACTCGTCGGCCGTGGGCGCGGCGAGGCGGGCGCGCGGCGTCACCGGCTCGTCGTCGTGGTCCGTCGCCCGCTGGAACTCCCGCTTCGCCTCGCCCAGCGACCGGGCCAGCTGCGGCAGCTTCGCGCCGCCGAAGAGGACCAGGACGATCACGAGGATGATGATGAGCTCCGGGCCTCCGATCTCACCCATGGCAGCACCTCCGTTCCGGGGCAGCCTACGGCGCTCGAGCCCCGGGCGGCCATCGCGGCAGCACCCCGGACGCGGCGGGGGCCGGCGCCGGCGGCACCCGGAGGCACCACCTGCGCCGGCCCCGCGCCTGGGGAGGTCTGCGCCTAGCTGGCGGCGATGAACGCCACCATGATCCCCATCACGTCACCCCGGGACGGGCCCGGGTTGTTGTAGATGCTGTGTATTCGCACGACGTTGCCGGATGCCAACGTCGTCACCGGGTTGGCGATGCACTTGGTCATCGAGGAGATCCACGGTTCGCCCGTCATCATGTCGATGTAGTCCATCGACTCCCCGTAGGCCGCCACCGAGTTGCAGATCGACCGGCCGGTCGACTCGTTGGTCGCTTCGATGCGCAGGCCATTGCCCTCGGTGTGCACGTGGCCGCCGATGGCGACGACCTTGCCGGGCACGTTCACGTTCCAGTTCCAGTGGGTGTCGGAGGGCCCCGTGGGGATGGTGTACTCCGAGTCGCCGCACTGGTCGACGTCGAGCCACACCGGACGGACCGGCTTCAGGCCCGACGAGGCGCTGCGGTACGTGTAGGTCATCTGGATGTACACGGTCTTGGCCGTCGGAGCCATGTTCATCAGCTCGTACACCAGGTTCCACTGGTCGAGCAGCCCGACGTAGTAGCCGTAGCCCGAGGGCACCGAGATGACCGTCCGCTCGTTGCCCGAGGCGAAGAACCGCTCACCCACCAGACCGAGCAGGTTGGACCCGCAGGTGGGATCGGAGCGGAACTGGGACGCCAGCACCATGTGGTGCAGCACCGGGCCGTCGGCCACGTTCGCCTTGGAGCCGTCCGCGTACACGAGGTTCGGCGTCATGCTGGTGATGTAACAGTTGGTGCACGGCTTGCTGACCCAGAGGTTCAGCTTGTTCTTCAGCATCCCCATGTTCTCGCCGGAGGCGGCGGGGATGGTGTACGAGCCGTACCTGATGGTCCTGGTCGTCGGTTGGTCCGATGCGCTGGATGGCGTCGCCTGGATGCCGACGGTGATGCCGGCCACGAGCGCCGCCATGGCGATCAACCGAACGGTTCTACGCATGCGTTGTCTCCCTGTGTGTGCTTGTGCCGGTTCGCACCCCCTTGCGTTCCGGCTAGCTGCGATGTCCCCCTGTCACCTCCTCGTGGCACGGTCCGGTGAGGGTGACCGGACGGCGGATCCGAACATGGTGGTCTCGTTGATGAAACGGTGCAGCGTGCGCCGCGAGCAGTGCTCGGGGTGCTCGACCCAGAACCCCGCGAGGTGCTGGACGACACCGATCGTCGCCTGCGCCAGCAGCGTGGGGTCGCAGCGCCGGATCTCGCCCGCTTCCATGGCCTCGTCGAGGACCGGGCGCAGGTCTGCGGTGTGCTGGTCGGTGGCCCAGGTGGACAGGCGCCCCACCGTGGTGTCGACCGTGCCGCCGTCGCGGAAGTAGAGGAAGCCCGCTCGGTTCTCCTCGACGAAGTCGAGGTACGCGGCCAGCGCCCGGTCCATGCGGGCCGTGAACGGGCCCGGCGAGGCGTAAGCCGCCTTGAGGCGCGCCCGTAGCTCCTCGGTGTGCTGCACGACGAGCTGGACGAACAGGTCGTCCTTGCCGTCGAAGTAGAGGTAGAAGGT
>JACPNX010000049.1 GCA_016185275.1 Actinomycetota bacterium | reverse complement strand
TCGTCGGGCCGGACCCGATCGGCCCGCTTGTCACCGATGACAGGACCGATCCAGCAGCGGACCAGCCCCCGGTAGCGGACGAGCGTCGAATGCTTCCGGCCCTTGTCCACCTCGAGATGGCGCAGGTACGCCTCGACCAGCTCCCGCACCGCTACGTGATCGTCACGGGCGACAGCCACGACCCGACCCCGGTCCACTTCCACGACCAGCTCGGCCAGCGCCCTGGCAGCCTCGGCCTGGGAGCCCTTCACGGTGCGAAACACACGGCGCGCCCGCCCATCGTCGTCCCTCCCGGCGGTCACGACGAGCTGCCACACCCCCGACGGCAACTGCCTCATCGTCCCCCCACCGCGCCTGCGGCGTGCGACGGCGGTCGGCGCGGCAGCGCGCGCTCGGAGGAGGTGGAGATGGTCCAAACGGACGCACGCAGGATCGTCCGGGCACTGGGAGACCCGGTCGCCTGGCGCGAGTGGACCGTGCGACAGCTCCCAAGCGACGCGGGCGGCCGTCGTGAGCCGTCCATCAACTCGGATCTGGCCGACACCTCGCGCATTGCGCGCCCCAGTCCAGACGTGATGATCGCCAGTCCGGTCGAGCTTCGCCTCGAAGCGCGCTGCGGAGATCGGCATCCGCAGAAGTCTAATGCGCAGTCTAACGCCGGTCTAACGCGCCGAATCGCGCCGAAACGGGAACTGTTAGACAGGCTCAGCCGGTGCGCCCCCTGGGATTCGAACCCAGAACCTGCGGATTAAGAGTCCGTTGCTCTGCCGTTGAGCTAGAGGCGCGCCGCGGCACGGTAGCAGAGACCTCTTCGTGCCCAGATCAGGCGATTCGACCCGGGAGCGGGCGGTGGCGGGCAACGAAATTGGGGTGACCGAGGGGATTCGAACCCCCGACTTCCAGGACCACAACCTGGCGCTCTAACCAACTGAGCTACGGCCACCAAGGGCGGCCAGCATACGGGCGGAGGACATGGCCGGCGAACCGGCATCGCCCATGGGCGCTCCGGCTGCGGGCGTAGAGGCGAGGCCCGCGTCGGGCCGGTCTACTGGCCGTTGATGGACCAGTGCCAGGGCTCGCTCGGCAGGTTGTAGAAGCCGAAACGGCTGGCGTTGCCCGCGAGCCAGCGATAGCAGGCACTGCCGCGGCTCTCACAGTTCGAGAAGTCGACCGCCAAGCCGACTTCGTGCTGCGACTGCCCGGGGCGCGCGGTCGGCGGCCGGCACGCGGACGGCGACATCTCATAGATCGCGTAGTAGCTCGAGCCGCAGTTGGCCCGCCGCAGCGCGATCTGGTTGGACGGGTCGCGGTACCCGCCGCCGGTCAGGCGCAGCCCCTGAGCGGCGGCCGCGTTGAGGAGGTCTCCGAGTGGGCCCGAGATCGAGCAGCTCACCGTGATGCCGCCGACCGTGCAGAGGTCGATGCCCGCGGTCGGGATGGGGTCGGACGACACCACGGGCGCCACCGAGCCACCGGAGCCGGTGACCCGCGTGCGGGCCAGCGCCGCCTGCCGGGCCCGCTCCCGCGCGTCGTTCTCCATCTGGGCTTGTGCCAGCAGGCGGGCCCGGAGCTGAGCCTCCTCCAGCGCGAGCTTTCCCGAGAGCGCCCGATCCTGCTTGGCGAGCTCGACGGATCGCGCGAGCTGGGTGCTGATCCGCTTCTCGACCTGGGTGGCGAACGATGCCTTGGCGCCACGCGCCTGCTTGAGCTGCCCCAGCCGGTTCGCGACCTCGGCGCGGCTGGCCTTCGCCCGCCGCGCCGCGTCGTCGGCCTCGCGCTGTTGCACCTCGATCTGCGCCTTGAGCGCCCGGTAGCGATCGGTGACGTCGGCGCTCTGCTGGTTGCGCAGCGAGGTCAGCGCCTGGCGCTGGGCTGCTTCCGACGCGTTGCGGGCGTCGAGCAGCGAAGACAGATCGTCGCCGCTGGGATGGGTGTAGGCGTCGACCGCTTGGGCAGCCATGGCGCGCCGCAAGCCGTCGAGCGAACGCTGCGTGGCGACCAGCTGGGCGCGGGCGCGGGCTGCATCGTCCTGGGCTTGGCGCACGGCCCGCTCGGCCTCGGCGAGCGCGACCTCCTGGCCGCTCACGTTCTCGTCGAGGGCGCGCAGCGCAGCGAGCACCTCCGCCTGGCTCGCCCGCAGCGCGTCGACCTGCGAGGCGGCCTTCGCTCGCTCGGCTCGTACTGCATCGCGGGTCTTGCGGGTATCGGAGGGAGACGCGTCGGCTCGGATGCCGAAGGTGCTGGCCACCACCGCGAGCGCGACGGCGGTCAGCATGATCGGTCGTGGTCGCACGGGGGGCGTTGTCCTCTCGTCGCGGCGGTAGCCGGGGGGTCTGGTTCCAGCGTGGGCTCTCGACGCTGATCGCCCTTCACCCGACTGTAACAAACGTAGCGTGATCGAATCTATCGGCCGGGCTGCCAACCCCTTGAGCGTTGCGCCGGAGGGTCCGGACGACGCGATGGCTCACCCTACGATGACCGGTGAGCCCCCGTAGCTCAGGGGACAGAGCGACGGACTTCTAATCCGACGGTCGCAGGTTCGAATCCTGCCGGGGGCACCTCATCGCTCGTGAGGGTTCGGCCGAGCGTGAGGATCTCCTGCCGACGTCCGCTCAGCTATCCACGGGCTCCGCGACGACTTGCTCGTCCGACTCGCGGAAGCGCAGCACGAGCCGGTCGCCCCGCTCGTCCACGACCGTTCCGAAGGTCCTCGCCTCACCGGCTCCGTCGGCGGATACCTCACGCGGTTCGGCGCCGGCCTGCTCGGCGGCGCCGATCCACGCCAAGCGCCCGACCTCGGCCCAATCCTGGTCGTCGAGGACCTCGGGCATCGTGGTCGTGACCGTGCGGCACGGCGTGCTCATCAGACCTCCACGGTTGCAGCTCGGCGGGTCCCCCTACCCACGTCCCCTTCGGCGGGCGCGGTCCGACCCGGGTGCGGTCAGGCCTCGACGACGAGCCGCTGGTCCAGACCCGTCATCGTCAACAAGGTGCTGACGGCGGAGCTCGGGTGGAGGACCACCAGCTTGGACCCCTTCTCCTCGAGCTGCTGATCGATGCGCATGAGCTCCCGCAACCCGGAGGAGTCGATGAAGTCGACTCCTGCCATGTCGAGCTTGAACGAGGTGGTCCCCGCGGCGATCAGCGATGCGACCCGCTCCCGCAGCTCCGGGGCACTGGCGGGGTCGAGGTCACCGTCGAGCTCGAGGGCGGCGACGTCCGGGTTCCAGGCGATCTCGAGGTGGCTGGGCATCCGGGTCAACGTATCGCACGCTCCGGTCAGCGGCGTCCACGGAGCACCCGGCTTCAGGTCGCGACTTCGCTGGGGTCCGAGGAGCCGGCGTCCGCCCCGCCGCGCACTTCGGCGAGCGTCCGCAGCCATGGCGGGACGCGACACGACCCCGCCTCGATCAACCGTCGGCGGGGCCGTGTCGTTGGGGGGCTTGGTTTTGGGGGCGAGGCTCCGTGCGCCTCGACGGCACTCCTAACCCGCGCACGCGCGGTCGATGCCGGCACCGGTCACGCTTTTCACGGGTCGGATGTGGCCCGGCTCGGGGATGCCGGAGGGCGCACGGGTGCCGGTTGGGTACCGTGGCTCCGTGCCCGAGCCAGACCCCGCCTCCGGCGACGGGCGCAGCCAGCGGCAGCGGATGCTGGCCGGAGATCTGTACCGAGCGGACGACCCCGAGATCGCCGGTGACCTCCAGCGGGCCATGACGCTCATGGAGGCCTACAACGGGTCGGCGGCTGCCGACCCGAACCACCGGCGCGCGATCCTCGAGGAGCTGCTCGGCTCGATCGGCGAAGGGACGGAGGTCCGCCCCCCGTTCCACTGCGACTACGGCTACCAGACCCACATCGGCGCCGGGACCTTCGTGAACTACGGCCTCGTTGCGCTGGACGTGGCCCGCATAGAGATCGGCGACGCCGTCCAGATCGGCCCGCGGGTGCAGCTGCTGACCGCGACGCACCCGCTCGAGGCCGACCTGCGGCGGGCGGGCTGGGAGGCCGCCGAGCCGATCACGATCGGCGACAACGTCTGGCTGGGCGGTGGGGTGATCGTGTGCCCCGGCGTCTCGATCGGCTCGAACACCGTCGTGGGCGCCGGCGCGGTGGTCACCCGCGATCTGCCCGCCGACGTGCTCGCGCTCGGCACGCCGGCCCGCGTGGCCCGCTCACTGGCCGGCGACGGGCGGTAGGTCACTCGGACCGCCGACTCACCGCCCGGGTCAGTGCGGCGGATGTCATCGCCGCGCAGAGCGGGTGACGGGAATCGAACCCGCATGACCAGCTTGGAAGGCTGGGACTCTGCCATTGAGCTACACCCGCGAGACCGTCGAAGCTAGCGGTTGGAGCGGTGCACGCATCGGTCGGACCCGGTCAGCCGACTGTTCCGGTGGCCGGGTCGTAGGTCAGTCGACCACCTTCGAAGTCGCACCGGTAGATGGAGCCGTCCACGTAGACGTCCGTGGTCGGGAAGCCGAGGGGACTGCGCTGCTCGCCGCGGCGCTCGTACTCGTCGAAGATCGGTCCCCAGACGGCGTAGGTGCCGATCGCCGGCCGGTAGTAGATGGCGCCCGCCTGGAAGGGCTGCCGCTTGCTCGTGCTACCCGCCAGTACGACCAGATCGGCGACCGGCCAGCCGAGCGGACCGGTCTCGACGCCGTGCTCGGCGTACTTGTCGGCGACGGCACCGTGCACCTCGGCCAGGTAGCGACCCGGCCAGTCGTAGAGGAACCCGTGGACGAACGTCGTGCGGAAACCGGCGCCGGCGGGCCGCACGTCGCTCGTGGGCCACCCGAGTGCGCCGCGGGCCTCGTCCATGGCCCGGTACTTGTCCTCGGTGCGTCCCCACACGCCGAACGATCCGAGGTCGGGGTGCGAGTACATCGTCCCGTTCTGGCCGCGGGCTCGTGAGCCGGGCCCGTAGGCCTCCGCCGACGCGGTGGGCCAGCCCAGCGGACCGCTCGGTCCGTCGATCTCGCGGTACTTGCCGTTCATGCCCGACAGCAGGAACGCCGCGTCGAGTCCCGTGGACCGGCCCCACCAGATCGAACCCTGCTCGAAGTGCTGGTAGGAACCGGTGCCGCCGGGCCACACCAGCATCCCGGTCTTCGGGTAGCCCAGCGGGCCGCGCACGCCACCGGTCGCGCTGTGCAGCCGGCGGATGTCGCCCCACGTCTCCCACACTCCGGTGGCGAAGCAGGCGTAGATCACACCGTCCTCGTACCGGTTGAACACGCCCCGGCCGTCGCCGATCGCGGTCTCGTCGGTGATGGGGAAGCCCAGCGCGCTGCGCTCGTAGCCCAAGCGGTGATAGCGGCTGCCGATGGACCCGTGCTGCTCGTGGGCGCCGACGCCCGACTTCCACAGGATCGAGCCGCGCTCGTAGAGCGCGTAGCGGCCGGTGCCGTCCACCGTGGGTCGCTCAGACTGCACGAGCTTGCCGAGCGGTCCGCTCGCCCCACCCATGGCCGCGTACTTCAGCGAGATCGAGGCGTCCGGGTTGCAAGCGGGCACGCACGGCGCCCCGTGGTCGCGCGTGCGGTTGTCGGTGGCACTGGTGGCGGTGCACGAGGCGTCGTACTGCCACGGCGGCGTGCAGGTGGCGACGCGGCACACGACGGGCCCGTAGCAGGAGATCTCCTGGTGGCACTGGCCGTAGCGGAACTGGTTGCAGCAGGTCCGCCGGCCGTCGCAGGAGGCGCCTGAGCAACGGCACGAGCAGGTCCTCGGGCAGGACGCGTTGCAGTCGATGATGTAGCGGGCGGCTCCGCAGCAGTAGGCGGCGTTGTCCGCCTTCCACCAGCCGCCGACGAACGACCCGGCGGGGCACGAGTTGCGACCGGCGTTGATCGTGCAGCAAAAGGCCGTCCAGCCGTCGGAGCACGTGCCGCACAGGTAGCCGTACGCCGTGCCCGGCTTCAGCAGGAAGTCGAGCGGGCCGACGGCCAGCGCCGAACCGACGACGGCCGTCTTGGCCAGGAACCGGCGACGGGAGTGCCGGCCACCCAGCAGGGCCGACGCCCGAGCGACGAGACGCTCCGGGAGCGTCGCGTCCGCGGGGCCGGCCGGTGCCGACACCACCCTTCCCACGAGCGCCCGGCGGCCGGAGGGAACCATTGGCCGCGCCGCGAGCTCGCTGGGGCGGGCGCGGCCCTCGGAAGGGGACCGGACGAGCGTCACGGCGCGCGGATCCTCGTCGCGGCCAGCACGCGGTTGGCGAGGGGGACCAGGCGTGCGCTCTCACGCTGGGCACCGAGCACGACGTAGAGGCAGAAGGCCCGGCCAGCTTCGTTGAACCAGCGTTGCGCACCGGCTTGGCCCCGGATGGCCCGCTGGAGCCCGTCGGCGCGGAACATGGCCGGGGCGAGTCGCGGGATCCCTGTCGACGCGAACAGCGGCTGTCGGGCGCTCGCCGCACCGTGCTCGAACAGGCACACGAAGACGTGGCCGCTGCCCATGATGTCGACCGCTCCGGACCCGAAGTCGCCGCGCTGTTCGGGGAGCGGGAAGTTGGCCAGGTGCACGACCGGTCTCGTCACCTCACCGGGAGCTCCCGACCCTGTGGTGCGGGACGCCGGAACGGGCGCTCCGCCCGGGGAGGGTCGGCGGGTGATGCGCCCCTCCCAGCCGGGCGGAAGCTCGGTCGTCACTCCGAACGCTGACAGCCTCATGCCCACACCACAAGAGCACAGACGGCGGCCGCAAGGGAGACAAGCACCTGCCCGCCCACCGCGGACCGGCGTGCCACGGGCTCCCACGACCGGTTGCGTCGATGCACGGCGGTGAGCTCGATCGGCGTGTGGATGCCGGCTGCAAGCGTCAGCGGCGCGGCGCGCGCCGCGCCGAACGTCAGACCGACGAGCATCCCGGCGAGTGTCGAGCCGGTCAGCGCCATGGCGACGAGCGCAACCCAGGTGGCCGCGCTCGTGACGACGGTGACGGCGCCGGCACCCAGCTGGTAGCCGAAACCGGCGCCGTAGACCCAACCCCGATAGCGACCGATCCACGCCTCGTCCACCTGCCGGCGCGACGACACCACCCGTAGCCCGCCGGCGCCGAGGTCGGCCAGCGCACCGATGCCCGCGGCCACCGCGAGGACGAGGAGACGCGGTGCAGCGGCGACCGGATCAGCGGGCAGCACGTCCAGCAGGAGCTGGCCGATCGATCCGAGCACGGCGCCGGTGGTGGCGCCGCCCGCGAGGGCACCGAGCGCGAAAGCCCCCGCCGTCACGGCCCACCGGTTGCCCCGTCCCCGCTCCCCGAGCGGGGTGATGCTCGACAGCATCGACTCACCTCACGGCGACCACGATCCGCGCAGCGCGGCCAGCACGGCCATGGGGAGTCCGAGAACGAGAACCGGCACGCTCACCTCGGCTCGCCGCCACCCGAGTCCGCGTCGGCGTCGTCCTCAGCCGGGGCGACGGCCTCGGGCTGTCCCGCGAAGAGACTGGGGTCGCCGGGGCGGATGCCGGCGGCGAGGAGCTCGGCGTCGACGCGGCGCTCCCGGTCGTCGTTGGCACGGGACTTGCGGACCCTCCGCGCTTCCAGATCTGCGGCGAGCGCCTCGTCGTCGGCCACCTGGGCGAGCAGGCCGCGCACCTGGGGCCAGTCGATCCCGGTGCCTTCGCCCTTGACCGCTCCGCTGGGCCCGTCGACGAGGACGAAGTACGGCGAGCCGGGCACCCGGTAGTCGTCCCAGGCTCTGCTGGACATGACGACCGGTACGGAATCGGGGGCCACGTCGGCGATCCGGGCCGCGCTCTCTTCGGTCGGGTCCTTCGTGACGATCACGACCCTGGTGCTCGTGGCGAACCCCAGGCGGTCCGGCCGGCGGAACGCGTCCCAGAACCGCTGGCAGGTGAGGCAGGTGCTGGACAGGAAGGCGACGAGCGTCCTGTGATCCACACCGGTGACCCGGACGGTGACGGCGTCGTCGGCCAGACCGGTGCCGGCGATGTCCCGAGCCTCGGGGAAGTCGTCGTCGCCGCCAGGCGAGGGCACCTCCGGGAAGACGGTGAACTCCTCGCGCCCCACGCCTCGGGTGCGAGCGGGGTGGCGGGGGGCGCTGTCGTCTTCGAGGCCGTGACCGAGATCGTGCAGGCGGCGCAGGATCTCGGCGTGACTCCGGAGCAGGCCGAGCACGAGCAGGACGAGGAGCGCCAGGACGACCGTCTCGAGGGCGATGAGGATCGCCATGGCTAGGCCACCTCTGCGCTGGCTCGGTGCACCTCGTCGACGACGGCCCTCAGGGCGGGCAGCGCGGTCAGGGCGAGGTGGGCGGCCCAGGCGCCGACGGCAACGAGAGCAAGGAACGGCAGCCCCGCGAGGGGTTGCTGGCGGACGACGTCGGCCACGCCGGCCACCGGACACACCACGGCGGCGAGGCACCCGGTCGCGAGGGCGGCGTTGACGGCGACGTGCGTGGCGCCCACCGGTGCGTCGTCGGCGCCGAAGCAGCCGCAGCCCGCACCGCTCCGGTCGACGCTGAGGAGGCGGGCGGTGAACGTGGCGAAGCCGAGGTACGCAGCAGCGAGCAGGGCGGCCAGCGCTCGGCCGCCGACGAGCAGCACGCTGGCGCCGAGGACGACCTCGACGAGCCCGAGCAGGCGGCCGTGGCCGCGCGCCGCAGGGATGCCCGCCGCGTGTAGGGCCCGCACGGTTCCGTCGGGCACCCGCAGCTTGGCCGCCCCGGCGACGGCGAGCAGCACGGCGGCGAGAAGCAGCGGCCCGGCGGTCGGCACGGTCGGCGAGGCGCCCACCGGCGTGAGCGCAGCAGTCACCGGCATGGGGTGCGAAGATCGTCAGCCACGACCTGCTCAGGCTACTGACCTCCGCCGTTCGCCCGCGCCGTGCCGCCGCCCCATGCCGGCGCCGTTCGCACGAGAGCGGGAGTCGCCCGCCGTGTGTGAGGCCGTCAGCTCGAAGGGCACCAGAGGTGCGCGGTCCGACCTGCTCGCCGAAGCACACTCGGCGCTCCCGGACCCGGCAAGATCCGTGGCGTGGACGAGGTGGTGGCGGTCCGGGTCGAGCTGGCAGATGGCGACAGCCGATTCTTCTTGACGTGGGGACGGATCCAGGACCCGGTGGACCCCGCACCGCTCGAACGGATCGTCCTCGGCCACTGCCGTACGCACGACCTCGGTGGCGAGGCGGTGAGCGCACAGGTCTGCTGGTCGCTGCAGGATGCGCGGAACTCCACCTACTTCTGCGAAGCGCTCATCCACCTCGCGGCCGAGTCGCCCGGACCGGGGACACGCTCGGCGTGGCGCGCTCGGGTCGCGGCGGAGATGGACGAGGGCCGTCACCTCTACTTCCTCGGCCGGCCCAGGCCCGGCGCCGGCTGACCGGCTGATCCAGGGCGGGACCGGGATGGGGGGCCGGGCGGGGTGATGGCGAAACGGTCGGGTGGGGGACGGCCCGAGGCCCGGGACCGGCCCTGAGCACTCAACCCGAAGGGTTGCCCGGGCGACGGAGCCCCATCGGTACACTCGGCGCCCTGTGAAGTCCACGGTCGAACCCCTCGAGGGGAACAAGGTCAAGGTCTCCGTCGAAGTCGAGGAGGCCGAGTTCGATCGTGAGGTCGATGCCGCCTTCCGGCGCATCGCCCGGGAGGTGCGCATCCCCGGGTTCCGCCCGGGCAAGGTGCCCCGCCGGGTGCTCGAGGCCCGCATCGGCTCCGACGCCGCGCGTGCGGACGCTCTCCAGCATGCGCTGCCCGAGTACTACGTGCAGGCGGTCAGCGAGCACGACGTCGACGCGATCGCCCAGCCCGACATCGACATCACGGCCGGCGAGGACGGCGGCGCCGTCAGCTTCGACGCCGTCGTGGAGATCCGGCCGCGCGTCTCGGTCGGCGGCTACGGCACGCTGAGGGTCACGATCGACCAGCCGACCGTCTCCGACGAGGACGTCGAGAGCCGCCTCCGGGTCTTGCGCGAGCAGTTCGCCGACCTGGAGACGGTGGACCGGCCGGCTCAGGACGGGGACCACGTCACCATCGACATCGCCGGCTCCCAGGACGGCGAGCCGCTCGGCGGGTTGACCGCCGAGGGCTACCTCTACGAGGTCGGCAGCGAAGCGGTCCTGCCCGAGCTGGACGTGCAGCTCCGAGGCGCCAAGCCCGGCGACATCCTCGCCTTCAGCGCCGCGCACCCCCAGGAGGGCCAGTCGCCGGTAGATGTGCGGGTGCTGGTGAAGGAGGTCAAGGCCAAGGTCCTCCCCGAGGCCGACGACGACTTCGCCGGCGAGGCCTCCGAGTTCGACACGATCGACGAGCTGCGCGCCGACCTCCGCCGCAGGCTCTCGACCGTCAAGCGGGTCCAGGCCGCCATGCAGATCCAGCAGCGCACGGCCGAGGCGCTCGCCGATCTGGTGGAAGAAGACGTCCCTGAACCGCTCGTGTCGAGCGAGGTTCGGGACCGCTTGCAGGACATGGCCATGCGCTTCGAGGCGCAGGGCATGGACCTCGGCGCGTACCTCGAGGCGACCGGCCAGGACTCCGCCGAGTTCCTCGACGGCCTGCGCGACGCGGCAGTGCAGAGCGTCAAAGTCGACCTCGCGCTGCGGGCCGTCGCAGAGGCGGAGGGCATCGACGTGGACGACGACGAGATGGAGGGCGAGTACGCCGCCATCGCGGAGCGGGTCAAGCAGAAGCCGGCGCAGGTGCGCCGCCAGGTCGAGCGCGCCGGGCAGGTCGCGTTGGTACGCTCCGATGTGCAGAAGCGCAAGGCGCTCGAGTGGCTGGTGGAGCATGTGGAAGTCGTCGATCCCGACGGCAAGCCGGTCGATCGGGCCGCCTTGGAGCTCGACGACGACACCGCCACTCCCGCCGGCGACCCGATCGCCGAAGGATCAGACGAAGCCCCGGCGAGCCCGGCGGACGACCAAGCCTCGGCGGGCGACGATGCCGCCACGGCAGAGGAGGACGGCGAGTGACCATCCCGCACAGCATCCACAGCCCAAGCGGCGCCGCGCCGACGGGACGCCGCGACCTCGCGGCTTCCGGCTACCTCGTGCCGACGGTGGTCGAGCAGACCAACCGTGGCGAGCGGGCGTTCGACCTCTACTCGAGGCTCCTGAAGGACCACATCATCTTCCTGGGCACACCGATCGACGACACGATCGCGAACCTGATCTGCGCCCAGCTGATCCACCTCGAGTCGGAGAACCCCGACAAGGACATCAACGTCTACATCAACAGCCCGGGTGGCGACATCACGGCGCTGTTCGCCATCTACGACACCATGCAGTACATCAAGCCCGACATCTCCACCATCTGCCTCGGGCAGGCGGCCTCCGCGGCCGCGGTGCTGCTGGCGGCGGGCACGAAGGGCAAGCGCCTCGCGCTGCCGCACGCCCGCGTGCTGCTCCACCAGCCGTGGGGGCAGGGCGGTGGCCAAGCCACCGACATCGAGATCCAGGCCCGCGAGATCATGCGCATGCGCGAGCTGCTCGACGAGATCCTGGCCCGTCACACCGGCCAGTCGGTCGAGAAGATCTCGTCGGACACCGACCGCGACTTCGTCCTCTCCGCCGACGAGGCGCGCGACTACGGCATCATCGACGACGTGATCTCCTCCCGGGAGCTGGCCGACAACACCGGGCCCATCCGGGCGGCCGGGTAGCGGGATCGACGAGTCCGAGAGGGGAACGGACGTGGCCAAGTTCGGTGACGGCGGCGAGCTGTTGAAGTGCTCGTTCTGCAACAAGTCGCAGAAGCAGGTGAAGAAGCTCATCGCCGGCCCCGGCGTGTACATCTGCGACGAGTGCATCGACCTGTGCAACGAGATCATCGAAGAGGAGCTGGCCGAGTCCTCCGAGCTGAACTTCGGCGAGCTGCCCAAGCCGCGGGAGATCTACGACTTCCTCAACGACTACATCGTCGGCCAGGACCACGCGAAGAAGATCCTGTCGGTCGCCGTCTACAACCACTACAAGCTGGTGCAGCTGGGCTCCCAGCCCGTGCACCACCACGACGAGGTCGAGATCGCCAAGTCGAACATCCTGCTGATCGGCCCGACCGGCTGCGGCAAGACGGAGATGGCCCGCACCCTGGCCCGCATGCTCAACGTGCCGTTCGCGATCGCCGACGCGACGGCGCTCACCGAGGCCGGCTACGTCGGCGAGGACGTCGAGAACATCCTCCTGAAGCTGATCCAGGCCGCCGACTACGACGTGAAGAAGGCCGAGACCGGGATCATCTACATCGACGAGATCGACAAGGTGGCCCGCAAGGCCGAGAACCCGTCGATCACCCGCGACGTCTCCGGCGAGGGCGTGCAGCAGGCGCTGCTCAAGATCCTGGAGGGCACCCAGGCGTCGGTGCCGCCGCAGGGCGGGCGCAAGCACCCGCACCAGGAGTTCATCCAGATCGACACCACGAACATCCTGTTCATCTGCGGCGGAGCGTTCGCGGGGCTGGAGAAGATCATCGAGAACCGCATCGGCGCGAAGGGCGTCGGCTTCGGCGCCGACATCCGCCGGTCCGAGGAGAAGGACGTCGGCGCCCTGCTCCAGCAGGTGCTGCCCGAGGACCTGATGAAGTTCGGGTTGATCCCGGAGTTCATCGGCCGCCTGCCCGTGCTGGGCGCCGTGTCGAACCTCGACCGGGAGGCGCTGTGCCGCATCCTCGTCGAGCCCCGCAACGCGCTGGTCAAGCAGTACAAGAAGTTCTTCGAGTTCGAGAACGTCGAGCTCGAGTTCAGCGACGACGCCCTCGAAGCGGTCGCCGACCAGGCGATCCTGCGTGGCACCGGAGCGCGCGGCCTGCGGGCCATCCTCGAAGAGGTGCTGCTCAACGTCATGTACGACCTCCCCGGCCGCGACGACGTCGCCCGTTGCGTGATCGACCGCTCCGTGGTGCTCGACAAGGTGAACCCCACGCTCGTCCCCCGCACCGCAACCAGGGCGCAGCGCCCGCGTCGCGCCGCGTCGTAGCGCGCGGGTTCGCTCGCCCTCCGGCTCGCTCGCCCTCCGGCTCGCTCGCCCCCGGCGGCTCGGCCCGCTGACGTGGGTAGGGTGGCCGCACGTTCTGCCACCCCCCGGGAGAGAGCATGCACAAAGCGGTGAAGGGCGCGTTGATCGGCGGTGCGGTGGGCGCCGGCGTGGCCGGCGTCCGGTCGTCGCGCCGGGACGCGGAGCAGCCGGGCTCGGTCGGCGCCGACGTCGCCCGCGGTGCCGCGCAAGGGGCCGTCGTGGGCGCCGGCGTGGGTCTGGTCCTGCAGTGGCGGGCCGGGCGGCGGCTGCTTCCGGAGGCCGCTCCGCGGGCCCTGCGAGGCGCAGGGCACCTGGCCGAGCAGGTCGTGGACCGGGCGATCGACGTGGCCGAGGCCGCCCTGCCCCACGTCGAGTCGTTCGCCGACCGGGCGTCGTCCACGGTTGCCGAGCTGGCCGACGCGGCCCGACCGCACGTCGAGTCGTTCGCCTCGACCGCCCGGGGCAAGGCGTTCGACCTGACGGAGAGCGCGATCGAGTCGGCCCGCCCCCGGGCCGAGCTGGTCCGGGGCAAGGCGTCCGAGCTGGCCGGCGCGGCCGTCGAGTCGGCCCGCCTCCGCGCCGCCGAGCTGGCCGAGGAGGCTCGCCAGCGGCTCAGCGAGAACGGAGAGCACCGCCTGGTGCTGTTCGGGGCGTAGGACGACCATCGACGCCTCGGTCCGCGACGCATGAGGGTCCCCGTGCAGCGGGCAGGGGGCTCAGCATGCAGGTGACCGGAGCCGTCGCGGTCGCACCATGGACGATCGGCGGGCTGTTGCTCGTCGCCGCGGCCGCCGTCTCGGTGGTCGTCCCGTACGTCATCCGCCGCCGTCGCGCCGACCCTCCGTCGGCCGAGGCCCGAGCCGCCGCCGAGGCCAGTCGCGACCAGGCACCGCCGCAGGGCGACCTGGCCTTCCCACCCCGATGGAACGAGTCGCGCGCACGCTGGGAGGGATGGGATCAAGTCTCGGAGAGCTGGCTCGGGTGGGACGGCGAACGCCGAGCCTGGGCTCCGCTCCCTGACGGGAAGGGCCCGCCGGAGGTCGGCGCCGCTGCCGCGGACGAGCCCGATGCCTGGGCGACCGGAGACGTCGTCCGCCTCGATGCCGACGTCGACCTCGACCAAGCCGAAGGCGACGCGGGGGCCTCGTCGCGGCGCCGCCGGCGACGAAGGGCGGAGCGGCGTGAGCGCACCTTCTGGGGCGACTGAGCCGAGACGGATCCGGGGAGCGCCGCGCGCAGGCGGCAGAGCACGTCCGCCCGGGTGCCTGCGGACCGTCCGTTGTCAGGCGCCCCAGGCGTAGGTCTGCTTGGCGATGCGCAGGTACACGAAGGTCTCGGTGCCGATGACGCCGGGGATGGCGCGGATCCGGTCGTTCAGCAGCGCGAGCAGTGCCTCGTCGTCCGCGGTGACCACCTCGACCAGCAGATCGAACGAGCCGGCGGTGTAGACGACGTAGGCGACCTCCTCGAGCGCACCGACCTTCTCGGCCACCGAGTGCACCCCGCCACCGACGCGCAAGCCGACCATCGCCATGCGGTGGTACCCGAGGGACAGTGGGTCGGTCACGGCCACGATCTGCATGACGCCCGAGTCGATGAGCCGGTTCACCCGCTGGCGCACCGCGGCCTCGCTCAGCCCCACGGCCCTGGCGATGTGGGTGACCGGGCGGCGCCCGTCCTCCTGGAGCGCCTCGATGATCGCCCGGTCGTGCGCGTCGAGCACCACCGCAGGGTCCACCCCGGCGGACGGTCGCGACGCGCTCACGCGGTCGCGCCGATCGCATCGTCGAGCGCACGGAGGGCCAGGTCGACCTCGGCGTCGGTGATGACGAGCGGGGGCATGAGGCGCAGCACGGTCCCGTCGGTCCCCGCGTTCATGAGGATCACACGGTGCTCCGCGAGGCAGTGCTTCATGACCGCGGCCACCCGCACGCCGTCGACCAGCTCGAGCGCCTGCATCAGCCCCACCCCGCGGACGTCGAGCACTCCCTCGTGGCGTTCGCCGATCCGCTCGAGGCCGGCCCGCAGCCGTGCGCCGCGGGCCCGCACGCCGTCGAGGAAGCCAGGTTCGGTGAGCACGTCGATGGTGGCGAGCGCCGCGGCGCACCCGAGCGGGTTGCCGCCGTACGTGCCGCCGTGGCTCCCGGGTGGCCAGCGGGCCATGAGGTCTGCGCCCGCGCCAATGGCCGACATGGGGAAGCCGGACGCGATGCCCTTGGCCATCACCACCACATCGGGTTCGAGCCCGAGGTGGTCGACGGCGAACATCCGACCGGTGCGGCCGAAGCCGGTCTGCACCTCGTCGGCGACGAAGAGGATGCCGTGGTCGCGGCAGGCATCGGCGATGCCCTGCAGGAACCTGGCCGGCGCAGGGACGTAGCCGCCCTCGCCGAGCACCGGTTCGATCACCGCGGCGGCCACCTCCGCCGGTGACGTCTGCGTCCGCAGCAGTCGCGTGAAGCCCTCGAGGCAGCGGTCGACCTCGGCGTCGGCGTCGACCGCCCGAGCCACGTTCGGGTACGGCGCCACGAAGATGCCCGACGGGAGCGGCGCGTGGCCGGCCCGGTAGACCGCCTTCGACGTCGTCATGGCCATGGTCTGGTGGGTCCGGCCGTGGAAGCTGCCCTCGAACACGACGATCCCCGGCCGGCCGGTGGCCTGCTTCGCCAGCTTGACCGCGGCTTCGGTGGCCTCGGCACCTGAATTGGCGAAGAAGAACGTGTCGATGCCGGGCGGGCAGATCTCGGCCAGCCGGGCGCCGAGCGGCTCGAGCAGGTCGTGGCGGTAGCAGTTGACCTGCGCGTGCACGAAGCGCTCGGCCTGGCGCTGGATGGCGGCGACCACGTGTGGGTGGCAGTGACCCGTGGACGTGACCGCGATGCCCGACGAGAGGTCGAGGTAGCTCTGGCCGTCGACCGTCGTCACCCACGAGCCCTTGCCCGAGGTGACCTGGAGGTCGGTGACCGTGAACCAGACGCCCGCGAGGTGCGATCCCATGGTCATCCTCCGAACATCGTGGTGTCGAGGCCCTTCGAGGTCCCGCGCCGCTGCGCCCGGCGCGACAGCGCCATGCCGACCACGAGCAGCGTGGACGTGAAGGCCAGGATCGACGTCGACAGGGCGTTGATCGTGGGCTTCACCCCGACCTTGGTCTGCCCGTAGATGTACAGCGGCAGGGTCGTGGAGCCGACCCCGGCCGTGAACGAGGAGATGATCACGTCGTCGAAGCTGAGCGTGAACGCCAGCACGGCGCCGGCGGCGATGCCGGGGGCGGCGAGGGGGAGCACCACGCGCAGGAAGCTCTGCGCCGGGGTGGCGCCGAGGTCGGCGGCGGCCTCCTCCAAGCGCCGGTCGAAGCCCGCCAGCCGGGCCTTGACGACCACGATGACGAAGCTGATGGAGAAGGTGATGTGGGCCAGCATCAGCGTGCGCATGCCGAGCTGCAGGCGCAGGACGCCGAGGAAGAACACGAGGAGCGACACGCCCTGCACGACCTCGGGGATGACCAGCGGGACGAAGATGAACGTCGAGTACGCCAGCCGGCCACGGAAGCGGTAGCGCGACAGGGCGAACGCGGCCAGGGTGCCGATCACGGTGGCGACGGCGGTGGCGACCAGGCCGACCTTCAGGGTGTTGCCGAAGGCGCGCTGGATGTCGGCGTTGCGCCACAACGCCCGGTACCACGTGGTGCTCGCGCTCTTCCAACGCGAACCGCTGCGGGCGCTGTTGAAGCTGAACACGACCAGCACCGCGATGGGGGCGAACAGGAAGACGTAGGTGAGCGCGGCGTGGACCCACAGCCAGCGGGGGCGCAGGAGCGTCCGGCGGCCGCCGCGGTGCCGGCCGGTCGCCGGCGAGCGGAGCGGCGGTGTCGCCGGGTGACGTCGCGTCGGTGCGGGCGCGGACGCGGACGCGTCGATCGCGCTCACAGCACGTCCTCCCCGACGCGGCTCGTGTACACGAACACGCCGACGAGGATGAAGGCCATCAGGAGCACGGCCATGGCCGAGCCGAGCGGCCAGTTCTGGCCCTGCCCGAACTGGTCCTGGATGGTGCTGCCGAAGGTCTGCGTGCGGGTGCCGCCGAGCAGCTGCGGGGTGACGAAGTCGCCGAGCGCCGGGATGAACGTGAGCAGCACGCCGGCCACGACTCCCGGCAACGACGTGCGGAACGTGATGCGCCAGAACGTCGAGAACCGGTTCGAGCCGAGGTCGTAGGCCGCTTCGATCAGACCGGCGTCCATGCGCTCCAGCGAGGCGTACAGGGGCAGGACCATGAAGGGCAGGAAGCCGTAGGTGAGCCCGAGCACCACCGCCCAATGGGTGTTGGTGAACTGGTGGTTGCGTCCCAATCCGAGCGAGCCGAGGACCGTGTTGGCCAGACCGTTCTCGTCCAGGATGAAGCGCCAGGCGTACATGCGCACCAGGTAGCTGGTCCAGAACGGGAGGATGATCAGCCCGAGCAGCACGTTCTTCCACGTCCCGCCGAAGCGGGCGATCACGTACGCGAGCGGGAATCCGAGGATGAGCGAAGCGACCGTGGTGGCCGCGGCGTAGGCGACGGTCCGGATGAATATCGGCAGGAAGGACGGGTCGAGCGCGCGGCTGAAGTTCGACCAGTTCAGCTTGCCGCCGGGATGTTGCACCGGGTTGATCACCCCGCGAGTGCCCACGCTGTACCAGATGACGATGACGAGCGGCGCGAGCAGGAAGAGCGTGAGCCAGATCGTCGTCGGGCCGAGGAGACCGTGCGCCTTGGCGCCCTCGGATCGCGCGTGCCGAGGCCGAGGGGTCACCGGAGCGGCGCCCGTGGCGCCCTCGTCGCCGGAGGGCGGCTCGGCTCCGTTCGTCACCTCCTCGCTGGTCGGCGGTGCGGCCATGTCAGCGTCGGGGACGGGAGACGGCGGGGCTCACGAGGTCTTGACCGAGGTCCAGGCGTCGGCGATCTTCAGCTCGGCCTCGCCGAGGGGCTTTTGGAACTTGAGCTCAGCGAGCACGTCGGCCGGCGGCATGATGAGCGGGTTGTCCTTGACCGCCTTGTCCACGAAGGGCAGAGCCGCCTTGTTGGGCGTTCCGTACTGGACATAGTTGGTCAGTGCCGCCCCGACCTTCGGTTCGAGGATGTAGTTCATGAACTTGTGGGCGTTGCCCGGGTGCTTGGCCCCCTTGGGGATGCAGAGGCTGTCGACCCACTGGAACGCCCCGGACTTGGGGATCACGTACTGGACCTTCTTGTTCTCCGCCTGTACCTGGAAGACGTCGCCCGAATAGGCCTGGGCCAGTATCAGCCCTCCCGACTTGAGCGGATCCTGGTAGTCGGACGTGATCTGCTTGACCTTCTTCTTCAGCGCGATGAGGTACTTCCGGGCCGCTTCGATGTCGCCCGCAGCCGTGGAGTTCGGGTCCTTGCCGAGTGCGTACATCGCCATCCCGAAGGCATCGCGGGCCTCGTCCAAGAAGCTGCTGCGGCCCTTCACGGCGGGAAGGTCGAAGCCGGTCCAGTCGTCGACCCGGGACCCCACCGCGTCAGGGTCATAGCCGATGCCGGTGGTGCCCCACTGCCACGGGATCGAGTACCGGTTGCCGGGGTCGAAGGCCGCGGTGCGAAAGCGCGGGTCGAGGTTCTTCACGTTCGGGATCTTCGACAGGTCGAGCTTTTCGAGCAGGCCGCCGTCGATCATCTTCACGACGAAGTTGTCGGTGGGGACGATGAGGTCGTAGCCCGTGCCGCCCTGGCGGATCTTGGCGAACAGGTCGTCGTTCGACGAGTAGTTGTCGTAGGTGACCTTGATGCCCGTCGCCTTGGTGAAGCCCGGGATCGTGCTCTCGGCGATGTAGTCGGTCCAGTTGTAGAAGTTGAGGCGCTTCGCCTCGGGGCCCGAACCGCTGCTACCGCCCCCGCCGCCGCAACTCGTGCCGGCGGCCCCTGCAGCGGCCATGAAGCCCATGGTCTGGAGGAACCGGCGGCGGGACCATCGAGGCGACGTCGGGTCCCACAGGAACGCGACGCGGACGTTGTCGTGCTCTTCGGTCATGGGACGAGCTCCTCCTGGCGGTGCGGGTCGGTGTCGGCGGGCGGCGATGGATCGGCTGCCGGTGGGTCGGCGAGCACGACGTTGTGCTCGGGATGCCAGACCAGGCGCGTGCGCGAGCCGGGCACCCCGGCGTCGCTCACCCGCTCGCTGTTCTGGCGGAAGGCCACGAGGGTGTCGCCCGCGTCGGTGCGGACGACGAACTGCGTGGACACGCCCTGGTACACGACCTCGGCGATCGTGCCGCCGACCGAGCACAGCCCGCCGGGCACCGGGTCGGTCTCGCCGAGGATGCGCAGCTTCTCCGGGCGCACCGTGATGGCGATCCGGGCGCCGGGGGCGGTGCCGTCCACGGCGGGCACCACGACCCGATCCCCGGGCGGAGCCTCGAGCACGAGCAGGTCCCCGTCGAGCGCCCGCACCCGTGCGTCGAAGATGTTGGAGGTGCCGATGAAGCCGGCCACGAAGCGGGTCGCCGGTCGTTCGTAGACGTCTTCGGGGTAGCCGATCTGCTCCACCCGCCCGGCGTTCATCACCACCAGCCGGTCGCTCATGACGAGCGCCTCCTCCTGGTCGTGGGTGACGTAGACGAACGTGATGCCGACCTCGCGCTGGATGCGCATGAGCTCGAGCTGCATCTGCTTGCGCAGCTTCAGGTCGAGCGCGCCGAGGGGCTCGTCGAGCAGCAGGACCGCGGGCTCGTTGACCAGCGCCCGGGCCAGGGCGACGCGCTGCTGCTGGCCGCCCGAGAGCTGCCCCGGCCGCCGCCGTTCCATCCCGGCCAGCTCGACCAGCTCGAGGTAGCGGCCGACGCGCTCGCGGACCTGGGCGCCGGGAACCCTCTTGCGGCGCAGGCCGAAGGCCACGTTGTCCCAGACGGACAGGTGGGGGAACAGCGCGTACGACTGGAAGACCGTGTTGACGTTGCGGCGGTACGGCGGCACGCCGGCGATGTCGGTCCCGCCGAGCAGGATCCGCCCCCCGTCCGGCTCCTCGAAGCCGGCGATCATGCGCAGGGTCGTGGTCTTGCCGCAGCCCGAGGGGCCGAGGAACGAGAAGAACTCCCCCCTGCGCACCTCGAGGCTGACCCGGTCCACCGCCGCCGTGTCGCCGAAGCGCTTGACGACGTCCTGCACGGCGACCTCGACGGGCCTCGCGTCGGGCTCGTGGCTGGCCTCGGCCGTGGTGTCCACCCTGCCCGTTCCCCCGATCGACTGCGGTGGCGCGAACTGTGGCACGTGGCGGCCATCGCTGACAAGGGATGATCGTGGCGAGATCGGCGATTCCGTCCCGACATTCGTCCCGACAAGGGTCGGCGACGACGAATGCCTTGCCGCCCGGGCGTCGACGGTGCAGGATCACGACGTGCGAACCGAGGCCGCAGCGTCCGCCCTGAGCGAGCGGGCCCGCGAGCTCTTCGCCGCCGAGCAGGCCCGCCGGATCGACCGCACCCCCCGATCCCACGCCCTCTACCAGCGCGCCGTGCGCTCGATGCCCCTCGGCGTCGCCTCGTCATTCCAGGTGGGCACGCCGTACCCCATCTACCTCGAGCGCGGTGAGGGCTCGCGGGTGTGGGACGTCGACGGCCACGAGTACGTCGACTTCCACAACGGCTTCGGTTCGATGATCGTGGGCCATGCCCACCCGAGGGTGGTGGAGGCGATCGAGCGCGCCGCCCGGCGGGGCACGCACTTCGCGGTGACGGTGGAGGACACCGTGACCTTCGCCGAACTGCTCTGCCAGCGGTTCGGCCTGGACCAGGTCCGGTTCACGAACTCGGGCACCGAGTCCACGATGGACGCGGTGCGCCTCGCGCGCGCCGCGACCGGGCGGGCAGGGCTGTGCAAGATCGACGGCTCGTACCACGGCCACCACGACTCGGCCATGTTCTCGGGGCTCGGGGCCCCCCTCAGCAGCGACGGCCACGGCGTCCCCATGTCGGCCGGGGTACCTGCCGTCCTGCGCGACCTCACCTGGGTCGTCCCCTTCAACGACGCCGCCGCGGTGGATCGGCTCTTCGCCGAGCGGGCTGAGGAGATCGCCTGCCTGCTCATCGAGCCGGTCATGCAGAACATCGGGATCGTGCTGCCCCGGCCCGGCTACCTCGAAGCGCTGCGCCGGGCGTGTGACCGCCACGGCGTGGTGCTCATCTACGACGAGGTGAAGTGCGGGGCGACCATCGCCGCCGGCGGGGCCACCGAGCGCTTCGGCGTCCAGCCCGACCTCGTGTGCCTGGCGAAGGCCATCGCTGGCGGCCTTCCGGCCGGCGCGTTCGGCGGCCGGGCGGACCTCATGGACGTGATCACCAACGGCGACTCGCAGCAGGGCACGTACAACGGGAACCCGCTCGTCGCCGCGGCCGGCGTGGTGGTGATGCGCGACATCCTCACGCCCGACGCGTACGACCGCCTCGCCCGTCTCGGCACCCGCCTGGCATCCGGCTGCCAGCGGGTCATCGACGACCACGGCCTGCCCGGCCACACCGTCGACCTCGGCGCCAAGGGGTGCGTCTCGTGGAGGCCCGATCCTCTCGGTGACTACCGCGACTTCCTCGATACCGACGACGAGCTCTTCTCGGCCTCGTGGGCGTGGCTGGTAAACCACGGCATCTTCATGACGCCCGGCAACGAGGAGCAGTGGATGATCTCGGTCCAGCACGACGAAGGCGACATCGACCGGTACGTGGAGGCGTTCGCCGCCTTCGGCGCGGCGATCACGAGGTGAGCGCTCCCTGAGCGCGACGAGCCGGGCCGCCGGGGTCGACCACTAGCGTTGGAGGCCCGTGGACCTCACCGCCGCCCGCCGCTACCTCGACTCGCACATCAACCTCGAGGCCACCGCGGGCTGGGTGCACGGGCTGTCGCTGGACAAGATGCGCCGGCTGGCCCATGTGCTCGGCGATCCACACCAGGCGTATCCCGTCGTCCACCTGACGGGCACCAACGGCAAGGGCTCCACGGCCCGGATGGTCACCGAGCTCCTGCGCGCTGCGGGCCTGTCCGTCGGCACCTACACGAGCCCGCACCTCGAGCGGCTCAACGAGCGACTGGCGTGGGACGGCCAGCCCATCAGCGACGACGACCTGGCCGACGCGATCGGCTCGGTGGCGATGATCGAGGACATGGCCGGTGTGACCCCGTCGTACTTCGAGATCCTGACGGCTGCCGCGCTGCGCTGGTTCGCCGACGTCGCGGTCGACGTCGCAGTGGTGGAGGTCGGTCTGCTCGGACGCTACGACGCCACCAACATCGTCGACGCCGCGGTCGCCGTCGTCACCAACGTCGGCGCGGACCACACGGACCGCCGGGGCGACTGGCGCCACGCGATCGCCTCGGAGAAGGCCGGGATCATCAAGCCCGGCTCGCATCTCGTGCTCGGCGAGACGTCGCCGCCGCTGCGCGACGTGTTCCTCGCCGAGGGACCGGCCCGGGCCTGGGTCCGCGACGAGGACTTCGGCTGCACGGCGAACCGGCTCGCCTTCGGCGGGCGCCTGGTCGACCTGCGCACACCGGGGGCCGAGCACGAGGACGTCTTCCTCCCGGTGCACGGCGCGCACCAGGGCGACAATGCCGCCTGCGCCATGGCCGCGGCCGAGGCGTTCCTCGGTGCGCCGCTGTCGGAGGTGGTCGTGTCGGAGGCGTTCGGCGGGCTCACGTTGCCCGGGCGCTTCGAGGTCGTGGACCGGGAACCGACGATCGTGATCGACGGCGCCCACAACCCTGACGGCGCGGCCGCGGCAGCCGCCACGCTGACCGAGGAGTTCACGCTCTCGGGCAGCGTCGTGCTCGTGGTCGGGATGCTCCAGGGCCGCGACCCGGTCGAGGTGCTCGAGCTGCTCGGGGCGCGGGACGCGGGCTTCGTCGTCACCTGCACGCCACCGTCGCCGCGCGCCATCCCCGCCCCCGAGGTGGCCGCCGCCGCCGACAAGCTCGGGGCCGTCGCCGAAGCCGTCCCGTCGGTGCTCGACGCCATCGATCGCGCCCGCGCGCTGGCGTCGAGCGACGATCTGATCCTCGTGACCGGCTCGCTGTACGTCGTCGGCGAGGCGCGCGCCCACCTGCTCGACCACCACACGGGAGAGGCATGACCGCCCCCAGCACCGCCACCCATTCCCCCAAGCTGCGGCCGAACGACCCGTGCTGGTGCGGCAGCGGCCGCAAGTACAAGCGCTGCCACAAGGTCGCCACGGACCGGGTGCAGCCGAGCGCGCTGAGCCCGCGCCGGCCGGTGCCCGACGGCATCGAGCGACCGCACTACGCAGATCGCGGTGGCAGCAGCCGGCGCGACGAGCCTCCGGTGAAGGACGCCGACACCATCGCGCGCATGCGGCGGACCGGCGCGGCGGCGGCCGAGATCCTGCGCGAGGCGGGCGACGCGGTCGCCCCCGGCGTCACGACCGACGACATCGACGCGCTGGTGCACGAAGCGTGCCTCGCGCGCGGCGGCTATCCCAGCCCGCTCGGCTACGGGCACCCGGCCTTCCCGAAGTCGGTGTGCACATCGGTCAACGAGGTGATCTGCCACGGGATCCCCGACGCTCGGCCGCTGCGCGACGGCGACATCGTGAACCTCGACGTCACGCTGTTCCGCGAAGGCGTCCACGGCGACACCAACGCCACGTTCCTCGTGGGCACCGTCGATCCCGAGTCGCGCCGGCTCGTGCGCACCACCCGCGAGTGCCTCGAGCGCGGGATCGACGCCGTACGTCCGGGTCGGCCCCTGTCCGACATCGGGCGGGCCATCGAGACCCACGCCCAGTCGGCGCGGCTCGCGGTCGTGCGGGCCTTCATCGGCCACGGCATCGGCCGGGAGTTCCACACCGACGTGGAGGTGCTCCACTACTACGACCCCCGGGCCAGCCGCGTGATGGAACCCGGCATGACGTTCACCATCGAACCGATGATCGCCATGGGCGCCTGGCAGCACCGCGTCTGGGAGGACGGTTGGACCGCGGTCACGATCGACGGCCGCCGCTCCGCCCAGTTCGAGCACACGGTCCTCGTCACGGACGCGGGCGCCGAGGTGCTCACCGTGCATCCGGACGGCCGCTGGTCGGGCTACCCCGGCGACTGAGACGCCGGGTTCCGCCGCGGCCGGCCGCCGTCGCTAGGTTCGCCGGCCATGACCACGCGGACGTTCGTGATGTGCAAGCCCGACGCCGTGGAGCGCGGCCTCGTGGGCGAGATCGTGGCCCGCATCGAGCGCAAGGGCCTGCGGCTGGTCGCGGCGGAGCTGCGCACGGTCGGCCGCGGCCTGGCCGAGGAGCACTACGCGGAGCACCGTGACAAGCCGTTCTTCGGCGAGCTGGTCACCTTCCTGACCCGGTCACCCGTGTTCGCCACGGTCGTGGAAGGGCCCGACGAGAACACCTGGGAGCTGTGCCGGATCCTCATCGGCAAGACCAAGGTGACCGACGCGCAGCCCGGTTCGATCCGCGGTGACTTCGCGACGACGACCTCCGAGAACCTCGTCCACGGGTCGGACGGTCCCGAATCGGCCGCCCGCGAGCTGGCGCTCTGGTTCCCTGGCCTGGCCTGACGCGCCCGCCCGCCGCCGGATCCGCAGCTGCCGACGAGGGCGCGTTGTTGCGGCGAACGGAGCGGGGCTAGGGTCGCCCCCGTTCTCCCTGGGCGGCTGGCGCGCCGGTCTTTCGCGCAGCACCGCCGCCCAGGCCGTGCACGATCGCGCCGCGGAGGCTCGCTGCCGCATGTCCGATAACCCCTTCTCGTCGATCATGGGCCGGGACATGGCGGTCGACCTCGGTACGGCCAACACGCTGGTCTACGTGCGGGGCCGGGGGATCGTGCTGAACGAGCCGTCGGTCGTCGCGGTCAACGCGAAGGACGGCCGGCTCGTGGCGGTGGGGGTCGAGGCCAAGCGGATGCTGGGCCGCACGCCCGCGCACATCCAGGCCATCCGGCCGCTCAAGGACGGCGTGATCGCCGACTTCGAGATGTGCGAGAAGATGCTCCGCTACTTCATCCACAAGGTGCACCAGCGCCGGTTCACCAAGCCGCGCACGGTGATCTGCGTCCCGTCGGGGGTCACCGGGGTCGAGCAGCGGGCGGTGCAGGAGGCGGCTGAGTACGCGGGGGCCCGCAAGCACGTCTACATCATCGAAGAGCCGATGGCGGCGGCGATCGGCGCCGGTCTGCCGGTCCAGGAGCCGACCGGGAACATGATCGTCGACATCGGTGGGGGCACCACCGAGGTGGCGGTGATCAGCCTCGGCGGGGTGGTCACGTCGCAGTCGGTGCGCGTCGGCGGTGACGAGCTCGACGAGTCGATCATCTCCTACATCAAGAAGGAGTACAGCCTGGCGCTGGGGGAGCGCACCGCCGAGGAGATCAAGATCGCCCTCGGCTCCGCGTGGCCCCTGGAGGAGGAGCTGCACGCCGAGATCCGTGGGCGCGACCTCGTGACCGGGCTGCCGAAGACCATCGTGACCTCGACCGAGGAGATCCGTGAGGCCATCGACGAGCCGGTGCAGGCCATCGTCGACGCGGTGAAGACCACGCTCGACAAGACCCCGCCGGAGCTCGCGGCCGACATCATGGAACAGGGCATCGTGCTCGCCGGGGGTGGTGCGCTGCTGCACGGGTTGACCGAGCGCATCGAGCACGAGACCGGCATGCCGATCGTCCTCGCTCCCAACCCCCTGCACTGCGTGGCGATCGGCTCGGGTCAGTCGCTCGAGGAGTTCGAGGCGCTGGCTCGCGGCGGCGTCCTGTTCTCGTCGAGCGGCCAGGCGTAGCCGCGTCGCGCCCGTGGCCCCGCCCCGGCGCAGCAGACGCTCACGGTTCACGCTGCTGCTCCTCGTCCTCGCGTCGCTGACCGTCCTCACCCTGGACTACCGCGACACCGCCCCGGTGCGCGGCCTGCGCTCGGTGGCCGCGACGGTGTTCTCGCCGGTCCGCTCGCTCGCCGACACCGTCGGAGGTCCGGTCGGCAACGTGTGGAACGGCATCACCCGCTACGACGGCGTGCGAGCCGAGAACCGCAGGCTCCGCCAGCGCATCGACCAGCTCCAGGGCGACCGGATCCGCAGCGAGGTCGACGCCCGCGAGCTGCGCCAGTTGCGCCGCCAGGCCGACATCCCCTTCGTCGGCGACCTGCCCAAGGTGGTGGCCCAGGTCGTGTCCGGGCCCGTCACGAGCTTCGACCAGACCTTCGAGATCGACCGGGGCACCGGTGACGGCCTCCGCAAGGACATGCCGGTCGTGACCGACGCGGGCCTCGTCGGTCGCGTGGTGAGGGTCACCGGTGACCGGGCGGCCATCCAGCTCGTGACCGACTCGCGGTTCCGCTTCGGCGTGCGCCTCACGCGCTCGGGCGAGGTGGGGATCGCGCGCGGCGGCCGCGACGGGCGCCTCGTCGTCGACGAGGGCGTGAGCGCCGACACGGACGTCAAGAAGGGCGACACGGTCACCACGAGCGGGGTCGACGGCTCGGTGTTCCCTCCGAAGGTGCCCGTGGGGACCGTCGTGTCGGTGCGGCGCACGGACGATCGGACCGAGAAGGTGCTCGAGATCCAACCCGTGGCCAACCTCGACGGGCTCACCTACGTGACCGTGCTGTTGTGCGACGGCACCTGCCGGTGACAGGCGGCGCGGTGGGCGATCGTCGCGATCGCGGCGGTGGGAGGCCGCCGGGGCGGTGGTGACGTTCGCCCGGGTCGCGCTGGTGGTCTTCGTCGCGATCGTCGTGCAGCTGTCCTTCGTCGCCCCGATCACCGTGCTGGGTGCCCGGGGCGACGTGGTGCTGCTGGTCGCCATCGCCGCGGGGATCGAGGCGGGACCCGAGCGCGGTGCCGTCGTCGGGTTCGCCGCGGGGCTGACCTTCGACCTGCTCCAGGCCGGCCCGGCCGGTCTGTCGGCCCTCGCCTACACGCTCGTCGGCTACGCCGCGGGGACGTTCGGGTCGGCCGTGCTGCGGTCCTCGTGGTGGATCCCCCTGGCGGCCACGGTGCTCGCCAGCGCCCTGGGCGTGGTGGTGATGGCCCTGCTCGAAGCGGTGTTCGGCGGGGCGCCGGTCACCGTCGGCCACCTCCCCGCTATCGTCCTCGTCGTCGCGGCGATCAACGCGCTGCTGTCGCGGCCCACCCGCTGGGCCGTGCGCCGTGCGCTGGCACCACCGTGGCGCGACCGACCTTCGCTGCGCTGAGCCCGGTGCCTACGCCGTGAACGGCCGGTGCGACGAAGCAACCCTTCTGCCCCGCACGTCCCGCCTCCCGCCTCCGCCTGGACCACCCGCCCCGTGAGCGTCGACACCCCTCGCCACCGGCTCAGCATCCTCGGCATCGTCGCCCTCTCGCTGTTCGCCGCCCTCTTCGCCCGATTGTGGTTCCTCCAGGTCGCCGCGGCGCCGACCTACCGGGCCGCGGCCGAGAACCTCCGGGTGCGCACGGTCATGGTCGAGGCGCCCCGGGGTCGCATCCTCGACCGCAACGGCACGGTCATCGTCGACAACCGCCGCTCCACAGAGGTCACGGTCGACTGGCAGCGCTTCGAAAAGCTCGACCGCGTGACCCAGAACCAGGTCCTGTCCCGCCTGGCCAAGGAGCTGACGCGCGATCGGGTCCGCCAAGCCGCGGGCCAGGTGAGCGCCGACGACGCGGGACCCCAACTGGTCACCGCCTCGGCGCCGGTGCCGCCCGGTTCGACCACGCCATCCTCTCCGACGTCGGCGCCTCCGGGGACGACGACCACCTTGCCGGCGGGCACGGTCGCAGCGCCGCCGGTGACCGAACCGGTCACGGTCGCGGAGCTGCGCAAGCGGATCGACGACCCGCGCTTCAGCCGCTTCGAGCCCATCCCGGTGGCCGTCGACGTCAGCGAGGCGCTCGAGGTCTCCCTGAACGAGCGGGCCGACGACTTCCCGACCGTCGCGGCGTCGCGGGTGACCGTGCGCAGCTATCGGTACGGGCAGCTGCTGGCGCACGTGCTCGGCACGGTCGGAGCGGTGAACCAGGCCGACCTCGACCTCTACCAGAACCGCCAGAAGCCCTACGAGGTCGACGACGAGATCGGCAAGACCGGTGTCGAGCGGCTCATGGAGCGGTTCCTGCGGGGCACGCCCGGCGAGGTGCGCTACGAGGTCGACGCCCGCAACCGGGTGGTCCGCGAGATCGGCCGCCGGGCCCCGGTTCCCGGGGACGACGTCTTCCTCACCGTGGACATCAACCTCCAGTACATCGTCGAGTCGAACCTGGCGGCGCAGCTGCTGGCCCGGCGCAACGCGTGCAACGGGGTCGGTTGCGAGAAGTTCGCCGCCCCGGCCGGCTCGTCGGTGGTCCTCGACCCCCGCAACGGCCAGGTCATGGCCATGGCGTCGTACCCGACGTTCGACCCGGCGCAGTTCGTGGGCGGCATCTCCACCGCCGAGTACGCCAAGCTCACGGACCCGGCGCTGAACTACCCGCTCAACAACCGCGCCGTCTCCGGCCAGTACGCGCCAGGGTCCACCTGGAAGCTGTTCTCGGCCTATGCCGGGCTGGCCACCGGGGAGATCACGCCCGAGATGACGATCACCGACCCCGGCTTCTACGCCATCCAGGGCTGCCGGTCGGGCTCGTGCCGCCGGCAGAACTCGGGCGGCACGGCCAACGGGACGGTCAGCCTCTCACGGGCCATCACGGTCTCCTCGGACGTCTACTTCTACCGGCTCGGCGACCAGCTCTGGAGGCGCCGCGGGCAGCAGGGCATCGGCGAGGAGGCCCTCCAGCGCTACTACCGCGAGTTCGGGTTCGGAGAGAAGACGGGGCTCGGCCTGGCCGCCGAGGCCGACGGTCGGGTGCCGACCCCGGCGTGGCGCAAGGACTTCGTCAAGGTCCTGTACAAGGGGGACGTGGCCAAGCAGAAGGCCTACGAGGGCTGGTACGCGGGCGACAACATGAACATCGCCATCGGTCAGGGTGACGTGCTGGCGACGCCGCTGCAGCTGGCCAACGGTTACGCGACCTTCGCCAACGGCGGCTTCCTGTGGACCCCCCAGGTGGTGCTGCAGGTGAAGCCGGCCGGCAGGTCGTCCGTCGTCAAGGGCTTCCAGGCCAAGGCGGTCCGCCGCGTCGACCTTCCGCCGCAATGGCGCGAGCCGATGCTCACCGGGTTCGAGGGGGTCACCTCGCAGCCCGGAGGCACCGCTCGCACGACCTTCGCCGGTTTCCCCCAGGACCGGTTCCAGGTGGCCGGCAAGACGGGCACCGCCCAGGTCCAGGGCAAGGCCGACACGTCGCTGTTCGTGGGGTTCGGACCGTCCCGGGCGGCGCAGTACGTGGCGGTGGCCATCCTCGAGGAGTCCGGGTTCGGCGCCCAGGCCGCAGGTCCGTTGGTGCGCCGGATCTTCGAGCCGATCGCGCTGACCGGCGGTCTCACCGGCCTGCCCAAGGCACCGGTCGGAGGTTCGTTCGACGCCGCCGCGATGGCCGCCAGCATCCAGGCCCCGACGAACATCCCGGTCGACCGGTGACGGGGATCGCGCTGTCGCGGCGGCCCGTGGCGTCGCTGCGCCGCAACCCTGCCGCGGCGTGGCGGCACCTCGACGTCACCTTGGTCGCGGCGATCGGTGCGGTGTCGGCTCTGGGGCTGGTCATGGTCTTCAGCGCCAGCCGGGGCGCCACGCCTCCGTACGACTACTCGTTCGCCGTCAAGCAGCTGCTCTTCCTCGTGATCGGCGCGCTGGTGATGGCGGCCATCGTGCTCGTCGACTACCGGCGGGTGCGCGACGTGGCGCCCGGGATCTACGGGGTGACGGTGTTCCTGCTGGCCGCCGTGCTGGTGGTCGGCTCGCGCCGCAAGGGGACGCAAGGCTGGTTCCCGCTCGGTCCCTTCCAGCTCCAGCCCTCCGAGCTCGCCAAGCTCGGGCTCATCCTGGCCGTGGCGTGGTTGGCCTCGCAGTTCGGGGGCGACGTCGACCTGCGGCGATTCGTGGCCCTGCTCCTCGTCGCCGCCGTGCCCATGGGTCTGGTGCTGCTCCAGCCCGACCTCGGCACGATGCTCGTCTCCGCCGCCATCGTCGGCGCCATGCTGCTGATGAGCGGGGTCAAGGCTCGCTACCTCGCGTTGCTCGGGCTCGCGGGCGTGGTGAGCATCGGGGTCGTGTTGAAGTCCGGAGCGCTCGACGGTTACCAGAAGGACCGTCTCACCGTCTTCGCCCAGCAGGACAGCCCCACCGGTCTGGACCAGTCCCGGACCGCCGCCTACAACCTCGAGCAGTCGAAGATCGCGATCGGCTCGGGCGGCCTGGTCGGCAAGGGCCTCTTCCAGGGGACCCAGACCCGCCTGGGCAACGTGCCCGAGCAGCGCACCGATTTCATCTTCACGGCCGTGGGGGAGCAGCTCGGGCTGGTCGGCGCGGGCGGCCTCCTGGCGCTGCTGTCGCTCATCGTCTGGCGGGTCCACCGCAGCGCGCAACTGGCCCGGGACGAGTTCGGGTCCCTGGTGTGCATCGGCGTCATGGCCATGTTCGTGTTCCAGATCTTCGAGAACGTCGGCATGACCATGGGCATCATGCCGATCACGGGCATCCCGCTGCCGTTCATGTCCTACGGCGGGTCGGCGGCGGTCACGTCGTTCGCCGCCATGGGACTCGTACTCAACGTCCACATGCGCCGCTTCACCTGATCGTCAGCCGCTCGGCTCCGAGATCTCGGCCTCCTGGCGGCGGTACAGGAACGGCACGGCGAACCACAGCGTCGCGATCACGACCGTGACCGCAGCCGAGGTGATCCGGGCCGTCGCCGGGGCGTACAGGAGGTCGGCCACGACGTAGACGCTCGTGCCCATCGCGACGGACAGTACGACCATGCCCGCCAGCGCGAACGTGTTGGCCGCCTTGATCATCTGCTCCTTCGAGCCCTGGCGGAAGCGCACGCGATGGTGGGCGCTCGGCGACATCAACAGCCCGGTAGCCGCCGCCGTCAGCAGGATCGGCGCGAAGTAGACCTTGGTCGTCGCGGGTGACAGCGTCGAGAACCGCTGCGAGAAGGGGACGGTCAACAAGAACGCGAACAGCACCTGCACCCCGGGCAGCGTGACGCGCAGCTCCTGGAGGAGCTCGCCCAGCTCGCGGTCCACGCGCTGCTTCGGGTCTTCGGCCATGCCGCACTCAACCACAGCGACGGGCGCCGTCCGCTACCGCGCTCCGGGCGCCGACAATCGGGCCGACGCGGGCCACCCGGTAGACTGCCGGGGATCATGACCGATGTCTGGCCGCAGCTCGAGCCGCTCCTCGCGCGGGTGCAGAAGCCGGCCCGCTACATCGGCCTCGAAGACGGCGCGGTCGCTCCCGCCCACCAGCCCCACCAGGTCGCCTGGCTGCTCGCCTATCCCGACACGTACGAGATCGGCCTGCCCAACCAGGGGCTCCAGATCCTCTACGAGATCCTCAACGAGCGCGACGACGCGCTCGCCGAGCGCACGTACGCCCCGTGGACCGACCTCGAGGACCTCATGCGGGCCGGCGGCGTGCCGCTGTTCTCGGTGGACGCGCATCGCGCCGCGAGCGACTTCGACATCCTCGCGTTCAACCTGTCGGCCGAGCTGACCTACACGAACCTGGTCAACATGATCGACCTCGCCGCCTGCCCGGTGCGTGCCGTGGACCGTGGGCCGGGCGACCTGCTGATCGGTGCCGGTGGCCACTGCACCTACAACCCGGAGCCCATCGCGGACTTCGTCGACTTCGTGGTGCTGGGCGACGGTGAAGAGGCGGTCGGGGACATCAGTGCGGTCGTGGCGGCATGGAAGGCGGCCGGCAAGGTCGATCGTCGCGGCGTGCTCGTCGCACTGGCCGCCGTCCCCGGTGTCTACGTGCCCTCGCTCTACGACCCGGCCTGGGATGCGTCCGGCACGTTCCTCGGGCTCACGCCCAACCACCCGGATGCCCCGGCCGTCGTGGAGAAGCGCACGATCGCCGACCTGGCCGACTGGCCGTACCCCAAGCGCCAGCTCGTGCCGCTCACGGAGGTCGTGCACGACCGGCTCAACGTCGAGGTGTTCCGGGGCTGCACGCGTGGTTGCCGGTTCTGCCAGGCCGGGATGATCACCCGCCCGGTGCGGGAACGCCCCGCCGACCAGGTGCGGCACATGGTGGCCGAGGGCCTCCGCCGCACCGGCTACGACGAGGTGGCGCTCACGTCGCTGTCCTCGGCGGACTTCTCGGGCATCGAGGACGTGGTCGCCGGGATCGTCTGCGGCGGGGAGGGCGGACCGGACGGCGCGGCCGGAGGAGCCGGTCAGGTGTCGGTCTCGCTGCCGTCGTTGCGCGTCGATGCGTTCACGGTCGGCATCGCCGGCGAGCTCCAGCGAGCGCGCCGCAGCGGGCTCACCTTCGCTCCCGAGGCGGGCACCTGGCGGATGCGCCAGGTGATCAACAAGCTCATCCGCGAGGAGGACCTCTACGAGGCGGTCGACGCCGCCTACCGGTCCGGGTGGCGGCGCGTGAAGCTCTACTTCCTCACGGGCCTGCCCACCGAGACCGACGAGGACACGCTCGGCATCGCCCGGCTGGCCCGCAACGTCGTGGAGATCGGCCGCCGGTACCACCGCGGCGCGTCGGTCACGGTGTCGGTCGGTGGCTTCGTGCCCAAGCCGTTCACGCCGTTCCAGTGGTTCGGGCAGAACACGCTGGTCGAGCTGCGCCGCAAGATCGGGCTGCTGCGGGATGCGCTGCCGCGCGACCACGGTGTCCAGCTCAAATGGCACACGGCCGAGGCGACCGTGGCCGAGGGCATCGTCTCGCGCGGGGACCGTCGCTTGGCGGACGTGATCGAAGACGTCTGGCGCGCCGGAGGCACCTTCCAGGAGTGGAGCGAGCGCTTCGACCTCTCGCGTTGGACCGAGGCCCTCGATCGTCACGGGCTCACGCTGGAGCACTTCGTCTACCGCCACCGCACGCCCGACGAGGCCCTTCCCTGGGACCATCTCTCGGCGGGGCTCCACAAGGACTTCCTCTGGCAGGACTGGCAGGACGCGCTCGCGGAGGTCGGGTTGGAGGACTGCCGGTGGACGCCCTGCTACGACTGCGGCGCCTGCACGGGTTACGGCATCGAGCACGTGGTGGCGTCGGCGACACCGCCCGCAGGGGGCAGCCAGGGGACCGGTCAGGACCTCGGCCGGGGCGGCGCGGTGCCCGTGGTCCTGCTCGGTGTCGACCGGGCGCCGGTCGAGGTGGCGTCATGAGAGCCCGCATCCGGTTCTCGAAGCTCGGCAAGATCCGGTTCACCAGCCACCGGGACCTGGCCCGGGTGTGGGAGCGGGCGCTGCGCCGGGCCGAGCTTCCGGTGGCGTACTCGCAGGGATTCTCGCCGCACCCCAAGCTGCACTTCGGTCTGGCCCTGTCGACCGGCCACGAGTCCGTGGCCGAGTACCTCGACGTCGACCTCGTGCCGGGCCCGGGCACCGCCGTCGACGTCGCCGCCTTGCCCGCTCGCCTCGCGCCGGGTCTGCCCCCCGGTGTCGACGTGCAGGCCGCGGCCGCCCTGCCCGAGGGTGCGCCCTCGCTCCAACAGGCCGTGACCAGCTGCACCTGGAGCATCGAGGTCGCGGGCGCCTCGACGCCGACCGTCGCGGATGCGGTGGAGCGCCTGCTCGGCGCCAAGGAGGCGCGGTTGCGCCGGGAGCGCAAGGGCAAGGCCGTCACCGACGACGTCCGGCCGGCGGTGCTCGACCTCGGTGTCAGCGGGCCGGGCCCCTCGGGCGCCGAGGCCACCACCTCGCTGCTCGCCCACCTCGCCACGCAACCGAGGGGCCTGCGCCCCGGCGAGCTGGTCGCCGCGTTGTCTTCCTGCATGCCCACCTCACCGGCCGGCGCCGCCACCGGGGCCGGCGCCGGCTTGGCCGAGGTTCGGGTGTGCCGGCTCTCCCAGTGGATCGAGCGCGACGGCGCCCGGGAGGAACCACTTCCCCTCCCGGCTGCGACGTCTGCTCCGCACGCGCGGATGCGTGCGTCATGAGAAGGGACCACCCTCATGTCCGACCCCGAGGTGCCGGCCGGCTCGACCGAGGCCGCCCCCCAACTTCCCCCGCCTCCCGCGAGGGCACCGGACGAGCGAGGTTCGACCGGCTCCGCGTCGACCACCGCTGACGGCCCCGACGCGGCCAACCCGCGCCGGCGCCGCGGGTCGCGCGGCGGGCGCGGTCGGGGCGGGCGGCCGCGCGCCGACGCCGCCCCTGCAGGACGCGAGGGCCAGGGAGCCCGCCGGGCCGACCCCGATTCCTCAGGGGCGACACGAGCGGCCGGCGCCTCGGGCGAGCGCGCACCGGGGGGCG
>JACPNX010000022.1 GCA_016185275.1 Actinomycetota bacterium | reverse complement strand
GCGTCGCGGTCGCGGCCGGCTCGCTGCTGGCTCTGGAGCTCACGGGGACGAGGGTGCCGGCGTCCCTGTGGGTCGGTGCCACCGGTCTGGCGGCGGCCGGCTGGATGCGGGCCCCGCTGGCCGCTCGCCTCGGGCGCGCCGCCCACACCGGTCGGGGTCGTCGCGATCGACGGGCCGCCGTGGTCACCGCGGTGGCCACCGCGGCGGTCGCGCTCTCGGCAGGGGCGCTCGTGGGCTTCGGATCCGCGGTGCCGGGACCCCGGTGGGCCCCGGTCGCGCTGGCCGCGGCCGCGGGTCTGGGCGGCCCGGCCGCCGTGTACACCGATCGCCGCTGGCGCGCCGACGCCACCGGGCCCACCTTGCTGGCGATCGCCGCAGTGGGTGCGCTCGTGGCCGTGCCGGACACGGAGCAGGTCGCCGTCGTCGCCGGCGCCGCCGTCGCGACCGCCGCGCTCGGCTGGCCGGTCCGGCGCATGTCCCTCGGCCCGGGAGCGGCCGCGGCCGTCGCCGTCCTGGCCTGGGCGACGGTGGTCGGAGGGCGCGGCCGGCCGGCGTCGATCCTCGGCGCGATGGCCGCGCTGGGCCTGCTGGCGGCGGGCCCGGCGGCGCACGCGCTCACCCGGCGCTGGGCCCACCCGCCCCGCACGGAGTCGCCTGATCGTCCCCGGGCCGCGGCGGCGGTCGTGGGTCAGCTCGCCGTGGCCGGCGTCGCCGCGCGCGTCGCCGGTCTGTCGAGCGACGTGGCCACCGCGGCGACCATCGCATCGGCCTGCCTCGTGGGCGCGCTCGGCCTCGGGGTGGTCCTCGCCGTGCGGCGCCCTTCGCGGCCACCGGTACGCTCGGCGGCCGTCCCCGTCCCTCCGTCCACCACCTCGCAGGAGCCCACCGTGGCCGACGCCGACCAGCACCGCCTGCCCCGCACGGTCCTGCCCTCCCGGTACGACCTCGTGCTCGAGCCCGATCTCGACGCAGCGGCGTTCACCGGTACGGCGGCGATCGCCGTCGACGTCCTCGAGCCCGTCGACGTGATCGTCCTCAACGCCGCCGAGCTCGAGATCGGTGAGGCGTGGCTCGAGGCGGCCGACGGCACCCGCTCCGACGCCACCGCGTCCCTTGACGAGGACACCGAGCGCGCCACACTGCAGCTGAAGGACCGCGCGCCGGTCGGGCCCGCCACGCTCCACATCCGCTTCCGCGGCGTGCTCAACGACCTCCTGCGCGGCTTCTACCGGTCGACGTTCGTGGGCGACGACGGCGAGAAGCACACGATCGCGACCACCCAGTTCGAATCCACCGACGCCCGGCGGGCTTTCCCGTGCTGGGACGAGCCCGACCTCAAGGCCGTGTTCTCGGTGACACTCGTGGTCGACGACGGCCTGCTCGCCATCTCGAACGGTGGTGAGATCGGCCGAGAGGCCACGGGTGACGGCCGGGTGCGCGTCCGCTTCGCGGAGACGATCCCGATGTCCACGTACCTCGTCGCGTTCGTGGTCGGACCACTCGAGGCCACGGACCCGGTGGACGTGGACGGCACGCCGCTGCGCATCGTCCACCCGCCCGGCAAAGCCCGCCTCGCTCCGTTCGCGCTCGAGTCGGGCGCCTTCGCGCTGCGGTACTTCACCGAGTACTTCGGCCTGCCGTATCCCGGCGACAAGCTCGACCTCGTGGCCGTGCCCGACTTCGCCTTCGGGGCCATGGAGAACCTGGGCTGCGTCACCTTCCGCGAGACCGCCCTACTCGTCGACCTCGACCGCGCCACCCAAGCCGAGCAGCAGCGCGTGGCCGACGTCGTGCACCACGAGATCGCCCACATGTGGTTCGGCGATCTCGTCACGATGCGGTGGTGGAACGGCATCTGGTTGAACGAGGCGTTCGCGACGTTCATGGAGATGCGCTGCACCGACGCCTTCCGGCCCGAGTGGGACCGCTGGACCGACTTCGGCGTCTCCCGCAGCGCGGCGTTCGACACCGACGCGCTGTCGAGCACCCGGCCCATCGAGTTCGAGGTCGTGTCCCCCCGCGACGCCGAGGGCATGTTCGACGTGCTCACCTACGAGAAGGGCGCGGCGGTCGTCCGCATGCTCGAGCAGTACCTGGGTGAGGAGCGCTTCCGCGACGGGATCCGTCGGTACATGGCCACCCATCAGCTGGGCAACACCGAGACGACCGACCTGTGGGACGCGATCGAGGCCGCCACCGGTGAGCCGGCCCGGCGCTTGATGGACAGCTGGATCTTCCAGGGCGGCCATCCGGTCGTGTCGGTGGAACGGGCCAGCGCGGGCACCATCCGGCTGCGGCAGGGCATCGCGCGCGCCATGACCGGCGAAGGCGCCACCGGCGACGGCGCCACCGGCGGAGGCGCCACCGGCGACACGGGCAGCGAGCCGAGATGGGTCGTGCCCGTGCTGGTCGCCACCCGTTCGCAGGGCGCGATCGGTGGCACCACGACGCCGGCGGGGTCGATCGCCACCGCCACGCTCGCTCTGCGCAAGGTCCTGCTCGACGCCGACGAAGCCAGCGTCGATCTCGGGGCCGACCCCGACGTGGTCCTCCTCAACGCCGGTGGCAGCGGCTTCTACCGCGTCCGGTACGCGCCCGATCTGCTGCGGTCGCTCACGGCGCACCTCGGAGATCTGAGCGCGCTGGAGCGCTACTGCCTCGTGGACGACGTGTGGGCCTCGGTGCTGGCCGGCTCCACCGGCGTCGCCGACCTGCTCGAGCTGCTGCGAGGCTTCTCCGCGGAGACCGACCTCTCGGTGTGGCAGCGCATCACCGGCGTGCTGAAGGCACTCGACCGCATCGTCCCCGACGAGGGGCGTGCCGCGCTCGGGGGGTTCGCCCGGGACCTGCTGCGCCCCGCACTGGACCGCCTCGGATGGGAAGCCGCGCCGGACGAAACCGACCGCACGGCGGCCTTGCGCGGCACGCTGTTCGAGGCGCTCGGTCTCGTCGGCCACGACGGGGACGTCGCGGCACCGGCCGTCGAGCTGTTCGAGCGGTCGGCGCGGGGCGAGGTGGTGGATCCCGAGCTGCTCGGCGCGGCGGTCAACGTCCTCGCCTCCGCCGGCGACGAGGAGCGCTGGGCGCGCTTCCTGGCCCGCTCCGAGGAGGCCACCACGGCCCAGGAGAAGCTGCGCTACCTCGGCGCGCTGGCCGACTTCCCGAGCGACGCGCTGATGGACCGCTTCCTGCAGCACTGCATGTCCGACGCGGTTCGCACCCAGGACGCGCCGTACCTCGTCGCGCGAGCCATGGCCAACCGGGTCCGTGCCGAGCAGGTGTGGCGGTTCGTCCGCGAGCACTGGGCCGAGGCCAACACCCGGTTCCCGCTGAACTCGATCCCGAGGATGCTGAGCGGCATCCGCACGTTCTCGCACCCCGCGCTCGCCGCCGACGTCATCGCCTTCCTCGCCGAGCACCCCGTGCCCCAGGGCGTCAAGACGGTGGCGCAGCACGAGGAGCGCATGCGCGTCACGGTGGCCCTGCGCGAGCGCGAGGGCGCCGCGCTCGTGTCCGCCCTGGCGGGCACCGGTGGCGCCGAGCCGTCGGGCTCAGCCAGCCGCGGCTCGACGAGCTCGCCCGGTGCCGGTCCGGGCGCCGGTCCGGGCGCGCCCCGCTGAGCGCAGCCGGCTGACCCGCGCGGCAGCGAGTGCGCCGACATGAGTCTTCCGCCGCTGCGGCTCGGTCCGGGCGGGTTGCAGGTGTTCGCCGTCGAGGACACCACGGCGCAGCTCACGTGGTCCGCGCTGGGTCGGGGCGAGGCGACGTTCGCCGCGGGCGGCGGCTTGCCGCGCAGCGTCGCGCTCGACGGCGGCCCCGGCTCGGTCGTGCTCGGCGGGCTGCCGCCGGGCGCCGACTTCGACGTGGTGGTCGACGCCCCCGCGCTCGGTCGCCGCGCCCGGCTTCGTGCCCACACCCTCGCCGCTCTGCCGGGCACGGTGCAGGCCCGGGTGGCGACCGTGAGCGACGTGCACATCGGCACGACGGCGTTCGGCCACCGCGGGACGCTCGTCGAACGCCCGGCTCCTGCGGTGCCGCACCCCGAACGCTGCACCGAGGCGGCCCTCGCCGAGGCAGTCGAGTGGGGAGCCGAGGTGATCGTCGTCAAGGGCGACCTCACGGACTCGGGCACGCTCCTCCAGTGGCAGCGCGCCGCCGCGATGCTGCGCGAGGTGCCGGTGCCGGTGTACGTGCTGCCCGGCAACCACGACCGGTCCGAGCGCCGCACCATCGAGCCCTGGGACGCCGGCGCGCGCCTCGGCCTGCACGTCGTCCATGGCGTCGAGGTGGTCGACCGGCCGGGTCTGCGCCTGGTCCTGGCCGACACCAGCGTGCCCGGGACCTCCAAGGGCCGGCTGCGCGAGCGCGCCGAGGCGATCGTCGACGCCGCCCGGGCCGCACCTCGCGACGCCAGCGTCCTCGTGGCGGTCCACCACCACCTCCACCGGCTGCCCATGCCGATGCCGTGGCCACCAGGCGTCCCGGGGGTCGAGGCGAGGCCGTTCCTCGACGCGCTCGGCGCGGCCCACCCGCGCGTGCTGGTGACGGCCGGCCACACCCACCGCCACCGGCGCCGCCACCAGGCGGGTGTCGCGGTCACCCAGGTCGGCGCGACCAAGGACTGGCCCGGCGTGTGGGCGGGCTACACGGCCGCCACCGGTGGGCTCCGCCAGGTCGTGCGGCGAACGGGACGGGCCGACGTGCTGCGCTGGACGGACCACACGCGCCGGGGCGCGGCCGGCCTGTGGCGGTGGTGGTCGCCCGGCGCGCTCGACGACCGGTGCTTCTCGATCACCTGAGACGGACCTGCGGACCTGCCGGCCGGTGCGCCGGTGCGCCGGGACACCGGACACCGGACACCGGCCGCCGGTGCGCCGGACGGTTCCTCTCAGCGCTGGATCGTGAACGTGAGGCTTCCCGCGAGGTCGCGCACGCGCACGAGCACCGTGCGCGTCGTGGCGCCGTCGCGCGCCGCGCACTCGAACGTTGCCCCCACCGCGACGACCCGGACCGCGGGGCCCGCGCACGAGACGACGGCCGACCGGCCGCCGATGCGATCGGCCAGCGCGGCCACCAGCTCCCGGCGCACCCGCGGGAGCCCGACGACCGCCCGCTCGGGAACGACCTGGAGCGTGCCCGCGTCGTCCCGCTGTTCGACCGAGAGACCGAGGCGCTGACCGGCGACGTCGATCGAGCACCTGAACCGCTCACCCTTGCGGGCGACCACCCGCGCGGGGCACCTCGGCTGGCCGAGGTCCACATCGGCTCCGTAGGTCGACACCAAGGTCCGGCGGATCTCCCGGCGGGCGGCGGCCATGTCGAGGTCCGGCCGCCGCGAGCAGCCCCCCAGCGCGAGCGCGAGGACCACGGCCACCTTCGCCGCGCTCACCACGGCAGTCTCGGCAGGACGAGGGCCACCGAGTCCGGGCACACCGGCCGCTCGGCCAGCCACGCGTCCAGGGCGGCGCGCGCCACCCACGCGACCTCCACGACCTCGCCGTCGGCGAAGGCGAACGGACCGTCGGTGCGGGCGAGGTAGACCTCGGCGAGCTCGTCGACGACGCCGTCGGCGTACTCGCCTGCGCCGAGCCGTTCGAGGGTCACGCCCGCCACCCCGGCCTCCTCGGCCAGCTCCCGCCGCGCGGCGTCGTCCCAGGCCTCGCCCGTGCCGACCACACCTCCGAGCGCGACGTCCCACCAGCCCGGCGCGGTGTCCTTCCAATCGGCCCGCCGATGCACGAGCAGGCGCCCGTCCGAACCGATCACGGCGACGAAGACGCAACGGTGCCGGAGGCGGCCGGAGCGCATCTCGTGCCGCGGGACGGTGCGGACCACCCGTCCCGAGGCGTCGACCACCTCGACCATCTGACCGGCGGCCTCGGCGGCCCGCATGGACCCGTCGCCGTCCACACGGTGGCCCTGCGCGTCGCCGGGCTCCGGCGGCCCGTCGCCTCGGCCGCTCATGCGAGCGGCGGATGCCCGCGGCGGCGCAACTCGATCAGCGGGCAGCGGTCCATCACCACGAAGAGACCGGCGGCTCGGGCCCGGTCGGCCGCGGCATGGTCGGTCACGCCGAGCTGCATCCACACCGCGCTCGCGCCCCGCTCGATGGCCTCGTCGACGTGGACGCCGGCTTCCTCCGAACGGCGGAAGATGTCCACCACGTCGACGGCCACGTCGCCGGGGACGGCGCCCAGCGACGGCACGCACGGCTCCCCCAGCAGGCTCTCGCACCCCGGCCGGACCGGCACGATCCGGTGACCACGTTGCTGGAGTGCCGCCGCCACCCGGTGGCTGTCCCGCGACGGGGACGGCGAGAGCCCGACGACCGCCCAGGTCCGCAGCGACAGGACCCGGTCGATCACGTGGTCGAGGGTGTCGGGGGATGCGGTCACGGTGGCGCCCTACCCTCGCCGACCGGGCGTCGCACCGGCCACCGCCTCGTCCCAGCCGACGGGCTCGGCCAGCCGGTCCCGCCAGCGGACGACGGCCGACGGCCGGTTCATCCCCACCGCCCCCTGCACGACGCCGTCCCGGCCGTAGAGCGCCACGAAGCGGCGCTCGGCCAGCGACCCGTCGACCACGACGACCTCGTCGCCCGCCGAGGGGCGGCCGACCGCCTGCAGCTTCCGGTCGTACTGGTCGGACCAGAACCACGGCACCGGCGAGAAGGGCTCGCCCGGGCCGGATCCCGCCAGCAGGCGGGCCGCTGCGTGCTCCCCCTGGGCGATGGCGTTCTCCCAGTGCTCCACCCGGATCGAGCCGTAGCGCGGGTGCGCCCAGCGGGCGACGTCGCCCGCCGCGACGATGCCGTCGGCGGCGACGCACGACGGGTCGCAGACGACGCCGTCGGCCAGGCGCAGACCGCTGCCCTCCAGCCAGCCGGTCGTGGGCGCCACCCCGATCCCGACCACGACCACGTCGGCGCGCACGCTGGTGCCGTCACCCAGCCTGAGCCCCTCGACGCGCCCGGTTCCGACGAAGCCCTCCACGCCCACACCGAGGCGCAGGTCCACGCCGTGGTCGGAGTGGACCGCGGCCACCACCCGCCCGACCGTCTCCCCGAGGACGCGCGCCAGCGGGAGGGGCAGGGCCTCCACGAGGGTGACGGGCAGGCCCCGGCCGCGGCAGGTCGCAGCCACCTCGGCGCCGATGAACCCGGCTCCGACCACGACGACGCGCCCAGGTGTCCGCTCGAGGTCGGCCCGCAGGGCGAGCGCGTCGTCGAGGGTGCGCAGGACGTGGACACCGGGCAGCTCCGGCTGCGACGGCAACCGCCGCGGCGTGGCGCCGGTGGCCACCACCAGGCCGTCGAAGCGGATCTGCTCACCGTCGTCCAGGTCGACTCGGCGATCCGCGACGTCGAGGGTGACCGCCCGGGTGCCGCGGTGCCGCTCCACGTCGAGGCTCGCCGGCGTCGCGTCGGGCAGCGTGACGCGGCCAGCGTCCCACTCCCCGGCGAGGAACTGCTTCGACAGCGGCGGCCGGTCGTAGGGCTCGTGCTGCTCGTCGCCGACGAGGACGAGCCTCCCGTCGAAGCCCTTGGCCCGCAGGGTCGCCGCGGCGCGCACGCCCGCCAGCGAGGCGCCCACGACCACGATCGTGCGCACCGACGGCCTCCGGTGAGCGCCGCCGCCGCCCGCGGCCTCAGTCCTCTTCGATGCTGATCGCCTGCTTCGGGCAGCGACGCACCGCTTCTTCGACCTTGTCCCGCAGCGACTCGTCGGGATGGTCGTCGAGCACGTACAGGAAGTCGTCGTCGCGCACCTCGAAGACCTCGGGCGCGACCGCCATGCAGATGGCGTTGCTCTCGCAAAGGTCGAAGTCGACCACCACGCGCATGTGCGCCTCCTGGAGGGGAACGGGCCGGGTCGCCGCCACCGTACCGCCGGCCGGCCGTGCCGTCCGCCACGGGTCGGCGCCTCCCCACCCGGGTACGGTGGTCCGTCGACCCGTGCCCCTGCACGCGACCCGGAAGGAGTCCCCCGTGCGCACGCACCGGATCACTGCCGCCTTCGCCCTCGCCGGCGTCAGCCTGCTCGCGGCCGCTTGCGGCAGCTCCAACGTGTCCCAGGCCAAGTTCCGTGACGAGCTCTACGCGAACCTGAAGCCGAAGGGCTTCACGCGCACGCAGGTGGTGTGCATGACGGACAAGGTCTACAAGCGCTTCAGCCAGAGCGAGATCGACCAGCTCTACAAGGCGCAGCAGGAGAACCAGGTCCCGAAGTCGGTGCGGCAGGGCTTCGACGACATCACCCGGTCCTGCGCGCCGGGCTGACGGCGCCACGCCACGGCCTCGCACAGGCAGGTACGGTGGCTGCTCCAAGCTCGCACAGGACGCAAGGGGGATTCCGATGAAGACGCGTGTCGCCGCTCTGCTCGAAGCGCCGGTCAAGGGCAGCTCGCCCGGCAAGTGGGAAGTCGTCGAGGCGGAGTTCGAGGACCCGGGACCGGGCGAGATCCAGCTCAAGATGGTCGCCTCGGGGTTGTGCCACTCGGACGACCACGTGATCACCGGGGACATCCCCTCGGCGATCTACCCGTTCATCGGTGGCCACGAGGGCGCCGGCATCGTCGAGGCGGTGGGACCGGGCACCCGGGGGTTCGAGGTGGGCGACCACGTCGTCCTGTCGTTCCTCCCGGGGTGCGGCAAGTGCCGCTGGTGCGCGGCCGGCATGCAGAACCTCTGCGACCTCGGCGCCACCCTGCTGCTCGGCAGCCGGCCCGACGGCTCGTACCGGGCCACCATCGACGGCAAGCCCGCCGGCCAGATGTGCACGATCGGCACCTTCGCCGAGCACACCGTCGTGTCGGTCGACTCGGCCGTGAAGGTGCCGGACGACATCCCGCTCGACAAGGCCTGCCTCACCGGCTGCGGGGTGGGCACCGGTTGGGGGTCGGCGGTCAACTCGGCCGAGACGCGCCCCGGCGACACGGTGATCGTCATGGGCATCGGCGGCATCGGCATCAACGCGATCCAGGGTGCCGCGCACGCCGGCGCGTCGCACGTGGTCGCCGTGGACCCCGTCCAGTTCAAGCTCGACAAGGCCACCGAGTTCGGCGCCACCGAGACCTTCTCGACCATCGAAGAAGCCGCCGAGTTCGCCCGCAGCGTCACGAACGGCCAGGGTGCCGACTCCGTGATCGTCACCATCGGCGTGGTGAAGGGCGACCACATCGGCCAGGCCTTCGCGGCCATCCGCAAGGCGGGCACCGTGGTGGTCACGGGTCTCGGCGACATCACCGAGGTCGGCATCCCGGTGTCGCCCGGAGAGCTCACCCTGTTCCAGAAGCGGATCCAGGGGTCGCTCTACGGTGCGTCGAGCCCTTCGGCCGACATCTTGAAGCTGCTCCGCCTGTACCAGGAGGGCAGCCTCAAGCTCGACGAGCTGGTCACCCGGACGTACTCGCTCGACGAGGTCAACCAGGGCTACGTCGACATGCACGAGGGCAAGAACCTCCGCGGGGTCATCCTCTTCGACTGACGCCGCTCACGTTCGCGTCGGCGCCGGCATCGGCGCCCCGCTGGGCCGGGCGGCGGTCAGTGCCGGCTGCGCCCGGCCGCGTCGGCGATGTTCGCGGCCGGCTGTTCGATGATGAAGCGCTTTCCCTGCGAGGCGCACACGTCGCGCAATCGCTGGATGGGGCCGAGGGCGGCCGGGTCGAGCGCGGGCGGTGCCTCCAGTCGCAGCGTCACCTCGGTCGGCCGCCACTCGTCCATCGCCATCACGACGAGGTGGGCGACCAGATCGGCGACCGTGAGGTCCAGTGGCCCGGACAGGGCCACGCGACCGGAACGCAGGTCGATCTCGATCGCCGACCGTTCAGGGTCCGCCGTCACCTCCACCCGCTACCCGCTCGTGGACGGGGTGACTCGCGGCCCGGCGGCCGGGGGCCGCTCCGCGGCCGGCCGGAGGGGCGCGAAGCACACCCTCCGGCCGATGGGGTCTCAGCCGCCCAGATCGAAGGGCACGAAGGTGCAGGTGGTGCCCCGCGCCGTCGCGGGGTCGAGCGCGTTGAGGACCTCGCGGAGTGCGATGTGGTCGAAGGCCATGCCGAGGTGCCCGTCGAAGTCGAGCGCGCACTTGTCCTGCACGACGATGTTGCGCACGTTCGGACCGGACAGGAACTGCGACTGGTACGGCGTCACGACCTCGTCGTACCTCGTAGCGATGACGGTGTAGTTGACGCCGGGGACCGTATCGGGCACCGAGTTCATCTTGTTCATGAACGAGGATCCGACCTCCTGCTGCACGCAAGCGAGGCAGATGCTCTGCAACGTCGCGTTGGTCGCGTTCAACAGCCCGGGGACCATCCGAGCCAGTGTGACCAGCCCGCTCAGCGTGGTGCCGTGGTTCGACGGCGCGAGCGCGACGAGATTGCGCACCTTCGACGCGCCCCCCATGAAGTTCAGGTAGTAGCGGGGCATCATGCCGCCCTGCGAGTGACCGACGAGGTCGACCTCGGGCGCACCGGTCGCTCCCCGGACCTGGTCGATGAACGTGCCGAGCTGGCGTGCGCTGGTCGGGATGTCACCGAGCCCGTAGACCGTCCCGAGGAAGGCGGGACCGCCGTAGTTGAAGGTGAAGACGCAGTAGCCGTTGTTGGCCAGCAGCGGCGACAGCGTCGCCCAATTGTCCGCCTGGTTGGCGAACGTGGCGTGCACCAGGACGACCGGCACGGGGTGGGCGGCGCTCCGGCACGACCAGTTGTTCGCGCCGGGCGGCGGCGAGTTGGGCGCGAGCGCGCCACTGAAGCCGGCGAGCACCGAGTACACGACGGGATAGCTGGAGGCCTCGGCCGGGTTCGCGCCGAAGCCGGCGATGGTCAGCGCCCCCAGGAGCGCCGCGACCAGGCGAACGGTGCGCCGGCGAGGGCGCGCGGACCGGCGTGGGGACCGACGAACGGGCATGAAGCCTCCTGGAGTGCGGGTGGGGGCGTCGGCGGTCCGCCCGGCGCGGGAGGTGCGGGCGGCGCGGGCGGCACGGGCCGCAACCGTCCGGTCGCCGCTGACCGGCCGGCCACCGTGCTGTGACGCCGGTCATCGTGACACAGGTCACGCTGGATGGCAACCGGGCGGTAACAAGCGCAGTCCGCTCCGGCCAGACGTGCGAGGTCGAGCCGATGCCTCATCCGCGACGCCCTCGGGCTTCGAACGTCCTCGTGTAGTCGCCGAGCTTCGGCACACCCCCCCACCGCGGGCCGCTCGGCGGCTCGGAGAGGAACTCGACATGAGAACCACCACGAAGCAACTGCTCGCGTCGGCCGCTGTCGCCGCCTCCGGAGCGTTGATGGTCGCGGCACCCGCGTCGGCCCAGTCGTCCGGTGCCAGCACCTACCGGGCCGAGCTGCAGGCGCTCAACGGGTCAGGCGGCTCCGGTACCGCCACGCTGACGCTCAACGGCGACCAGGCGACGATCACCGAGACCGTCTCGGGGCTGGCCTCCACGCTGCCGGCGTCGCTCAAGGGAGGGCCGTACCCGCACGTGCAGCACATCCACATCGACGGTCAGGGCGTGTGCCCCACCACCGCCGCCGACGCCAACAACGACGGCGTGCTCAGCACCACCGAGGGCGGACCCTCCTACGGTCCGATCGGAACGTCGCTCACCACGAGCGGGGACACGAGCGCGGCTGCCGGCTTGTCGCTCAACGTGGCTCCGACCGGGAGCACGTTCAGCTACTCGCGCACGATCACGCTCGACGCGAAGTCCCTGGCTGCGGTGACCTCCGGCAAGGGCGTCGTGGTCGTCCACGGACTCGACCCGGCCAAGCTCCCCAAGGCCGGCCTGTCCCCGAGCGATCTCGTCCCGGCTCTGCCGCTGGCAGCCACCTCACCTGCCCTCTGCGGCACGCTGGTGGCCTCGACGCAGATGGGCCAGATGCCTTCGGGCGCCCCGCAGACCGGCGGCGGCTCCACATCGGGCACCCGTGAGGTCGGCACGTTCGTCGCCGGCGGTGGCCTGGTGGCCGCAGCCGCGATCGCACTCGGTCTGCGCAAGCGCGCCGCCCGGACCGCCTGACGGCCCGCCCCGACGATCCACCTCCGGACCCGAGGTTCACCTCATGGACGAATCCGCCGACCGCCATCGCCCGAGACGCGCCCGCGTGTGGGCGGTGGTGGCGGCGGTGGCCTTCGTCGCCGGCATCGCCCTCATCGGCCATGCCGCTTCGAACCAGGGCCGCGCGCCGCAGCCTGCCGCCTCGGCGGCCGGTCGTATCCCCGCCCCGCCCGCACGACCGTCGGTCTCGACCTCGCATCAGAAGGCGACGGCACGCGAGGTGTTCTCGCCCCCCGCCGACACCACGCCGGGGCCGGGGCGGCCGGTGGAGGTCACCATCCCGGCGATCGGCGTGCGGTCACCGGTCGTCGAGGTGGGTCTCAATCCCGACGGCACGATCGAGACGCCCAAGGGTGCGGACTACGACAAGGCGGCGTGGTACCGGTACTCGCCACGGCCGGGCGCGATCGGTCCCTCGATCATCGAGGGCCACGTCGACTCGAAGGCCAACGGGCCGTCGGTGTTCTACCGGCTCGGCGCGCTCCGACCGGGCGATCTGGTCGACGTGGCGCTGACCGGTGGCACGGTGTCGACGTTCCGCGTCGACGCGGTCCGCCAGTACCCCAAGGCCGCGTTCCCGACCGGGACCGTCTACGGCGACACGACGCAGCCCGCCCTGCGTCTGATCACGTGCGGCGGCAGCTTCGACCCGGCGGCCCACAGCTATCGCGACAACATCGTCGTGTTCGCGTCCTTCGTCCGGCGCGCCGCTCCCGCCTCGTGACGGTCTGGCGGCCGCCGAGTCAGCGCAGCTCGAGGCCCTCGAACCGGCCCGACTCGCGCCATTCGTCGAGGTACCGGAAGAACGCCATCGCACCCTGCGGATGGCCGACGTTGAGCCGGGCCGCGGGCCCGGGATCGCGGCCCTCGTTGTTGTAGTAGCCGGGCGTGCAGTCCGGCGCTCCCAGCATGCGGGGCGTGCCCGACAGCAACAGGTCGATCCAGGCCTGCTCGGCTTCGGCCGTCACCTCGACCTCGTCACGACCGGAATCGAGGACGTGCCGCACCACCGCCGCGATGGTGCGGCCCGACTCCGTCAGGTTGTGCGGGACGTTCGAGATGAGGTTCGCCCCCTGCGTCGGCTGGACGAGGAAGGCGTTGGGAAAGCCGTGCACGTGGATGCCGTGCAGGCTCCGCATGCCCTGCGCCCAGTGCTCGGAGAGCTTGCGGCCCCCGCGGCCGGTCAGGTCGAAGCCGGCGCGCCGCGTGTACTCGGTGCCCACCTCGAAGCCCGAGGCGTAGATGACGCAGTCCACCTCGTACTCGACGCCGTTGGCCACCACGCCGCCCTCGGTGATCCGCTCCACGCCCTTGCCGTCGGTGTCGACGAGGTGGGTGCCCGGTTCGTTGTAGGCCTGCAGGTACTCGTCGTGGAAGCACGGCCGCTTGCAGAGCTGGCGATACCAGGCCTTGAGCTTCTGCGCGGTGTCGGCGTCTTCCACCGTGGCGTCGACCCGGGCGCGGATCTCCTCCATCTTCTCGAAGTCGGAGTCCTCGAACGCCTCGATCATCTTGTCGAGCGTCACGTCTTCCGGCGGGAGGCTGCGGATCCTGTCCCGGATGCGCCGGGCCAGGTCGGTCCAGCCGTCCATCACCAGGTCCTCCTCCGGCATGCCGCCGGTCTGGTTGGCGGTGAAGTTCTCGAGCCAGCGCTGCTGCCAGCCGGGCTCGGCGATCTGGGCGAACCAGTCCGGGTCGGTCGGCCGGTTGTCGCGCACGTCCACCGACGAGGGCGTGCGCTGGAAGACGTAGAGCTCCCGAGCGGCGCGCGCGAGGTGGGGGACGCACTGCACCGCCGTCGCGCCGGTCCCGATCACGGCCACGCGCTTGTCGGCCAGCTTCTCCATGGGCGCGCCGTTCGGGTCGCCGCCGGTGTAGTCGTAGTCCCAGCGGCTGGTGTGGAACGAGTGCCCGGCGAACGACTCGATGCCTGGGATGCCGGGCAGCTTCGGCACGTGCAGCGGCCCGGTGCCCATGGCCACGAACTGGGCCGTGAACTCGTCACCTCGGTTGGTGCACACGATCCAGCGCGACATGCCGGCGTCCCAGACGAGGTCCGTGACCTCGGTGTGGAACAGGGCGTCGTCGTACAGGCCGAAGTGCCGGCCGATCCGCCGGCAGTGCTCGAGGATCTCGGGCGCGTGCGCGTACTTCTCGGACGGCATGTGACCCGTCTCTTCGAGCAGCGGCATGTAGACGAACGACGCCGTGTCGCACTGCGCGCCGGGGTACCGGTTCCAGTACCACGTCCCGCCGAAGTCGCCCGCCTTGTCGATGATCCGGACATCGTCGACGCCGGCTTCCTTCAACCGGGCACCGGTGACCAGTCCGGCGAAGCCACCGCCGATGAATGCGACCGTCACGTGATCGGTCTTCGGCGCCCGTGGGGCGACCGGCGTGTACGGATCGTCGAGGTAGTGGACGAGATCACCGGTGAGGCGGATGTACTGGTCGTTGCCGTCGGGCCGGAGCCGCTTGGCGCGCTCCTCGGCGTACTTGCGCCGGAGCGCCTCCTTGTCGATCGTTCCGCCGTCCGGGCGGGTCGTACCTTCGGTGACCGTCATCGTCGCGCTGCTCCCCTGGCGATTCGCCGGAACGGCCCGGCGCACCCCTGCGCCGGCCCTGCCCGCCATCTTGACCCACGGGTCAATATTGCGGCCAGCCCAGGGGTCAGCAGACGTAGCGAGCGGGGTCGGCGTCGAAGATCGCCCGACAACGCGACGAGCAGAACACGAGCTCCTCGCCGTTCCAGACCCGGGTGACGTCGGTGCTCCCTTCGAGCTCCATCCCGCACACAGGGTCCACGAAGCGGTCCTGCGACCCCGGCAGCTCCGCCAGGAACAGCTCCACGGGGGAAGCGACGCCCTTGAGCACGCGCCGGCCGAGCGTGACCCACTCGACGTCCGGTTCGGCAGCGGCGGCGTCGTCCCGGACCTCGCGAGACACGATCAGCTCGCCTCGCCTCGCCTCGCCGGCCACGCGGGCGGCGACGTTGATGGTCGCCCCGACGTAGTCGGCCTCGCGGTACAGGGCCGTACCCGTATGCGCGCCCATCCGCAGGGCCGGGAAGTGGGCCTCGGCCGCGGCGGCTGCCGCGACGCCGATGGCACAGCGCACGGCGCCGGCCGCGCCCGGGAAGACCAGCATGAACTCGTCGCCGATCTGCTTGAGCACGCGGCCGTCGCACCGGGCCGCCTCCACTCGCACCAGCGCTGAGAAGCGATCGACCACATCGGCGGCTACCTCGTCGCCCATCGCCTCCGTCATGGACGTGAAGCTGGCCAGGTCGACGAAGAGGACGGTCACCGAGAGCCGGCCGAGCGGTCCATCGTCGGCCACCTCCTCGGCGAGGTGCACCAGCACGTCTTCGCGCATTGCGCGTCTCCACGCCTTGCGGTGGAAGTACAGGACGCTCGGCTCGACGAGTGCCCGCAGCTCGTCGCTGCCCGCCGTTTCGACGGCGAGCAGCTCCTCGGGGCCGGCGCCTTCCTGGCGCAAGCGCTCGTGGACGTAGAAGTGGAACAGCCGCACCTCGGCCTCGGCGACACGCCCGAGCGAATCTGCGAGCACCCGGACGAGCTGGAGCACCGCCGTCTCGGGCATGCCGGCATCGAGCGCCGCGCGCACGGCTCTCATGGCGGCGATGTCATCGTCGTCCGCTTCGTCCTCGTCGACGCCTGCGGCCGCGAGCAGCCGCTTCGCCAGCGCAAGGTCGAGACCGGCTCGGCTCGCCGCCTCCTCCATCGTCCAAGGCGCAGGACCGGTACCGACGCTCTCCTCTACGAAGCGGGCGATCAGCGCGTGCTGGTTCTCGGAGCCCTCCGCCACGGACTCGGGGGTGATCCCGCGCGCGCTCGCCGCTCGCAGCAGCCGGGCGCGCTCGAGGGCCTCGTGGTCGAACCCGCCGTCGGCCGCGGTGACGAGGCCGAGCTCGACCCAGCGATCCACCTCGGAGCGGGACGCCGACGAGCGGGTGGCGAGCTCTTCGATGTCCACGCGCACGCTCCTCACGCCCGGCCGTGCCGCTGACAACGGCATCACGCATGGTCGGGGAACGCCCGGGGGTTGGCAACCCCGGCGTGCCTAGCGCCGTCTCGAGCGGTCGTCCGACCGGCTGCGGAAGGGCGTTCGCCCTGGTCCGCCGCGGTGGAGGTGATGGGATTCGAACCCACGGCCTCTTCGATGCGACCGAAGCGCTCTAGCCAGCTGAGCTACACCCCCGGGGGAGCGAGGAGCATACCGCGGGCGAGGTCGGGAGCCGGCCCTGCGATGGAGCCCGCAGAGCGGGAGCCATGTCCGTCGCCGAGCCACGAGTCGGGCTTCGGCCCGCACAACGGTCGCGGCCGCCCCGTTCTCCGGGCCGAACGGCGTCGGACCAGCGCCGGAATCCGTGCCGAAACCCGTGCCGAAATCCGTGCCGAACGTCTCACAGTCCGTGACTTTGCGACCGACGAGAGTGACATGACTCGGCTGTCCCTCCCCCGCCTCGCCAAGCCAGCGCTCGTCCTCGTGGCGCTGTCCTTCGCCCTGTCGGCCTGCATGTCGGCCGACCAGCAGACCGCCTTCGACCTGCTGAACCGGGACCGCAACGCCAACCGCCTGGGCAGTCTCGGCGACAGCCAGATGCTCGGTGACAAGGCCCAGAACTGGGCCCAGTACCTGGCCAAGACGAACGTCCTCAAGCACTCGACGCTGACCGCCGGCATCACCGGCTGCTGGCGCGCCATCGGCGAGAACGTCGGCTACGGCCCGAGCGTCTCCGCGGTCGAGAAGGCCTACATGAACTCGGCGCCGCACCGGGCCAACATCCTGAACACGTCATACGACAAGGTCGGCACAGGCGTCGCCTGGACCGGCACCCGCGTCTACGTGGTCCAGGTGTTCCTCAACGCCTGCTGACCCCCACTCGCCCGGCCCCTCATCACACCACCAGCGCACGGCCCCGGGGTTGCAGCCTCGGGGCCGTGCCGCGTGCACTCGACCGTTGCCGCGGGGCCGGCCCGGTCAGCGGGCGACGCGGCGAAGGGCGAACGCCGGTGTGGGCTCGGCGATGGCCGGGCCGGTGGGCAGGTACCGGACCTTGACGGCCCGCTCCGCGGCGGCCTTGCGCAGCTGCACGAGCAGGTAGGCGTAGCCCACGAGGATGGCGTCGAGGACCGCCTGGGCGACCCAGATCCGGCCGCCGAAGGCCACCGCGATCAGCAACGTGAAGGCGGCGGCGCCCGCCAGGGTGACGAGGACGGTGCGCCGGCGCCGGCGGGCCGCGGCCCGAGCCGTCGGCGAAGCCATCGGAGCGGCAACGGTCGGTCGGGGGATCGTCGACGGGAACGGCCGAGCCATCGGGGCCATGCGACCGGGTCCGGCACGCCTCAGCGTGGAGAGGTGCGTCTGGAACGACGTGATCGAGTCGGCCGTCTCGTTACGCCGACGGAGGTACGGGGGAAGGAGGACCGCAGTCCACGCCACGCCGAGGATCACGAGCAACACGGTCACGCTCCGGGCCTGCTTTCGTCGTCGAGGGGCACCGTAACCGTCCCGTCACGTCGGTGGGGGGATGGTCACGACAAGAACGAAGCCACGCAACGCTGCGGGACCCCGGTACCAGCGGATGTTGCGGTTCTACTACGGCACTCCACCCCGCTGCCAGCGACCCGCCCGCTTCTCACGGTCGGCGCGCCGCACGGCGCTAAGGGCGCTCGGATTCGTCGTTCGGGTCGCCGTTCCGGCCGACGGACAGCGAACCTGGTCCGTCCAGCGCGGCGTCGAGGATGGCGTCGAACCCGTCGTCGGCGACCGACGACGCCGGCCGGCGGTAGGCGCCCGACCGTCCCCCGGTCTTCTCCCACAGCGCCACGTCGCCGATGACCATCGACCGGTCAGCCGACTTGCACATGTCGTAGATGGTCAGGCAGGCGACGGCGCAGGCCGTCAAGGCCTCCATCTCCACGCCGGTGCGATCGACCGTGTCCACGTGCGCCTCGACCTCGACGTAGGAATCCTCGATGCGGAAGTTGACCAGCACGGCGCCCACCAGCAGCGGGTGGCAGAGGGGGATCAGGTCCGGCGTGCGCTTGGCCGCCTGGATCCCGGCGACCCGGGCCACGGCCAGCACGTCCCCCTTGCCGATCCCGCCCCGGGCCACGAGCGACGTGGTCTCGGGCTGCATGTGGACGCGGCCACGGGCCACCGCCCGCCGGTGCGTGGGGTCCTTGGGGGTCACGTCGACCATGCGAGCGCGGCCGAGGGGGTCGAGGTGGGTCAGGCCGCGATCGGGCATGGCGCAAGTGTACGCCCGTGGCCGTGGAGGGCCCGGAGGCCCGGCCACCAGCGCCCGGGCGCTACCCGCCGATCTGGGACATCGACCGGGGCGGGGCCACGAAGGTGGCCGAGCCGATGCCGTGCCCTGCCCACTTGCCGGCGACGGTGCGAGCCACCGCAGCGGCGACGGCGTCGTCGCTGGCACCCGATCGCAGCAGGCTGCGGAGATCGGTCTCGTCGGTTGCGAACAGGCAGCTTCGCAGGCGGCCCTCGGCCGTCAGCCGGATGCGGTCACACGATGCGCAGAACGGTCGGGTGACCGACGGGATGACGCCCACCTCGCCGGCTCCGTCGACGTAGCGCCAGCGCTCGGCCGGCTCGGAGGCCCGCGTCACCGGCTCGACCGGGAAGGCGGCGTCGATGGCGGCGACGATCTCCTCGGCGGGCACGACCGCCGAGCGGTCCCATCGCCGGTCCGCGTCCAGAGGCATGAACTCGATGAACCTGATGGTGACGCCCTTGTCGCGACCGAACCGGGCCAGGTCCACCACCTCGTCGTCGTTGACGCCCCGCACGAGCACGACGTTCACCTTCACCGGGCCGAGGCCCGCCTCCACCGCGGCGTCGATCCCGTCGAGCACCGCGGGGAGGGCGTCGCGCCGCGTCAGCGCGGCGAACCGTTCCGGCCGGAGCGAGTCGAGCGAGACGTTGACGCGACGCAGCCCCGCGGCGGCCAGGTCCGCGACGGAGGCCCGCAGGGTGGCACCGTTCGTGGTCAGCGCGAGGTCGACGCCGAGCGCCGCGAGCTGGGCCACGAGTACGGGCAGGTGCGCCCGGACCGTCGGCTCGCCGCCGGTCAGCCGGATCGAGTCGATCCCGAAGCGGTCGACGCAGATGCGGGCGATCCGTGTGAGCTCTTCGAAGGCGAGCACCTCGGAGCGGGGCAGCCAGGTCATGCCCTCGGCGGGCATGCAGTAGGTGCACCGGAAGTTGCAGCGGTCGGTGATCGAGATGCGCAGGTCGCGATGGACGCGCCCGAACGAATCGACCAACGGCTCGGGGGTCACGGCGGCCAGCCTACGGGCGTGGCGTCACGAACCGCCGAGGGCGCTGTCGGCATCGAGCAGCAGCACCTCGACCTCCTCACCAGCGAGGAGGCCGTCCCCGTCGGGCAGGAGGGCGAGGGCGTTGGCGCCCGCCGTGGCGGCCATCTGGTGGGAGCCTTGGGCGCTGACGGGCGCGGCCCGGAACGCAGTCCCGTCGAAGCGCACCGAGACCCGCGGCAGGTGCAACTTGCCGTCCACCCGGCGCGGGAGGGCCGCCTCGAGCACGGCCCGCACCCGGGGCCGGTCGAGCCGCTCGTGGCCGGCCATCCGACGCAGGCCCGGACGGGCGAGCAGCTCGAACGAGACGAGCGACGACACGGGGTTGCCCGGTAGGCCGAACACGGGCACGGCTCGCGACGGCGAGGTGAGCACCCCGAACGCGAACGGTTTCGCGGGGCGCATCGCGATCTGCATCCAGCGCATGTCGGCCACCTTGTCGAGCACGAGCTTGATGACGTCGAAGTCGCCCATGCTGACGCCGCCAGACGAGACCAGCGCGTCGCATCGCGCCGCTCCTTCGGTGAGGGCCGTCGCCACCGCCTCCTCGTCGTCGCGGATCAGACCGAGATCGACGACCGTGCAGCCGGTCGAGGCGAGCAGGGCCGCCAGCACGGCGCGGTTCGAGTCGTGGATCTGGCCCGGCCGCAGGAACTGGCCCGGCGCGACGAGCTCGTCGCCCGTGGAGAGCACGCCGACGACCGGTCGCGGCACGACGTCGACGTCGGCGCGCCCGATGCTCGCGAGCACGCCGAGGTGGGCGGCGGTGAGGACGGTGCCCGCGGGCACGACAGTGTCGCCGGCGCGGATGTCGTCGCCTGCGTCACGGACGCCGTCGTGGGGCGCGGCCCGGGCGGTGAGCTCGACGTGGTCGGGACCCGAGGAGCGTGACCGCTCGACCATGACGACGGCGTCGGCGCCGTCGGGGACGGGAGCGCCCGTCATGATGCGCACCGTTTCGCCGGCGCCGAGCGACCCGGTGAAGGTGGCTCCGGCCGCGACGGTGGCGACCACCCGAAGGCGGGCCGGGTTCGCTTCGGCAGCCGTGGCGACGTCGGCCGCCCGCACCGCGAAGCCGTCCACCGCGGCGTTGCGGAAGGCCGGCACCGCGAGCCCGGCGATCACCGGCGCCGCGCTCACGCAGCCGACCGCCTCGGCGAGTGCCACCGCCCGCGACGCCAGCGCGGGGCAGTGGGCGAGAACGTGGGCCCGAGCCTCCTCGAGCGGGATCACCGTGCGGCCCTACCCCGCACCCGACGGAGGGACCGTGTGCCGGCCGACGACCTCACGCAGGTGGTCGAGCAGCGGGCCGCCCACATCGTCGCGGGCGAGGGCGAGGTCGACGACGACCTTCAGGTAGTCGAGCAGCTGGCCGGTGTCGTAGCGGCCCTCGGTGAACGTCCAGCCGAACATGGGCTGGACGGCGAGCAGCGAGGCCAGCGCATCGGTCAGCTGCAGCTCCCCGCCGGCGCCGGGCGTGATCCGGTGGAGGTGCTCGAAGACCTCGGGCTGGAGCACGTAGCGGCCCATGATCGCCAGGTTCGACGGCGCCTCCCGGGGCAGCGGCTTCTCCACGAGCCCGGTGAGGCGCACGACGTTGGCGGGCAGGCCGAGCGACGGGTCGGGTGCCTCGGCGGCGGCACACCCGTAGCGCCGGGTCTCCTCCATGGCGACCTCGAGGAAGGCGACGACGGAGCCCCCCGTGCGCTCGACCGCGTCGATCATGCCGGGCAACACGTCGGCGTCCGGCCGCCAGAACTCGTCGGCGAGCAGGACGGCGAACGGCTCGTCGCCGACGTGGTGCTCGGCCAGCGCGACAGCGTGACCGAGCCCGAGCGCCTCGTGCTGGCGGATCAGGTGGATCGAGCAGAGCCCGGTCACGCCGACGACCGAGGCCAGCTCGGCCTCCTTGCCCCGAGCGGCCAGTAGCGCCTCGAGCTCGGGGTTGCGGTCGAAGTGGTCCTCGAGCGCCCGCTTGGAGCGGCCGGTGACGATGAGGACGTCCTCGATGCCGGCCCGCACCGCCTCCTCCACCACGTACTGGATGGCGGGCTTGTCGACCACCGGGAGCATCTCTTTGGGGATGGCCTTGGACGCCGGGAGGAAGCGGGTGCCGAGGCCGGCGGCGGGGATGACCGCCTTGCGGACGCGGCGGGGCGCAGGGGCGGGGTCGGCCACGGCGGTCCTGCCTAGCAGAGCCCCCGCTGCGGCGAGGAGGCCGGCGCCGGACAGGGCTGTCGGCCGCGCCGGCTCGCCGGTATGCTTGGCACTCGAAGCCCCCGAGTGCTAACGGCCCGGCGCCGCCGTGCCGATCGGGGGCCAGGTCCGCCACGACGCCCGCAGCCCCGCTGCGCCAGGCCCTCACGAGGTCATTCGATGCCCACCTACGAGTACCGGTGCAAGGAGTGCGACCACACCTTCGAGGCGGTGCAGTCGTTCACCGACGAACCGCTCACCGAGTGCCCGTCGTGCGGCGGACCGGTCCGCAAGCTGTTCGGCAACGTCGGCATCAGCTTCAAGGGCAGCGGCTTCTACCGCAACGACAGCCGATCCGGCACGAACGGCGCGTCGACGAAGAGCTCGACCTCGAGTGGTGAGACGGGCTCGGCGCCGGGCTCGTCGTCGCCGGGCTCGTCGTCCGACTCGCCGGGGACGTCCGGCTCCCCCGGCTCCCCCGGCCCGTCGGGGACGCCGGGGTCCTCGGGCTCGTCGGTGTCCGACAAGGCGCCGGCGGCCTCGACCGCGTCGCCGAGCTCGAGCGACTGACGCACCGGCCGCCGTGGAGCAGGCCGCCCTGGGCGTCATCGGCGGCTCCGGGTTCTACCGGTTCCTCGACGACGTCGACCACGTCGAGCTCGACACGCCCTGGGGCCCACCGGCGGGCCCGATCGCGCTCGGGTCGTTGGGTGACCGCCAGATCGCCTTCCTGGCGCGCCACGGCCAGGCGCACCGGTTCCCTGCCCACGAGGTGCCGTACCGGGCCAACGTGTGGGCACTCCACGCCGTCGGCGTCCGGCGCGTGCTGGCGCCGTGCGCGGCCGGTTCCCTGCGGCCCGACGTGCACCCCGGCGACTTCGTCGTCTGCGACCAGCAGGTGGACCGGACGCGAGAGCGAGGCTCGACGTACTTCGACGGCCCCGTCGTGCACCACGCCGCCTTCGCCGACCCGTACTGCCCGGAGCTGCGCGGCATCGCCGTCGACGCCGTGCGGGCCGAAGGTGTCCCGGTGCACGAGCGGGGCACGGTGGTCGTGATCCCGGGCCCGCGCTTCTCCACCCGGGCGGAGTCGCAGTGGTACCGGCGCCAGGGCTGGGACGTCGTCAACATGACCCAGGCGCCCGAAGCCGCGCTGGCCCGGGAGCTGGGCCTCTGCTACACCACCATCGCCCTCGTGACCGACTACGACAGTGGCGTCGAGGACGACCCGAGCATCGCCCCGGTGACCCAGGACGAGGTGTTCGCCACGTTCGAGGCCAACGTGGCCAAGGTGAGGCGGGTGCTGCTGCGGGCACTGGAGGCGGTGCCGGCGGAGGCCGGTTGTGGTTGTGCCGCGCTGGGCGGGCCCCCACCCATGCCACCGTCCGGAGCCTCGTAGCGGCCGCCGTTCGCGAGGAGGAAGCGTTGTCCGAGATCCCTGACCTTCCCGACGCTGCCGATGACGACGGCCAGCGTCCGGCATGGATGGTGGTGCACGTCACCCCGACCGTCGACGACCCGCCCCATGCCGACGCCTACGCGTACACCGAGGGCATGCACGCGGCGTTCCGGACCCCGAACCTCTGGTTGTCGTACCGAGGTGCCTGCGGGCATCGGATGAACACACGAGTGGCTCACTGGTGCGCGAACCACCTCGCCGACCGCGTGATCCTCGGCGAGCTTGCTCCCGGTGACTGGTGCGACGTGCCCACCGGCGAGGACGAGGTCCTGCGCTTCACCGTGGGGGAACCCGTCGAGCGAGAGGCGGCCGACGCCATCGAGGCTTGGCCCGACGACGGTTGGCCGATCCTGCCCCTCTCATGGCGCTGCTCGCTGGACGCCGACTGGGCGCCCTCACCGCCGGACGAGCCGGCGGGACGCTGAGCGGGCCCCGGTCGCGGGTGGAGCGCCGCCGCTGGCCGGACCACCGCCTGCGCCGGCCGAGCCTCGTAGAGCGGGCCGTCGCGGCAACTGGCACCGCTCCATGCCCAGTGAGCCGCCGTTGCGGCAACCGGCGCCGTCGCGGCAACTGGCGCCGCGTCACGTCCGGTTCCTCGGGCCGCGGACACCGACTCCGCTCCGGAATGGACCGGCGCAACTCCCTTTGGCCCTTGCCCGCGGCGCGGCTGCACCGCCATGCTGGGGCGCACCGCGGGCGACGCCCTCGGCTCGCCGGTTCGCCGGCCCCCGTCACCGAGACGAACGGGAGGCCGCGATGGCGCCCACCGCCACGACCGCCACCACCACGCCGGCCAGCCGCACGGCCGCACCACGAGCGGCCGACGCCCACGCCGTCCGGCGTCCCAAGCGCCTGGCTCCGGTCTGGCGGACCCGACGCCGGCGCCGGGCGGTGCTGTGGTGGGCCTCGGTCGGTGTCGCCACCGTCGTCACGTGGTCGTCGGTGAACGCCGCGCTGACGTCGGCCGCGCGGGCGCAGCGGCGCTGGGGCGTCCCACGCGAGGTCCTGGTGGCGAGCGCGGCCATCCCCGCCGGGTCACCGCTCGCTGGCCGGGTGGCCGTACGCCGCTGGCCGGCGGCGATGATCCCGGCCGGGGCCCTGGGTGCGGCGCCACCGGACGGGCAGGTGGCCGCGCGCGACATCGTGGCCGGCGAGGTCGTGGTCGCCGCCCGGGTGAGCCGGACGGCGGCGGCGGGCCCGGCCGGCCTGGTGCCCGCGGGGTGGCGGGCGCTGGTCGTGCCCCTGGCCGTTCCGGGGCTGCCGGCCCGGCCCGGTGACCGCGTCGACCTCGCCGCGACCGACACGGAGGGCATCCTCGTCGCCGCCGCGGTCGTCATCGAGGCCCGAGCGGAGCGGCTCCTCGTGGCGGTGCCGGCCGACTCAGCGGCCGGAGTGGCCGCGGCCCTGGGTCGCGGCCCGCTCGCCGTCCTGCTGCGCGGTCCGGGCTGAGGCGCCGGCGGCGCTGCGGTCCGCCTTGCCCGGCTTGGCGTCGAGGGCACCGCCAGCCACGAGACCGAGCACCAGCAGCCCGACCGCGATGCGGTAGCCGACGAACACGGCCGTCGAGTGGCGCACGAGGAACCGCAGCAGCCAGGCGATGGAGGCATAGCCGACGACGAAGGCGAGCAGCGTGCCCGCTGCGGTGGGCACGGCGCCGTAGCTGCCGCCGCCCCCGATGTCCTTCAGCTCGAAGAGCCCCGACAGCACGACGGCCGGGATGGAGAGCAGGAACGAGAACCGGGCGGCCGCCTCGCGCGTGTAGCCGAAGAAGAGGCCGGCGCCGATCGTCGAACCCGAGCGCGACACACCGGGGACGAGCGCGAGGGACTGCGCCAGGCCGATGCCGACGCCATCGCGGGCGTCGAGGCGATCCAGGTCCTTGCGGCGTCGGCCCGCCCGCTCGGCGGCGAGGAGGAACACGCCGCCGAGGATCAACGTCGTGCCGATGATCCGCAGGTCGCGCGCCCCGGTCTTGATCTGGTCCCGGAACACGAAGCCGAACACGGCGATCGGGATCGTGGCCACGATCAGGTACCACCCCATGCGGGCATCGGCGTCCCGGCGCAGCTCGGGGGTGCGGAGCGAGCGGAGCCACGCCACCACGATGCGCCACAGGTCGCGCCAGAAGAACAGCACCACCGCGGCCATGGTGCCGAGCTGCACCACTGCGGTGAAGGCCGCGCCGGGATCGTCCCAACCGAGCAGCGCGGGGACGATCCGGAGGTGCGCGGTGCTGGAGATCGGGAGGAACTCCGTGAGGCCCTGCACGACGCCGAGGACGACTGCGCGCACGAGGTCCATCACGAACCCGACACGGTCACGTCGCGGATCACGAGGCTGACGCCGGCCGCGCTCATGGGCAGCCACTCGACGTCCGATCCCACCGCCTCGACGTCGTGGAGCATGCGTTGCAGGGTGGAGGCGACGGTGAACTCCCGTAGGGGTTGGCCGAGCTCGCCGCGTTGGATGCGCAGCCCCTCGGCTCCGGTGGAGAAGTCGCCGCTGACCGGGTTGACGCCGGAGTGCAGCCCGATCACGGACGACACCAGCACGCCCTCACCCACGGCTCGCAGGAGCGCCGGCTGGTCGTCGACGCCGGGCTCGAGCGACAGGGCACGGCACCCCGCGGACGGCGTCGACGCGAAGCCGCCCCGCACCGCGTTGCCGGTGGAGCGGGTGCCCGACCGGCGCGCGGTGGACGAGTCGTGCACGAACTGGCGCAGGACGCCCCGCTCGATCAGCGGGTTGCGCCGGCTGGCCAACCCCTCGCCGTCCGCCCGCGCGGCGGTGTAGGCGGAAGGGTTGGTGGGATCGTCGACCAGCGTGACGAGAGCGGAGGCCACGTCTTCGCCGAGACGCTCGGCGAACGGCGAACGGCCCTTCACCACCGCGGAGCCCGACAGCGTCCCGCCGATGACGCCGAGGAGCTGCGCGGTGACGAACGGGTCGAGGACCACGGTGACCCGACCGGACGCGGGCTTCACCGATCCGAGCAGCCGGGTGGCGCGGTGGGCGGCGTCGGCGGCCGCTTCGTCGAGGTCGAGGTCGTCGAGCTCCCGGCCGACCGAGAAGCCGAACCCGGTCTGGGTCTCGTCGCCGGCGGTGGCCAGGCACGAGGCGCTGAGGTAGCAGGAGGTGGAGCGGCTCTCCGAGCGGATGCCGGTCGTGGTCACCACGCAGCGCTCGCCCGAGCCGTCGACGAACTCGGCCGACTCGACACCGGTGATCCGGCGGTCCCGGCCCCGCACGGCCCGCTCGAGCTCCAGCGCCAGGTCCACCTTGCGCCCGGTCGGCACGTCGAGCAGCGACGGCCGGTACAGGTCGAGGTCGGGGACCGGCACGCCGTCGGGTTCGGCCAGCCCGACCCACTCGTCGGGGGTCGCGAACTCCGCGTTGTCGCGGGCCTCGTCGAGCAGCTCGCCGAGGACGTCGTCGTCGAGGCTGCCGGCGTAGGCGAATCCCTGCCGGTCCCCGGACACGACACGCACTCCCGCGCCCTGGTTCTCCGCGGCGGTGAGCGACTCCACCTCGCCCTCGTAGGCGCGGACCTCGGTGTGGCGGGATCGGCCCACCACCACCTCGACCTGCTCGCCGTCCTTGGCCCGGGCGATGATGCGGTCGGCGAGGTCGGTGAGATCTCCTCCGGCGGCCATCAGGCGGCCGTGCCGCCGACGGTCATCGACCGCACCCGCAGCGTCGGCACGCCGTCGCCGACGGGCACGCCCTGGCCGTCCTTGCCGCACGTGCCCGGCGAGCCCATGGCGAAGTCGTCCCCCACCGCGTCGACGTCGAGCAGCACCTTGGGACCGTTGCCCACGAGGTTGCTCTCACGGATCGGGTCGGTGATCTCGCCGTTCTCGATCAGGTACGCCTCCCACATGCCGAACACGAAGTCGCCCGTGGCCGTGTTGACCGAACCGCCGCCGAGCTGGGCCACGTAGATGCCCGACTCGGTGCCGGCGATGATGTCCTCGGGCCGGTCGTCGCCGGGGAGGATCACGGTGTTGGTCATCCGCACCATCGGGAGGTGCTGGTACGACTGGCGCCGGCCGTTGCCCGACCGGGCCCGGCCCTCCTTGCGGGCCCGCAGGAAGTCCCACATGTAGTCGGCGAGCACGCCGTCACGGATCAGGACGTTGCGCTGCGCGGGCGTGCCCTCGTCGTCGATGCCGAACGCACCCCACTCCTCGGCGATCGTGCCGTCGTCCACGAGCGTCACGAGGGGCGACGCCACCCGCTCGCCCTGCCGCCCCTTGTACACCGAGGCGCTCTTGGCCACGAGGTCGGCTTCGAGGCCGTGCCCGCACGCCTCGTGGAAGAGCACACCGCCGCCGCCCGGACCGATGACGACGGGCATCTCGCCGGAGGGCGCGGGGCGGGCGCGCAGCTTCGTCACGGCGCGGTCGGCCGCGCTCCGGGCGACGGCCTCGACGTCGTTCGCATCGAACATCTCGAAGCCGATCGTGCGGCCGACGCTCTGGCGGCCGGTCTGCATGCCCGTGTCACCGGCGGCCACGACGGCCACGCTGAACATCGTGCGCGTCTGGTCGTCGGCGGCGACCAGACCGTCGGAGTTGGCGACCAGGATCCGGCGGCGGCTGTCGCCGTAGCGAGCCGACACCTGCCTGATCGAACCGGCGCGGGCCCGGGCCGCCTCGTCGGCCCGGCGCAGCAGGTCGACCTTGCGGGCCTTGGGGACCGTGGCCGGGTCGATGGCCACGACGTTCGGGTTCGTCGTGGGCCGGCGAGTGAGCTCGACCGTCCGGGTTCCGCCGCCACCGCCGCGAGCTGCGGCCGCAGCCGCCTCGGCCGCCGAGCGCAACCCCGCCTCGGACAGGTCGGCGGTGTGGGCGTAGCCGGTCGTCTCGCCGGCGACCACGCGGATGCCGGCGCCTCGATCGCGGCCGGACGACAGCTCCTCGATGCGACCGTCGTCGAGCACGGCCGACGAGGTGCGCTTGTCCTCGGCGAAGACCTCGGCGAAGTCGGCGCCGGTACGCAACGCGGTGCCGAGCACGCGGCCGATCACGTCCTCGTCGATCATGCGGGCCTCCGAATCGGGTGCAGGAGGTGCGGAGCGTACCGACCGGCGGGCGGGTTCTCGCCTCGCGGCCCGGCGCCCGGTTGGGAGCATCGCCGGGGGCACTCGTAGTGTGGCCGGCCATGCACGTCGAGCCGGGGCTGACGGCGCGGGTCGAGCTGGACGTCGGCGACGCGGACACCGCCGTCGCGTTCGGCTCGGGCGACGTGCCGGTCCTCGGCACGCCGCGGGTGGTCGCCCTCTGCGAACAGGCGGCGGTGGCGGCACTGGCCGGCCACCTGGGCGACGGGTACACGTCGGTCGGGATGCGCGTGCAGCTCGACCACCTCGCGCCGACGTCCGTGGGCGGTCGGGTCGTAGCCGACGCGGTCGTCGACGAGGTCGAGGGCCGCCGGGTCACGTTCACCGTGCGCGTGCATGACGCCTGCAGCCTCGTGGCGGCAGGGCGCGTGACGAGGGTCGTGGTCGACCGGGAGCGCTTCCTCGACAAGGCCCGCTGAGCTTCCGGCCGCGTCGACAGCGACGGCCGCGCCGAACTCCGGCACGCAGAACTCCGGGCACGCGGACCGCCACTGCGCCTCGCTGCCCACTCGCTGCCCCTCGATGCCGGCTCAGGCCGCGGCCGCGCCCCGCACGCCGTCGAGGAAGCCCGACACGGCGGACCACCATGCCTCCGGCGCCTCGAACTGCGGGCTGTGGCCGGCGTCGGCGATGACCACCAGGCGGCCGTCCGGCAGTGCCTCTGCCATCCGCTCGCTGTCCGCCAGGAACGGGGCGTCCTGCTCGCCGACGACCACGAGGCTGGGCACGTCGACGTCGCGCAGTCCGCTGAGACGGTCCTGCTGGGCCACCAGCACCGTCGCCATCGAGGCGTACATGGCCGGCGACGAGGCGAGCAGCTTGCGCTCTCCGAGCTCCACGTAGCCGGGCCGCTCGGCCCGGACCCGGATGTCGGCGGGGGTGGTCAGCGCACTGCCCCGCTCCTTCATGATGGCGAGGAGGCGGGCGACGCCCGACGTCCGCACGATGCCGACCGCGGCCTCCACCATGTCGGCGGGGAGCTCGACGGAGCGATGAGCCGTGTCCATGAGGATCAGCGCGTCGAGCCGCTCGGCCGCCTGGAGTGCGATCTGCTGGGCGACCATGCCCCCCATCGAATGGCCGAGCAGCGCGAAGCGGGGCCACCCCAGCTCGTCGGCGAGGGCGAGCGCATCGCCGGCGAAGAGCTCGAGCGAGTACGCGGCCTCGTCCGCCGGCTTGGTGCTGGCGCCGTGACCACGCTGGTCCGGGGCGACGGCGTGCCAGCCGCTGTCCCCGAAGCGGTCGAGGAAGTCTCCGAAGTCGTCCTTCCCGCCGGTGAACCCGTGGAGGAGCATGAGCGGCGCACCGCCCACCCCGGCCTCGGCCACGACCAACTCGAGATCCCCGACCCGTATCGTGCGCTCGTCCACGGCGCGGTTTCTAGTGCGGTACGAGGCCCTGTGCTCGTGCCCTCAGCCGGGGATGCCGGGAGGCAGGCCGAGCCCGCCCCCGCCGCCCGGGCACGGGTCGGCGGACACCTGGTCCGGCGGCGGCGGGGAGACGGAGACCGGTTTGCCGAAGTCGAACGCCTCGTAGGTCGAGCTCAGCGACGCGCCGGCGATGGAGAACGAGTACCTCAACCGCCGCAGCAGACCCGTGTCGTCCACCCACGCCTGGAAGCTGAACGGCGATGAACCGCCGTCGGGGAGGGATTGCATGGCCCTGCGCAGGTAGCCCGCCACCGTCTCGGGGATGGCCTCGACCGCACGGCCCAGCGTCGTCCGGCCGGTGATCCGGGTTGTGCGCACGCCCTGCAGGACTTCCGTGCCTTTCAGCGCAGCGCCGACGTTCGGCAGCGCCAGGACACCGACGAACCCGCTGGCGTCACTCACCACTACTGGCGGCACCTCGCACCTGACCCAGGGACGCGAGTCGGAGGTCGGGATGCCCGTTGTCCAGGTGCCACCTTCCACGCGAACCATGCTGATGGTCCGCCGCTGGCCGGCGCCGACGATGCTGATGTCCAACTTGCTCAGCCGCCGCGCCACGTCGGTCTCACCGGTCGACTTGCTGAGCATGGCTCGAGGTGCGCCGCCCAGGCTGACCTCCTGCGCCACGGTGAACGAGTACGTCGTGAGGGACTGCTGGCGCGGCCCCACCTTGCGGAGCAGCGCGACGGCCTCGGGCTCACCGGGAGCCGGCGGGAGGTCGTCGGGAGGCGCCGTGGTCGGGCTCGGCTCGTCGATGATCCGCGGGAAGGTGGTCAGGGGGATGGTGGACCGCGTCGTGCTCGGAGGTGGCGCGGTGCTGGCCGGACCGCTGGGTCCGCTGCGCCCGCCGCGCCCCCCGGATGCCACCTCGGTGCCAGGTGACTGGCTCCGTTCGGACGCTCCGATGGCCGACACCGAGCGGACGCCCTGCGCGCAGCCGCTTCCGGCCAGCGCGCCGAGGACGACCGCGGCCAAGGTGATCCGCATGCATCGCGCCTGCATGAGTGGCAACGTACCCACCGATCGTGAGCAGGGCATGGGCCGGACGGCCCGATCTGCACGGCCCGCGACGGTAGGCTCCCGGCGGTGCCGGGCCGCGCCGGCTCGGACCAAGGGTGGGTGGTGGAACGCTCCTCGACGACGAAGCAGCGGTGGGTCCTTGCACTGCGCATCGCCGTCAGCGTCGCCATGCTGGCCGTGCTCGTCGACAAGCTCGCCCGCTCGCCATCACCCGATCTTCCGGACTTCACCGCGTCGACCGCAGGATGGCTCGCGGGAGCGGCCGCCCTCACGCTCGCCGGAGTGCTGCTGTCCGCCGTCCGCTGGCAGGTCGTGCTGGCGGCGCTGGGCCAGCACGTCGGCTACTCGCGCCTGCTCAGCCACTACCTCGCCGGGCAGTTCGTGGCCAACGTCCTTCCGACCACGATCGGCGGGGACGTCCTGCGGGTCTCACGGCTGGCCAAGGACTCCGGCGAGACGCCCGCGTCGTTCGCGTCGGTCGTCCTCGAGCGCCTGACCGGCTGGATCGTGCTCCCCGTGATCACGTTCGTGGGCTTCGCCGTGAACCCGGGCCTGCGCCGGCTGGGCAACGCCACCCGCGTGGCGCTGTTCGTGGCCGCGGCCCCGATCGTGCTCCTCGGCGCCGTGCTGTGGGCCATGGCCCGCCACCACTCCGAGGACGTGATGCACGAGACCGGCTGGCGGCGCTTCCTCGCCGCCATCGCACTGGGACTCAACCGGCTGCGGCGGCAGCCGTCCCAGATCCTCGGCGTGCTCGGCGCCGGCTTCGCCTACCAGCTGGTGCTGGTGGGCGCGGCCGTGATGGCGGCCAGAGCCATCGACATCCGCCCTGCGGGCCCCACCGCGCTCTGCGCCTTCCTCCCGGCCGTCCTGATCGCGCAGGTGCTGCCCATCAGCATCTCGGGTGTGGGCGTGCGCGAGTTCCTCTTCGCCCTCTTCCTGCGCCCGCTGGGGGTCGCCACCGAGCAGGCCATCGCCCTCGGGTTGCTGCTGTACCTGCTGAACCTCGTGGTCAGCCTGCTCGGCGCACCGGCCTTCGCCGTCGGCGGCCGGACTCGCCGGGTGCTCGCGTGAGTGAGCCCGGTCGCGTGGCCGACTCCGTCGCGCCCGGCCCGCCGGCGGAGTCGCCGCTCGGCCCCCGGCCGCCCGCGCCACCGCGCCGGGGCCGCCGTCCCGGCCCGTCCCGCGCCCGCACGGCGGCGGGCCGTCACCTCCGTTGGTGGCGCGAGGTGCTGTACGTGCTCGTCTTCTACCTCGCCTACTCGGCGGTGCGGAACTCGTTCGGCTCGGCCGGCGGACCGCCCGGGCAGGCGGCTCGCATCGCCTTCTCCCACGCCAAGAGCATCATCGGTGCGGAGCGGGCCCTCGGGCTGTGGTTCGAGCCGGCGCTCCAGCGGTGGTACCTGGCCCTGCCCGGCCGCGGGGGCATCCGGTTCTGGAACATCTACTACGGCACCGCGCACTTCGTGGTGACGGCCGCGGCTCTGGCGTGGCTGTTCCGGCGCGACCCCGACCGGTACCCCACCTGGCGCAACACCCTCACGATCATGACCGCGGTGGCGCTCATCGGTTTCGCCGCCTACTCGCTCATGCCGCCGCGGCTTCTCGGCGACACGGGCCGCTACGGCGCCTGCCGGGCCGAGCAGCGCGTCGACTGCCACGGCTACGGCTTCCGCGACACGCTGGCCGAGTTCGGCGGACTGTGGTCGTTCGACTCGGGTGCCATGGCCAAGGTGTCCAACCAGTACGCGGCCATGCCGTCGATGCACACCGGTTGGTCGGCCTGGAGCCTGCTCGTCATGTGGCCGCTCGTACGGCGGCGTTGGGCCAAGGCACTCGTGGCGCTCTACCCGGCCGCCACCATCTTCGCCATCGTCATCACGGGCAACCACTACTGGTTGGACGCGGTGGGCGGACTCGTGACGCTGGGCGTGGCCTGGTTGCTCGGCTCCTGGCTGGCGGCCTGGACGGATCGTCGCCTCGCCCGACGCGCCGGCCGCGCCGGGGACCGGGAGCAGACGCCGGACACCGCGTTCGCTTCGTAGCCGAGGCAGTCAATGCCGGCGCCGCGGGATCGAGCCGTTCGAGTGGGGCTCAGCCGACCCAGCGGACGGGCGGGCCGTGGTACGCGCTCGTGGCGAGGAGCCGGCCCTCGCCTCCACTGCCCGCTCCGGGGCGCCGGCCGGCGCGCGCGGGCCACACGGTGAGGTGCACCTCGGCGTGGTCGCCCGCCGGTTCCATGGTGAGCCATGCGAGCGGGGCGTCGGCGGTGGCACGGTGGCCGGCATCCACGATCGTGTTGCGCAAGCGGGCACGCTCGGGTTCGTCGAGGTACTGCAGGACGACCGAGTGCACCACGACCGTCGCCACCCCGGGCCGTCGCTCCTCGAGCTGCTCGGCCACCCACGTCGCAGCGTTCGCCCGGTCGACGATTGCCGGCACGGACCGGGCGACCTCGATGGCGGCGGCCAGCCGGAGCAGCCGGTCGGTCTGGTCGGGCCAGACGAAGGACCGGAGCAGCTGCTCGCCCTGCTCGGTGGTGGCGTCGATCGGGTTGGGGTCGCACCCCCGCCGCGACTCCACCTCGACCGACGCCGGCAGGTGGGGCGGCGGCCCGGCGAAGGGCTCGACGAACCTGACCGGCGACTCGGCGGGGCCGAACGCGCTCGGAGCCGCCTCGTAGCGGAACCGGTCCCACCGCAGGTTCAGGCCCGCGCTGGCACCGACCTCGAGGACGCGCAGGGGCAGCCGGGGGCGGCGACCGGCGACCGCGAGGTAGCCGCCGAGGAGCGCGGCCGAGCGCCCCGGCTCGTTGGTCTGCACCGGGACGTGGAGACCCTGCGCGATCGCCTCCGCCTCGCGGCTCACCGTGGCGAGGAACGTCGTACCGAGGTGAGCGCCCGGCGTACCGCCCGCCGAGGGGTAGTGGGCGGCGAGATCGGGCGCGCTCCCGCTCAGCACGAGCCGGTGCGCCGCGCCGAGGAACCGCAGGATGAGCGCCGACCCGAACGGGTCGCCGCGGTGCGGTTCCAGCAGGGCGCGGCACACCCCACCGGCGGCCACGTCGGCGAGGACCGCGTCGAGCACGGCCGCGTACAACGGGGACGAGCGTTCGATGTGCCGGCGCTGCAGCTGGACCAGCGCGGCGATCGGGTCCTGGCTCGGCGCCGGGCGGGCCCGCCGAGCGGTCCCCGCCCACCGGCGGGTGCGGGGGGGACGCTCGCTCACGACCGCGCGGAACCCCGCACAGGGTCGGCCCGCACCGGCACGACGCGGACCGTCTCGGGGACACCTCGCAGGGACGCACGGCGGGCTCGCCCGAAGGCGATGCCCTGCAGCTGGGCGCCCACGCAGTCGCGCACGTCGGTGGTGACGAGGGCCTGGCCTCCCTTGGCCTGCTCGGTGACCCGGGCCGCCACGTTGACGACATGGCCGAGCACGTCGTCGTGCGTGACCGTCGCCTGCCCGACGTGGGCGCCGGCCCGCAGCCGCAGCGGTTCGGGCGCGACGCCCAGCAGCTCGACCGCGGCGAGCACGGCCGACTCCGCGGTCGGGAACGAGAGCATCAGACCGTCGCCGAGGCGCTTCACGATCCGGCCTCCGCGGCTGCGCACGACCGGGCCCGCACGGCGTTGGAGGTCGGACAGCGCGCCGAGCGCGGCCTCGTCACCATGGTCGGCCGTGAACCGGGTGAAGCCCTCGAGGTCGGTGAACACCACGGCGACGTCGTCGACGGTGCCGTCGACCGCCGAGCGATCCGCCCCCCACGACAGCAGCTGCAGCGTGGAGGTGCCGATCGACGCCAGCGCGGACGGTCGCTGCTCGCCGACCTTTTCGAGGAACCGTTGGAGCACCTGGATCGACGTGGCCGTGCGGATGGGGTGCTCGCCGGGGTGCTCGAGCCAGCTCCGGTCGACGATGCCGAGCTCCGCAGCGACCGACACGCGGTCGGGGTCCCGCCGGAGCAGGTCGGCGATGCGCCCCTCGACCGATCGGCACAGCGATCCCACGACCTGCTCGCCCGCCTCGCGCGCCGACGACGTGCCGCTCACCCGGGCGACCGTAGCGGCCGGCGGCGATCCGCCCCGCAGAGCGGCACGACCCTGCGGGCGCCGCGGCACCGGGCAGCCGGGTGGCGAGCCCGAGCTGCGCCCGGCGGGCGGCGGTCCGCGGGCGAGCCCGCGCTGCGCATGGTCGCTCGGCGAGGGCAGGCGGTACCGTTGCCCCGATGCTCCTCGAGACCATCGAGTCGCCAGCCGACCTGCGCGGGCTCACCCATTCTCAGCTCGACGAGCTGGCGGCGGAGATCCGCGCCTTCATCGTGGACGCGGTGTCCAAGACCGGCGGGCATCTCGGTTCGAACCTCGGCGTCGTCGAGCTCACGTTGGCCGTCCACCGGGTGTTCGACTCGCCTCGCGACATCATCCTCTGGGACACCGGGCACCTCGCCTACCCGCACAAGATCCTCACCGGCCGCCGCCAGCGGTTCGACACGCTGCGCCAGGGGGGTGGCCTCTCCGGCTACCCGAGCCGAGCCGAGTCCGAGCACGACTGGGTCGAGAACAGCCACGCCTCCACGATCCTTTCGTACGCCCACGGCCTCGCCCAGGCCCGCGACACCGGCGCCGGCGACGCCCACCGGCACGTCGTGGCCGTACTCGGCGACGGCTCCATGACCGGCGGCATGGCCTACGAGGGCCTCAACAACCTGGGCCACAGCGGCCGCAACGTGATCATCATCCTGAACGACAACGGCCGCTCCTACGCGCCGACGGTCAGCCGGCTGGCCGAGAGCGTCGCCCGGCTGCGCATCGACCCCCGCTACACGCGCCAGCGGGACAGGGTCGAGAAGCTGGTGCGAGGCGTGCCCGTCGTGGGCCAGCACCTGGCGTGGGGCATGACCGGCGCGCTCGCCGGCGTGCGGGAGATGCTCGAGCCGCCGGTGTTCTTCGAGACCCTCGGCGTCCGCTACACCGGCCCCTTCGACGGCCACGACATCGCCGGCGTGGAGCGGGCGCTCGTGCACGCGAGCGAGCACGACGGTCCCATCGTCGTCCACGTCCTCACGCAGAAGGGCCGCGGCTACCCGCCGGCCGAGGAAGACGACGAGAACCGCCTGCACGACTCCGGACGCTTCGACCTGGCCACCGGTCCCGAGCCGAAGGGCGGCTCGGCGCCACGAGGCTCCTACACCCAGGCGTTCTCCGAGGCCCTCGTGAAAGAAGCCGAGCTGCGACCCGAGGTCGTAGCCATCACGGCGGCGATGCCAGGCTCGACCGGGCTGCTGCCGTTCCAGGAGCGCTTCCCCGAGCGGTTCGTCGACGTGGGCATCGCCGAGCAGCACGCGGTCACCGCGGCGGCGGGCATGGCCATGGGCGGGCTGCGGCCCGTCGTCGCCATCTACTCGACCTTCCTCACGCGAGCGATCGACCAGGCCAGCCTGGACGTCGGCCTGCACGGCCAGCCCGTCGTGTTCTGCATCGACCGGGCCGGCATCACCGGCCCCGACGGCGCGTCGGCCCACGGCGTGCTGGACATGGTGCTGCTCTCGAAGATCCCCGGCATGACCATCTTCGCCCCGTCGTCGTACCAGGAGCTGCAGGTCATGCTCCACGATGCGCTCGAGATCACGACCGGTCCGTGCGCCATCCGCTGGCCCCGCACGCCGGCGCGCATGGTGGGCGAGGAGGAGGTCGGCCACGGGCTCAGGGCGCGCCGGGTGCGCGAAGGCGGCGACGTGTGCCTCGTCGGCGTGGGCAAGATGCTGGCCGTGGCCGAGGAAGCCGCCGAGCGGTTGGCCGCCGGCGGCATCGGTTGCACCGTGTGGGATCCGCGGGTGGTGAAGCCGCTCGACCCCGCTCTCGTGGCCGAGGCCGCCGCCCACGACCTCGTGGTCTCGATCGAGGACGGCTACCGCGAGGGCGGCTTCGGGTCGATGCTGGCCGACGCCGTCGCCGAGGCGACCCTCGGAACGGACCGCAACCCGAGGGTGCGCGTGCTCGGCGTGCCGGTGCGCTACCTCGCCCACGGCAACCCCGACGAGATCCTCGCCGACCTCGGTCTCGATGCCGCCGGCGTCGAAGCCGAGGTGCGCCGCTGCCTGGCCCGCTGATCCGGGTCTTGGCGCCGGCTCGGCCCCGCTGACCCGGGCCTTGGCGCCCGCTCGCCCCGCTGACCGGGGCCCGCGCTTCCCCCTCCACCTCCGCATTGCCGACGATTCCGGTCAACGCTTGGCCGGGATCGTCGGGAATCAAGAGCCTCGAGAGGGTGGGATGCCCCCGCAGCTCGAACTCCGTACCCCGTCGGCGATCGCCCATCGCCAGCACGGTCTGCTCACGTCGCCACAGCTGCGGGCGCTCGGATGGTCCGATCGCACGATCCGCCGCGCCGCACACGACGGCCGGCTGCGCCGGGAGCGACCGGGCGTGTACGCGTTGGCGGGGGCCGTCCCCAGCTGGGAACAGGCCGTGCTGGCCGTGTGCCTGGCGGGAGGTCCGGACGCCGTGGCCTCGCACTGGAGCGCGCTGCGGTTGTGGGGTGCAGCGCCGACCGGGCACTCGGGAGGTATCCACGTCGTCACGCCCCCGGGCGTGCGCCTGCGGCTGCGTGGCGTTGTCGCGCACCAGTCCGGGCTGCTGGGGGCGGCCGACGTCGGCCGGCGGCGGCGGATCCCCACCACTTCACCGGCGCGCACGATCGTCGACTGCGCCGGTGGTCTCGGCGCCGAGGGCACCGCTCGCGCCCTCACGACCCTTCTGCGGGCCCGCCTCGTCCGGCTCGAGGAGGTGCGTGCCTGTCTCGTCCGCCTGGCCGGGCCGGGACGCCGCGAGCTCACCGTCGTCAGGAGCGAGCTCGCTCGACGGCTCCCGGGTTGGGACTTGTCGGAGAGCGAGCTGGAGATCCGCGCTCTGCGGGCCATCCACGCAGCCGGACTCCCCATGCCGGTGCAGCAGCACCGAATCTCGCTGGGGAACCACCGCTACTACGCAGACCTCGCCTATCCCGAGCTCAAGATCGTGATCGAGCTCGACGGGTGGGACGCGCACGGCGATCGGACGGCGTTCGATCGCGATCGGTCGCGGGCCCGCGAGCTGACGCTCGCCGGCTGGTGCGTGCTGTCGTTCACGTCGGCCGATACCGGGGCCGCGCTGGTCCACGCCATACGGCGCGCCATCGAGTCGGCCAGCCGGGTGCGCTGACGGACTGACGCCCCGCCCCCGGTTTCCCGACATCTCCGGCCAACCCTTGGCCGGGATGGTCAGGAAACCTGCGCCGGCGACGGCGGGCGGACGCCGGTGACTGACGGCGTGTGTCAGGGCGGACGACGACGGGCGGACGCAGGCGATGGCGGTGCTGGCGGCATGTGCCAGGGTGGGCGCCTCGTGGGTGCGGTGCTGGCGCTTCTGTCGAGTGTCCTGTGGGGATCGGGTGACTTCCTCGGCGGTTCGCTGAGCCGGCGCGCCCATCCGGTCGCGGTCATGGGTGCTGCCCAGGGGCTCGCGGCGCTGGGCCTGCTCGCCATCGCCGTCGCCTCGGGCTCGTTGGGCGCCACTGGCTACCTGCCATGGGCCATCGCCAGCGGCGCCGTCGGCGTCGTCGCGCTGGGGTCCTTCTACTCCGCGCTGGCGGACGGGACGATGGGCGTCGTGGCGCCGATCGCGTCGACCGGTGTCGCCCTGCCGGTCGTCGTCGGGCTCGTCCGGGGAGACCGGCCCTCGCCCGCCCAGGCGGTGGGGATCGCAGCCGCCGTCGTCGGCGTCGTGCTGGCCACCAATCCCGGCCGCGACGTCCACCCTGACGACCGCCACCCGCTGCGCCCGCTGCTGTTGGCGGGCCTGGCCGGTGCGGGGTTCGGAACCGGGCTGGTGCTGGTGGCCGGCGGGGCGCGGCACAGCGTCGTGATGACGCTGCTGGTCATGCGCGTCGTCAACGCGCTCACGAGCACGGCACTGCTGGCGACGGTGCTGCGCTCGGCTCCCCGGCCGAAGGGCAGGGAGCTGGCACCGCTGGCCCTCATCGGCGGCACGGACGCCGCGGCCAACGGGCTCTACGCGCTCGCGACCCGCACGACGCTGCTGAGCGTCGCCGCGGTGCTCGCGTCGCTGTACCCGGCGGTGACGGCGCTCCTGGCCCGGCGCTTCCACGCCGAGCGCCTCAGGCCGGTGCAGGCCGCCGGGGTCCTGACCATCCTCGCCGGCGTGGTGCTCATCGCCGCCGGCTGAGCAGGCGGACCCGTCGGATCAGGGCTCGGAGCCGCATCGCGCCGCGGCCCCTGCGATCTCAGAAGTGTCAACCGGTGCCAGGCGGTGTCAGCTGTAGAAGGGGTTCTCGCCGGCGTTGTGATCGGTGACGTCGACGACCTCGCCGACATCGGGCACGTTCTCGCGGATCGAGCGCTCGATGCCCTCGCGCAGCGTCATCGCGGAGATGGCGCAGCCCTGGCAGCCGCCGCCCATCGTGATGAACACCTTGTCGCCCGCACCCGGCTCGCCGCTTTCGACCCCGACCAGCGACGCGTACCCGCCGTGGGCCGCGAGAGCCGGGTTGATCTGCTGGTCGAGCAGCTGGCGAACCTGCTCGGCGGTGTCGCCGGTCAGCTCGAGCTTGACGCCCCGTAAGGGGTCGGGCCGGTTCGGGTTCCGCAGGACCAGGCCGGGTTGGCCGGCCGACGAGGGCAGGTCGAGCGTTGCCCCGGCGAGGGCCTCGATGCTGGCGGCGGGGACCCACACCGTGAGATCGCCCTGCGGGTACACCGCGTCGCCCTCGTCGACGTCGGCCACCACCTCGAAGGCAAGGTCGTAGGCGTAATCGACGCCGTTGACCCCGGTGACCTCGACGCGCAGCGCCAGCGGACCCGGATCCTCCTCCTGGTCGCGCAGCTCGATGATCTTGGCCAGCGCGGTCTCCGTGACGGTGAGGACCGGAGCGGCCTCGGCGGTCGACGACGCCGCCGACGAAGGCGACCCGGGCGACTCGGGCGACGGGGCCGGCGCCGAAGGAGCGAACGGGGAGGTGCGATCGGCGGCGGTGCTCATGGCGGGATCCAGGCTACCGGCCCGGCCCGGCGAGCCCACGGGTCCGCCGCCGCCGGCGGTGAGAGGCGCAGCCGCCGCTTGGAAGCATGGTGCGAAGGCACGGTGCGAGGGCACGGTACGAGGGCACGGTGCGACGGCGCGGTACGAGGGCACGGAGAGGCGCACGGTGCGGGGAACACCGGGCGCACCCCCACGGTTGACGCCCTCCGACTGCTCGCCGACCGCAGGACGCGCCCGTGACCGACATCTCCGGCCCCGACGACGCCGTCGCGCCGCGCGCAGCCGCGGCGCTGGCGGGCGACCAGCCGCACGCCGCGGACCCGGTGGTTGCCCCGGCCGCCCCGCGCCACGAGGCCGAAGCCGACCCGAAGCGCTGGATCGTGCTGGCGGTGCTTTGCGTGAACCTCGTGCTGGTCGTCGCCGCCGTCTCCTCGGCCAACGTCGCGCTGCCGACTCTGGCCCGCTCGCTCGGCGCCTCCCAGACCGAGCTGCAGTGGATCGTCGATGCCTACGCCCTGGTGTTCGCGGGCCTGCTGCTGCCCGCCGGCGCCATCGGCGACCGCTTCGGCCGCAAGGGCGCGCTCCAGGTGGGGCTCGGCATCTTCATCCTGTTCTCGCTGGCCGCGGCACTGTCGGGCGGCGCGGGGCGCCTGATCGCGGCGCGCGCCGCCATGGGGTTCGGGGCCGCCCTCATCATGCCGACGACCCTGTCGGTCCTCAGCAACGTCTTCCCTCCGCACGAGCGGGCCAAGGCCATCGCCATCTGGGCGGGGTTCGCCGGCGCCGGCGGCGCCATCGGACCGCTGATGGGTGGCTGGCTGCTCTCGCACTTCTTCTGGGGTTCGGTGTTCCTCATCAACGTGGTGATCGGCGGCATCGCGCTGGTGGCCGGCGCGCTGCTCGTGCCGACGTCGCGCGACCCCCAGAACGCCCGCCTGGATCCGGTCGGCGCGGCGCTGTCGGTGCTCGGGCTCGGATCGTTCGTCTTCGCCGTGATCGAAGGGCCGGAGAAGGGCTGGCGCTCTCCCGTCACCCTCTTCGCGTTCGCCGTCGCGGCGGTCGGCATCGCGGCCTTCGTGCGCTACGAGCGACGCCGCCGCGATCCCATGCTCGACATCGGCCTGTTCGCGAAGCGTCCGTTCACCACCGGCGTCGTCACGATCTCCATGGCGTTCTTCTCCCTGTTCGGCATGTTCTTCGTCGTCACCCAGTACTTCCAGTTCGTGCTGGGCTGGAGCCCGCTGAAGGCCGGTGTGGCGCAGATACCGAACGCGCTGGCCATGGTGCTCGTCGCTCCGCGCAGCACCAAGGTCATCGCCCGCATCGGGCAGCGCGCGGCGGTGGTCAGCGGCCTCGCCATGCACGCCACGGGCTTCGTGATCCTGTCCACCGCGGGCCGCTCGTCGAGCTACCTGCCGGTGCTCGTGGGGCTCGTGCTGATCGGCACGGGGTCGGGGATCACCTTCGCCCCGACGACGGCGATGATCATGGCCGCGGTCCCGCTGCGGCGGGCCGGCATGGGCTCGGGCGTCAACGACGCGGCCCGTGAGGTGGGCGGAGCCATCGGCATCGCCGTCCTCGGCAGCATCCTGACGACGGCGTACCGCTCGGGTGTCGCTCCCCTCCTCGTCGGCCTGCGCGAGACCGACGCCGGCGCGGCCCGCCGGTCGATCAGCCAGGCGATCGGTGTGTCGCGCTCACCCTCGGTGTCGCCGCAGCGGGGTGCGGCGCTGGCCGACGGCGCCCGGGCCGCGTTCGTGGACGGGATGTACCTCACCCTGCGCTTCGGCGCGGTGACCGCGCTCGTGTGCGCGGTCCTGGTCTGGTGGCTCAGCCGCGGGGCGGGGACCGGCGGCACGGTGGTGACGGGCCGCGGGCCGGGCGGCCACTGAGCCGACCCTCAGCAGGGCGACGGCAGGGCCCGGCCGGGCGTCAACGGCCGCCTCCGTCCACCTCGAGGCGCTGGCCGGTCACGTAGCCGGCCGCCCCGCTCACGAAGAACAGCACGGCGCCGGCCACGTCCTCGGGCGTGCACAGCCGGCCGAACGGCATCTCCGGCGCCAGCGACGAGATGTCGTCCACGCCCGCCGCACCCTTCACGAGGCGGCGTCCCATCTCCGTGTCGACGAGGCCGGGCGCGACGACGTTCACATGGATGCCGTTGGCCCGCTCCTCCTTGGCCAGGGTCATCGCCAGAGCCTCGAGCGCGGCCTTGCCCATGTTGTACGGGCCGCCGCCCGCGGCGAGGTGGCGGGCGGCCACCGATGAGATCATCACGATGTCGCCTCGGGGACGGGTGCGCATGCCGGGCAGCACCAGCCGGCACAGGTCGTGCGCCCCGACGGCGTGGACGTGCAGCACCCGTTCGAGCTCCGCCGGGTCGGTGTCGGCCACGGCGTGACCGCGGCTGGCGATCCCCGCGTTGCTGACGAGCAGGTCCACCGGCCCGAGGTCGGCTTCGACCGCGCGGACCATGGCCGTGAGCGCGCCCCGGTCGTCCATGGGGGCCGCGTGGTGCGCGGCCCGGCGGCCCCGCGCCGCGATGGTCGCGGCGACCTCGGCCGCGGCGCCGGCATCGCGCCGGTAAGTGATGGCGACGTCGGCGCCGTCGGCGGCGAGGGCGAGGGCCACGGCCCGACCGATCCCCCTGCCCCCGCCGGTCACGAGCGCGGTGCGTCCTTCGAGCGGTTGGGTCATGGCGACAGCCTGCCCGGCCGCGGCACCCGACGACGACGAGGGCCGGCCGCGAGCCGGGCTCAGTCGTAGTACTCCGCGCCCAGGTGGGTGATCGGGTCGTCGCCCATGAGGTGGCGCAACGTGTTCTTGAGCTTCATGAGCTGGATGAACAGATCGTGCTCGGGATACAGGTCGGGCTTCGGCGTCTGCGGGCTCTTCCAGTAGAAGCTCAGCCACTCCTGGACGCCCGACATGCCGGCCCGCTTGGCGAGATCCATGAACAGCGCGAGGTCGAGCACGATCGGCGCAGCGAGGATCGAATCACGGCAGAGGAAGTCGACCTTGATCTGCATGGGGTAGCCGAGCCAACCGAAGATGTCGATGTTGTCCCAGCCCTCCTTGTTGTCTCCGCGAGGGGGGTAGTAGTTGATCCGCACGACGTGGGTGATGTCGCCGTAGAGCTCGGGGTTGCGGTCGGGCTCGAAGATCGTGTCGAGCACGCCGAGCTTCGACACCTCCTTGGCCTTGAACGACTCGGGATCGTCGAGCACCTCGCCGTCGCGGTTGCCGAGGATGTTGGTCGAGTACCAGCCCCGCACGCCGAGCATCCGCGCCTTGAAGCCCGGGGCGAGGATCGTCTTCATCAACGTCTGCCCGGTCTTGAAGTCCTTGCCGGCGACGGGCACGCCGTTGGCCCGGGCCAGCTCGAGCATCGCCGGGATGTCGACCGACAGGTTCGGTGCGCCGTTGGCGTACGGGATGCCGAGCTTCAGGCAGGCGTACGCGTAGATCTGGCTCGGCGCGATGTCGGGGTCGGAGTCGCGCAGGCCCTGCTCGAACGCCTCGAGGCTCTGGTGCACGGCCGTCGCCTGCCGGTAGACCTCGGTCGATCCGCACCAGACGGCCACGAGCCGGTCACAACCGTGCTCGTCGCTGAAGCGCTGGATGTCCTCGCCGAGCTGGTCGGCGAGATCCATCTTGGAGGCGCCCGATTTGAGGTGCTCGCCGTGGAGGTTCTTGACGTAGGCCTGCTCGAACACCGCCGGCATCGGCCGGATGGCGCGCAGCTCCTCGCCGAGCTGCTCGAGCAGGTGGCCGTCGAGCACACCGGCTCGCGAGGCGGCCACGTAGGCGTCGTCGGGGAACAGGTCCCAACCGCCGAACACGACGTCGTCGAGCGACGCGAGCGGCGCGTAGTCCTTGATGAGCGGCACGTTGTCGTCCGTGCGCTTGCCGAGGCGGATGGTGCCCATCTGCGTGAGCGAGCCGATGGGTTGGGCCAGGCCGCGGCGGATGGCGAGCACCCCGGAGATCACGGTGGTCCCGACCGCGCCCATGCCGGGCAGGAGGATGCCGAGCTTGCCGCTGGCGGGGGCGATGTCGACGTTGCGCTCTAGCGGCACAGGGCTCTCCGGGGTGGACCGATGTGAGGGCTCGACGTTTCCCGACGCGGCGTAGGCAGCGCAAGCGCCGATCGGGAAGGGATGACGCGCGCGATCCTGGACCGGGAGAGACGAGGCCCATGGCAAAACCGAGGCTCGTGGTCGTGGTGCTGGTGCTGGTCGCGGCCACGACATGCGGCCGCGACACCGGCGGCGAGCGCTGCAACGGCGGCGAGCGGGGCACCATCGGGTGCGGCTGCCCGCTGCGCGACTTCGACGGCTCGCACGTAGCGGGCGGCCGGGGTGACGACGCGCCCAAGGTGGCGGCCGTCGGCGACTCGACGCTCGCCATCACCCGGCAGTGGCGCCTCCTGCTGCTGGCCCGGTACCGGTTGTCGGTGAACGTCCGTCTCGGCGCGACGATCGCGTGCCTTCGCCGGCCGCTCGAGCAGGCCCTCGACGAAGCGGACGCGGTGGTCGTCGCCCTCGGTACCAACGACGCCCGCGACGGCCTGACCGCCGCAGAGCGCGCGGACCTGCGGCGCGAGATCGACAAGGCGAAGGGCAGCGACGCGGTCGTGCTGTGGCTCACGCCCTACGCCGGGCCGTCCGCCGGGCCCTCCGACGGGATGGGCCCCGCCGGTCACGCCGGCATCCGGGAGGTGACGCGACAGCTCATCGACGCCGACCGGTCGACGGCCGACCCGGCGCGCTTCGACACCGGCAACCGCTTCGTCGTGCTGCCGTGGAACCTGCGCGCGTCCGAGATGCCGCAGGAGTGGATGCCGGGCGGCATCCATCCCATGGGCCGCTCCGAGCCGGTGCAGACCGACGTGCTCGTGCCCCAGGTCGTCAAGGCCCTCCGGACGGACGGCGCCACCGACGGGGGCGCCGAGCCGTGGACGCCCCGCTGAGCGCCGGGCTGGCGCTCCATCGACGGCCGCTTCCGGGGCTCCCGCTACCCTCGCTCCGTGGCCGGTGGCGACGGCATCCTGTCGGGCCCGCTCGACGTGGACGCGCCACGCCGCCCTCGCGTCGTGCACCCGACCGTCGAGGCCCGCCGCGGCCTGGTCGTCCGCGAGCGAGGCGCCGCCACGACCTCGACGGTCGTCGACTGCTACGCCGACCGGGTCGTGCTGCGCGACGGCGGCGGGCGTGAGCGACTCGTGCGGCTCTTGCCCGGAGCGTTCGAGGTCGACGGGCGGGCGGTCACGCTGGCGCCTCCCGCGGCGGGGCCGGGCGGCCCTGGCGGAACCGGACCGCCAGCCCTCACGGCGTCGGGGTCGGTCGTCGTGCCCGGCGCGCCGGCCCGGGTGGCGCGAGCCAGCCGCATCCTCGTCGAGGGCGTGCACGACGCGGAGCTCGTGGAGAAGGTGTGGGGTGACGACCTCCGCGTGGAGGGCGTGGTCGTCGAGCGCCTCGACGGCGCCGACCGCCTCCCGGAGGTGGTCCGCTCGTTCGGTCCACGGCCCGGTCGCCGGCTCGGCGTGCTGCTCGACCATCTGGTCGACGGGTCGAAGGAGGCCCGTCTGGCCGCGACCGTCGACCACCCCGATGTCCTGGTCCTGGGCCACCCGTTCGTCGACGTCTGGCAGGCGGTGCGCCCGAGCGTGATCGGTGTGGACCGGTGGCCCGAGGTGCCGCCCGGACGTCCGTGGAAGCACGGCGTGCTGGCCGAGCTCGATGCCCGCGGCGTGCTGCGCGCGCTCGGCGTCGACGGGGCGGCCGACGACGGTGCGCGCTTCTGGCGGGCGCTGCTCGGCGCCGTGAGGTCCTGGACCGATCTCGAGTCGAGCCTCATCGGCGCCGTCGAGGCCCTCGTCGACTTCGTCACCGCCCCCGCCTAGAGCTCACCAGGCCGAGGCGGTCGGGTCGGCCAGGCCGCGGCGCGGATCGGCCAGGCCGAGGCGGTCGGGTCGGCCAGGCCGCGGCGCGGATCGGCCAGGCCGAGGCGGTCGGGTCGGCCAGGCCGCGGCGCGGATCGGCCAGGCCGAGGCGGTCGGGTCGGCCGCGCCGCAGCGCGATCGGGGGTTCAGCCGGGGGCGGCTCAGCGGGGGGCGGCGGCCAGGTGGCGCACGAGCGCCCACACGAGGGAGGTGAACGAGCCGTGGTCGAAGCGGGGCAGCCCGGCGACCACGATGAGGAGACGCGATCCGCCGATGTGCAGCGGCCAGGCACCGATCGTCGTGACCCCGACGGGATCGACGAGCGCGCCGCCCCAACCGTCGGACACCGCCGCCGGAACGACCGCCGTCTCCAGAGCCCGGGTCGCGGCGTTGGCCAGCGCGGCACCGATGACGGCCAGGCGGGCGGGTTCGTCGCCGGCCAGGCCGATCGAGGCCAGTGGAGCACCGTCGGGCCCGACGAGCAGCGCCGTGCCGCCGGGCGCCACACCGGCCAGCAGACCCGGCAGCGTCGCCGCGAGCTGTCCCGGCTCGGCGTCCGGTCGCTCGACTCCCTCGATGGCGCCGGCCTCCTGCGCGGCGTGGACCAGCGCGAGGGCGGCGTGAGCGGGCTCCGCACCGGTCACGGCCTCCAGCGTCGTGACGTCGAGCCACGGCGTGGCCGGCTCCTCGAGGAGCCGCAGGATCAGGCCGTCGATCTCGTCGTGGGTCGCGTCCCGGACGGCGCGCTGGACGCCCCGGGGCGTGGGCCGCACGTAGCAGGCGCGAGCAAGCTCCAGTTCCGGCCCTGCGCTCATCCGTCGGAACCTTCGCGCACGTCCTCGTCGGGCGCGACCTCGCGGACGGCGCCGAAGGCGCGGGCGGCCGCCAGGAAGCGGTGCACCGCAGCATCGTCGCCGACGTGCCAACCGAGCTCTGCCGCGGTGCTCGGCCGCACGAGCAGCTCCGTGAGCCGCGCCGCATGCGCGACCGGGTACAGCTCGCCGACGTCCGGCCGCCGGACCAGCCGCCACCGGGCGTCGGGCGTGGCATCGGCCAGCGGCCGCCCGCCCGAGCAACGGGCGGCCAGCTCCCAGGCCAGGTCCGGCCAGGCGAGGACCTCGTCGCGCACGGACGGGCCCGCTCCCGCCACCGGTAGCCCGCGCAGGGCCCCCCAGCCGACCACCAGGCGGTGCTCGCCTCGGACGAACCGGCGGCGGCACGCCTCGTCGAAGGCCCCGGGATCGACGCGCAGGTGGGCCTGGCCGACGCGCTCCAGCGTGATCGAGCCCCACGTCCCGCCGAGGCGGCGGGCCTGGCCGTCACCGGACATCGCCAGCGCCAGCCGCTGCACGACGCCGCTCAGGTGGTCCTCGGGCTGGTACAGGTCGGGCAGCGGCTCCGCGCCCGCGCGCTCCGCGCCCGCGCGCTCGGGAGCGCCGACGATGTCGGCCCATCCGACCGCTCCTCGGTGGCGGACCGCCCGCCCGGCCGGTGGGATCGGCTGGTCCGCGGTGAGACCGGCCTGCAACCGCTCCCGGAGGGCGGCGTAGCGCACCGGACCGATCACGTCGCGAGCGCTGAACAGCAGCCGCTGGCGCACCGACCGCGCCCGCGTCCCGAGCAGCACGAAGGCGTCGACCAGCGCCGACCAGGCCGCATCCGCGTCACCGGCAGCCACCGCCCGCTCGACCCGCTCACCGTGCACGCGCACGTCGACGCTCCCGGCCGCGACCTGGCGCAGCAGCCGGCGGTCGCGCTCGGGCGCCGACGCGGTGCGCCGGTCGGTCGTGGTGACGGCGCCCGTCGTGCGCCGGGCCAGGCGGGGATCCCACGTCGGCTCCCCCTCGACCGTCCGCCCGGACGCGGCGCCGGACGCGCGCACGATGACGCCCCTCGCCGCCCCGCCGTCACGCGAGTCAGCCATCGAGCCGTCACCTCCTCACCCGGGCATCCGGGCGCCGAGGCGGCACCCGCTGGTCGCGGACATGATGCCCCACGAAGCGCTCCGCCCCCTCCGTCGGGGTGCATCCACGCCGGGCGCGACCGGCGCGACGAGGCCGGCGCGGGGGGCGCCGGTACCCTCGCGGCCATGGGTCGAGACATCCCGCTCGGGCGGATCGCCGGCATCCGCGTGGGGATGTCCTGGTCGGTGCCGCTGATCGCCCTGGCCTACGCGGCGGTGCTGGCCGGCAACCGGCTGCCGGCGGAGGCGCCCGGGCAGGCCCGTTCCGCGTACTGGATCGCAGGTCTGATCGGTGCCGCCCTGTTCTTCCTGTCGCTCCTCGCGCACGAGATCGGCCACGCGCTGGTCGCCCGCCGGGAGGGCATCGGCGTGCTCGGCATCAGCCTGTGGCTGCTCGGCGGGGTCACGCGCATGGACCACGAGGCGGGCAGTGCGGGTGCCGAGCTGCGCATCGCCGGCGTCGGGCCGCTCACCAGTGCGGCCTGCGGCGTCGTGTTCCTCGCCCTCAACCGGACGCTCGTCGACCAGCTCGGAACCGCCGAGCTCTACGGCGCCCTGTTCGGCTGGCTCGGCGGCCTCAACCTGCTCCTCGCCGCGTTCAACCTGCTGCCCGGGTCGCCGCTCGATGGCGGGCGCGTGCTGTCAGCCGCGTTGTGGCGGATCGCCGGCGACCAGACGCAGGGCCAGCAGATCGCGGCCACCGTCGGCCAGGTGCTCGGCGCCGGCCTGCTGCTCGTGGGCGGCATCCTCACCTTCGGCGACACCAACACCAACGGCTTCTGGATGCTGATCGCCGGGGCCTTCATCTTCAGCGCGGCCACCGCCGAGCGGCGCTCTGCCCCTGGCCTGGCCGTGCTGCGCCGGGTGCGGCTCGGCCAGGTGATGCGGCCCGATCCGCCGGTGCTCCCGGAGTGGATGAGCGTCCAGGACCTCGTGGCCAGGACGCCCGGCCTGGCCCCGCACGAAGCAGTGGTCACGCAGGCCATGGACGGGCGCATCACCGGGCTCGTCACCGCGGCACTGGTGCGGGCGACGGACCCGGCGACGTGGACGAGGCTCACCCTGCGCGACGTCGCGTTCCCGATCGGCCGGTTGGTGACCGCACGGGTCGACGCCCCCGTCGCGGCCGCGGTCCAGCGGGCGTCCCACGCGCCGTGTGACCGCATCCTCGTGCTCGACGACTCCGGCCGGGTCGTCGGCATCACCGGACCGGAGGCCGCCGACCAGGCGGAGCGGCTGGCGGCACCCGCGCCGCCCATGCCGCCCGGCCCGTACCCGCCCGGCCCGTACCCGCCTGGCTCGTCGCCGCCCGTGGGAGCGCCACCGCTGCCTCGCTAGGGTCGGCGGCCATGACAGGGCCGGTGACCTTCACGATCCAGGGCGACGTGGCCGTCGTGGTGCTCGACGACGGCAAGGCGAACGCGCTGTCCTCGCCCGTGGTCTCGGCGCTGGGCGACGCGCTCGACCGGGCCGAGGCGGAAGCCCGAGCGCTCGTCATCGCCGGGCGCGACGGCCGGTTCAGCGCCGGCTTCGACCTCGCCGAGATGACGAGCGGCGCCGATGCCGTGCGCGCCCTCGTCGGTCACGGCGGGCGGCTGCTGACGCGCCTGTTCGGCCTCGGCATCCCCACGGTGGCCGCGTGCACCGGCCACGCCCTCGCGGCGGGAGCCATCACGTTGCTCGCCTGCGATCGGCGCGTCGGACGGCCCGGTGCCTACAAGGTGGGGCTCAACGAAGTGGCCATCGGCATGGCGCTCCCGGTGTTCGCGGTGGAGATGGCCCGCGCCAGGCTGGCGCCGACGGCGCTCACGACCGCCACGCTGGGCGCGACGATCTACGACCCGCAGGGCGCGGTCGACGCCGGCTACCTCGACCGGCTGGCCGACGATCCGTTGGCCGAAGCGCTCGCAGAGGCCGAGCAACTCGCCGGCCTGCGACGCGGCGCCTACGCCCGCACCAAGACGGCGTTGCGGGGCGAGGTCATCGAACGGATCCTGAGCACACTGGACGCGGACCTGTCGCAGCTCACCGCTCCAGGGGGCGACTGAGCGGGCGGGCTCAAGCGGGGATGTCGGACTGCTCCCACGCGTGCGCGCACACGTGGCAACGCCAGGCGGTGCGGCGCTCCACGAGATCGAGCATCTCTATCGAGGCCGTCGCCCCGCAGTTGGGGCACGTGCGGTGGCGGGCTGCGTCGTGCACCTTGCGGCGTGCCGCATCACCGGCCAGAAGGCCGATGCCCGCCGCAAGGCCTTCGTCGCGGGCAGCCTCGTCGATGCCGTCCCCGTCCTCGTCGATTCGGCGGCGTCGCCACCAGACCAGTCGTGCCATGCCCGACCGAGCTCCCTCTTCCGGAGGGCGGCCCATCTGCTCCAGCCACCCCGCTGCACCCCGCCGGAAGCCACGCTACGCCGACCTGGGCCGGTTCCGCCCGGCGGGAGGAAAGATCAGGCCGGGAAGGCGGCGAAGTGCACAGGCGGAGCACCGTCCTCGGTCTGGGAGGTGACCTGATCGACGACCCAGGCGAGCAGGTGGCGGTGGTCGGTGGTGGTGGGCGGGAGGAGGAGGCGGCCTGCTCTCGCATGCTCGTCGGTCTGGCGCACGAACAGCGCCAGCGCCCGCACGGCGTACGCCGCGTACGGTCCGACCCTGAGCGTCACGTCGACCTCTTCCAGCCCGGCGGACTCCGCCGCCAGCAGCTGGTCGGTCAGATCCCGCCGCTGGTTGGCGATGCCCGTCTCCAGGCCACGAGCCAGCTCGCGCAAGCGCGCGTCGGTGTCGAGCCCCTGATCGTTGCCGACCGCGATGAGCTGGAGCTCACGGACGAGGTCGTCGAAGTGCATGTCGAAGGACCGGAACCGGGACACGGGCACGCCCAGGAGCAGCACGGTCCGGTGGCCGCCCGGGGTCGCCACCGGCTCGCCGGGATCCAGGTCGGGGAACGTGCCGGGCCCGTCGATCATGCGCCCTGCCACGCCAGCTCGAACCACACCAGTTTGCCGGAGGGCCGGACCTCCGTTCCGAAGCCCTCGCTCATCGCCTCGATCAGCAGCAGGCCCCGGCCCGACGCGGCTCGGACGTCGCCGCCCTTCGTCACGGGGGGCCGTGGGTCACGGTCTTCGACCTCCACGCGCAGGCGCCCGCCGCGCCGCACCGACACCACGAGCGGAGTGCCGGCGTGGAGCACGACGTTGGTGACCAGCTCGCTGACGAGCAACGCCGCCGTCTCGACCAGCTCGGGGGCGGCGCCCCAGGCTGCCAGCCGCTCCGCGCAGAACGTGCGGGCGGATCGCACGCTGGCCGGCTCCGGCGCCAACTCGATCGTGGCCCCCATCACGGCCGGAGGCTAGACGGCCTCGCACGTCGCGGATGCTGATGGGGCTGCCCTCGCGGTGCCGGTTCGCTCCGACACGACGCTGCGAACGGGAAGATGGGTCTCCGCGAGGCAGGACGGTTCCCCGCAAGCAAGGACCGGTCCCCGCAAGGAAAGATGGGTCATGGTGAGCGGGCGCACCCAAGGTCACGACGGAGGCTCGCGGGCCGCCCGGCACGCGCCGGTGGAACGGCGGACGGTCTTCCTCGACGCCGCCGTCGACGTCATCCGAGCGGACGGGCCGGGCGTGTCGATGGATCGGCTGGCGCGGGCCGCCGGGGTCACCAAGCCGATCCTCTACCGCGTCTTCGGCGATCGGAAGGGGCTGCTGCGGGCGCTGGCCGACCGGTGGACGGTCGAGCTCGACGCGGCCCTGGCGCCCCTGGGCTCGAGCGACGCCGACGACGATCCCGAGAACCTCCTGCGGGGGACCATCGACGCCTACCTCGCGCTCGTGGAGCGCGACCCTGCGCTGTACCGGTTCCTGACCGAGCGTCTCGCCGGCACTGCCGACGAGCTCATCACCGGTCTGGTCCAGGACGTGGCCCGGCGGGTGGAGGCCGTGCTCCGGACGCGCCTTGCGCGCGCGGGCGCAGACACCTCCGCGGCCGAGCCCTGGGCCCACGCCCTCGTCGGAACGGTGCACCAGGTGGGCGACTGGTGGATCACCCGTGGATCCATGCCGCGCGCCGAGGTGGTCGAGCACCTCGTCGCGCTGCTGTGGCACGGCATGGCGGCGGAGGCCGGGGTCCGACCCGCGGTGGCACCGGGCTCGAACGAGATCCTCCGCCGCTCGTCGCGCGGGTGACGGCGCACCGCCACCGGCGTGAGTCGCCGCTCGCTAGGTCGCCGGGGCGGCGAGGAGCTGGCGAGCCACCTCACCGGCAGGGAGGGGGCCGCTCAGCGCGAACCCCTGCACGCGGTCGACACCGATCTCGAAGGCACGCGCGACCTGCTCCGGCGATTCGGCGCCCTCCGCCACGGTGGTGAGCCCGAGGTCGCGGGCGAGGCCGACCACGGCGCGCACGATGGCGTCGGCCTCGCGCTGGTGGCCCATGGCCCGCACGAACGAACCGTCGATCTTGAGCGCGTCGATCCGGAACCGGGTGAGGTGGGCGAGCGACGAGTAGCCGGTGCCGAAGTCGTCCAGGGCGGTGCGCACGCCGAGGTCCCGCACCTCCTCGAACTGGTGGGCGGCGCCGCCGGGAAGCCGGAGGAAGTCCGTCTCGGTGAGCTCGAGGCACAGCGCACCCGCCGGCACCTCGGCGGCGTCGAGGACCCGGGCGACACGGTCGGCGAGACCGGGGACGCTCAACCGGCCGACCGACACGTTGACGTGCAGCGCGAGGTCCGGAGCGACTCGGTGCCAAGGCGCGAACCGGTGGACGGCGTCGTCGAGGAACCAGTCGTCGATGTCGACGATGAGGCCGGTGTCCTCGGCCACGTCGAGGAAGTCGGCCGGTGCGAGCAGCCCCCGGTGCGGGTGCCGCCAGCGCAGCAGTGATTCGACGCCGCGGGCGGACCCCTCCCGGTCGAAGAAGGGCTGGAACCACAGCTCCAGGTCGCCGTCGGCGAAGGCGGGGCGCAGCTCTCGCTCGACCTCGGCGCGGCGAGCGGCTCGAGCCTTGAGCTCGGGCGCGAACACGACGACCCCCGCCCGGTCGTGCTTGGCCTGGCGCATGGCCAGCTCGGCGTGGGTGACGACGTCGTCGGCGGTGGCGGCGGCTTCGGCCACCACGACGCCGACGCTGGCGGCGAGGTCGGTGCGCCGCCCTCGGAGCCGAAGTGGTTCCCGGATGGCGCCGACCGCGCGCTCGGCCACGCCGACGACCACCTTGACGTCACCGACGTCCTGGCAGAGCACGGCGAACTCGTCGCCTGCGATGCGGGCCACGCTGTCGCCGGGGCGCACGACGCCGCTGAGACGGCGGGCCACCGCGGCGAGCGCCTCGTCGCCGGCACTACGCCCGAATGCGTCGTTGACGGCGGTGAACCGGTCGAGGCCGAGCGACAGCACGGCCACCCGGCGGTTGCTCGCCGCTCGCCCCAGCGCCTGATCGAGCCGGTCCAGGAAGAGCGTCCGGTTGGCCAGCCCGGTCAGAGGATCGTGCAGGACCAGGTGGCGGAGTCGCCGCTCCGCGCTGATGCGGGCGGTCACATCCTCGGCCTGGATGACCGCGGAGACCGGCTTGCCGTCGTTCCACACCGCCGAGATGTGAACGCTCAGCCAGACGACCTGTTCGTCGCGCACGACCCGGTGGTCGGTGGCCACGACGCGGCCCGTGCGGCGCACCTCGTCCAGGGCCCGGTCGATGCGCGCGACGTCGTCGGGGTGGACGATGCTCCGGTAGCGCTGATCGATGAGGTCCTCCGGCGCCCTGCCGGTCAGGCGCGCCAGCGAGCGGTTGACCCGCACGAGGCTCCCGCCGGGGTCGGTGAGCGCCATGCCGATCGGGGCGTGCTCGAACACGATGTCGAAGCGCGCGACCGCCTCGGCCAGGGCCCGTTCGACCTCGTCGATGGAAGGCTCGGGGATCCGAGCATCGACAGGAGGTGACGGCAGAGGAGGGGACGAGCCCGGTGCGTCGATGGGCGCACGTTACCGGCCGACGCGCACCGTGGCAGAAGGCCACGGAAAACGTTCAGCGGACGGCGCTGGCCCGGGAACGTCGGCGCCGCTCACCGGCCGTCCGCCGGGCGGTTCAGGAACGCCACCAACGCGTTCAGCGACGCCCGGTTCCGACCCCGGATCAGTGGCTCCAGCAAGGGCGCGACGAACCGCAGCCGCCCGAGCGGGCGCTCGTCCATGGAGATCCGCGTGGCCGGCCGGCCGTCGCTGCCGTCGGTCCGGGCCAGCTCGTACGTGACCCGCCCGCGCAGGAGGGGCCGGGCCCGGACCTCGAGCACCAGCCGGTTCGGTGCGTCGACCTCGATGACCGTGCTGCTGTCCGGCAGCGTGAGCGGGCCGACCAGCCCGACACGGTGGTGGAACCTCGTGCCCGGCTCGGGCCAACCGTCGTCGACGTCGCGGATCCGCTTGGCTCCCACGAGCCATTCCGGGTACGTGCGGGGGTCGGCGACGGCGGCGAAGGCCCGCTCGATCGGGACGAGTGCGTGGACTGACGTGCGGGCCACCTGGGCTCCTCGGGTGCGTGCGTGCGTCCCGTGGCTCTACCCAACGCCTGACCCGCGCCGTGCCGACGCCCCGGGCAGCCGTCGAGCCGGCTCGGCGGTGCGAGGCGGGCGGCGGGCGGCGGGCGGCGGGGGGCGCTCGGCGGTGCGCGACGGGCAGCGCAGTCCCTGTGCCGTTCAGACCAGCCTCGGCGACCACAGGAGCGAGCTGGCGAAGCCGAGCGCCAGGAACACGGCCGAGAGGCCGGCGAACGGCACGGTCAGCTCGACCTGGCGGGTCTCGCTCCCGATGCGGGTGCCGATGCGGTCGTAGACCGTGGCCAGCTGAGCGCCGCTCGAGGCCGTGTAGTCGGTGCCGCGCGTCGTGGCCGCCACCGCTGCCATCGCGGCGCGATCGGTGTTGACCGCGACCGTGCGACCGCCCACCCGTGCCGTGCGCGCGCCCTTGCCGAAGGTGATCGTGAAGACCGGGATGTTGCGATCCGCCGCGGCACGCGCGGCCACGGGAAGCGACCGGCCCACCGTGTTGGCCCCGTCGGCGAGCAGCACCACGGCCGCGTACGGCCGGGTGCCCGACCGGCTCACACCGTCGGCCGCGGTGGTGGCGTCGATGACGTCGAGCGCGGTGAGGAGGCCCTCGCCCGCGGCCGTGCCCTTGGTGGGGCGCAGCCCGTCGAGCGCCCGCGCCAACGTGGCGCGGTCGGTGGTCGGCGGGGCGACCGTGCGGCCCGCCGTGTCGAAGGCGACCAGCCCGATGCGGTACGAGGCGGGTGCGCGGCCGACGAAGTCCTTCGCGGCGGCGACCGCGGCGGCGAGCCGGTTCGGCGCGACGTCGGTGGCGGCCATGGAACCGGAGACGTCGACGGCCAGCATGACGACCGCCTCCTTGCGTGCCACCTCGGCGCTGCGGGCCGGCCGGGCGAGGCCGACCACGAGCGCGACGACGGCCAGCAGGAGGGACGCGGCGGTGACGTGCCGGCGCCAACCGGCCCACCGGGGCGCCACCGAGGCGACGAGGCGCACGTCCGGGTGGCGCACGGCGCGGTGGCGGCGCCGGCGTTGGAGCGCGACGTAGGCCACGACCAGTGCGGCCGCGACGACGAGGAGCACGAGGCGGCTGGGGGCGAGAAGCGTCATGTCGGGGTCCTCGGGGTCACAGGGCCCGCGCAGCCCAGGTGGTCGCCAGGGCGACGGCGCCGGCGAGCAGCACCAGTGCCGCGCCGAGCACACCGCGGGTCACCTCGCGGGGGACGGTCGTGTAGCCGATGTCGGCCTGGATGGATCGGTAGACGTCGGCGAGCTGCCCGGCCGAGGTGGCCTCGAAGGCCTTGCCTCCGGACAGGTCGGCGACCGCCTTCATGGCTGCGTCGTCGGCGGGCACCGGCACGACCTGTCCCTCCACGACCACGGTTCCCGACGGTGTCCCGTAGGCGATGGTCGATACGGGGACCCCGGCCGCGCCGGCGGCGCGCGCCCCTTGCTCGACCGGGCGCCCGACCGTGGTGGTGCCGTCCGACAGCAGGACGATGGCGGCCGGAACGTTCCCCGCGGCGCGGGCCGCGGCGAGGTTGTCGGCGCCGAGCGCGGTGGTGATCGCGTCGAGCGAGGTGGAGAGGGCCTCGCCGGCGGCGGTGCTCGGTCCCGGCTGGAGCGTCGCGATGGCCGCCCGCACCGCGCCCTGGTCGGTGGTCGGGGCCACGAGCAGGCGGGCGTTGCCGTCGAACGCCACGAGGCCCACCTCCATGCCGGGCGGGAGGTCGCCCACGAAGGCCGTGGCCTTGTCCTTCACCGCGTCGAGACGGCTGGGCGAGATGTCGGTCGCCGTCATCGACAGCGAGACGTCGACCGCGAGCACGACCACACCACCGCGGCGGGGCACGCGCTCGGGCCGCGTGGGCAGAGCCGTCCCGACGACGATCAGCGCGAGGGCGACGAGGCTCAGCGCAGGTGCGACGTGGCGGCGCCAGCCCAGCCGGTCGGGGGCCACCGCAGCTTGGAGGTGGCGGCTGGCGTAGCGGTCCAGCGCTCGGCGCCGGCCGAGCTGCACGATCACGTAGGCGACCGCCAGCACGGCGACGGCGAGGAGGAACCAGAGGCGCGCGGGCGCGGCGAAGCTCATCGCCGTCGCCGCCTGGCGATCACGAACCGCACGACGTCGGCGAGCCAGTCGCGGTCGGTGCCCACCTCGAGGTGGGCGGCGCGGGACGACCGCAGCGCCGCGCGGGTGGCGTCGCGCCGGGAGGCCGCGGCTCGCGCGTAGCGCTCCCGGAAGCGGCGCGAGGCGGTCTGGACCTCGCGGCACTGACCGGTCTCCGGGTCGACCAGCGTGAGCAGCCCGACGGGCGGGAGCTCGTCCTCGCGCGGGTCGGTGAGGTGGGCGACGACGACGTCGTGGGTAGCGCCGAGGGCGCGCAGCTCGGCCGCCCAGTCCGACTCGTCGAGCAGATCGGACACCACGACCACGAGGCCGCGGCGCCGGGCCAGATGGCGGACCCGCCGCAGCGCGGCGGCCAGCGACGCCTGGCCGGGGCCGGACCGGGGCCGGCGCTGCAACCGGCTCAGCAACGCCAGCATGGCGTCGCGCCCGGCACGGGGCGGTACGAGGTCGGTGCGCTCCCCGTCGAACACGACCGCGGCCGTGCGGTTCCCGGCGCGCGTGGCGAGGAAGCCGAAGGCGGCGATGACGGCGACGGCCAGGTCCCGCTTCTCGTGCCGCGCCGTGCCGTAGTCGAGGCTCGCGCTGGCGTCGACGACGAACCACGTCTCGAGCTCGCGCTCGGCGATCGTGTCCCGGACCTGGATGTCGGCCGAGCGGGCGGAGAGGCTCCAGTCGATCCGCCGGACGTCGTCACCCGGCTGGTAGGCGCGACCGTCACCCGTGTCGGACCCGGCACCGGGAACCCGTCCATCGTGGTCACCGTGGATCAGCCCGTCGAGCTTGCGGCTGATGCGCAGCTCGAGTTGGCGCAGGGTCGCCTCGGTGCCGACGACGGCGCGGGCGTCCACGCCGGCCGGCCCCTCCGGACCTTTGGTTCGCGGCCCCGCCATCGTCGGGCCGGCCGCCGTCGGGCCGGCCGCCGTCGGGACTCCCGGCACCGCATGCGTCACGCCGCCCACGTCGCGCCCTCCTGGAAGACGGGGCCGTCCTGGGTCGGCGTGACGCGAGGGGCGACGACGGTGGTGACCAGCCGCTCGACGACGTGCTCCGCCGTGACCCCGTCCGCGATCGCCTCGTAGGACAGCAGCACCCGGTGGCGCAGCACGTCACGGGCGACGTCGTAGACGTCCTGGGGCAGCGCATAGGTGCGGCCGCGCAGCAGCGCCAGCGCCCGGGCGGCGGCGACGAGCCCGAGGGTGCCGCGGGGGCTGGCGCCGTGGGCGATGAGGGGCTCGAGGTCGTGCAGGTGCTCGCCGGGGTGTCGTGAGGCGAGCACGAGCCGGACGGCGTAGTCGAGCACGGCGTCGTGGACGAACACGCCGTCGGCGGCGGACTGGAGCCCGATCAGCAGGTCGCGGTCGAGCACGGCGCGCGCCACGGGGCGGTGCGTGCCCATGCGGCGGACGATCTCGGCCTCCTCGCGGCCGCTCGGGTAGTCGACGAGCACCTTCATCAGGAACCGGTCGCGCTGGGCTTCGGGCAGCGGGTACACGCCCTCGCTCTCGATGGGGTTCTGGGTGGCCAGCACGAGGAAGGGATCGGGCACGGGGTGGGTCGTGCCGCCGATGGAGACGTGCCGTTCGGCCATCACCTCCAGCAGCGCCGACTGCACCTTGGCGGGCGCCCGGTTGATCTCGTCGGCGAGCACGACGTTGGCGAACACGGGGCCGAGCTCGACGTCGAACGCTTCCCGGGACGGCCGGTACACGCGAGTGCCGACGAGGTCGGCGGGCACCAGGTCGGGCGTGAACTGGATGCGGTTGAACGAGCCGCCGAGGATCTGGGCCACGGTCTCCGCGGCCAGGGTCTTGGCCAGACCGGGCGCGCCCTCGAGCAGGCAGTGGCCGCGGGCCAGCCAGCACACGAAGAGGCGCTCCAGCATCCGGTCCTGACCGACGAGGATGCGCTTCGCCTCGAACAGCGCCGTCTCGAGGACCTGCTCGGTGGTCGGCGACGGCGACTCGGTCCGGGCGTGCGGCAGCGGGTGGGCGGTCGTGGCGTGGTCGATGGACATGGTCGGCATCGTGCAGGCGGGGCCGCAGGAGCGGCGCAGAGATTCCTTGGAGCTTGTCGAGATTCGTTGCGGCACTTCTCCCAGGCGTCTCCAAGGCCCGTCACAGGCGGGCGCGGTTGGGTCGGGGCCGTCACATCCCCGAGCACATGAGAGGAGGTGCATGCAGATGAAGCGCAAGTTCGGTCACGCGGCCGCGGCGGCGGCCATCGTCGGGATCTTCGGGTTCGGCGGAGTCGCCCTCGCCAACGCCGCAGTGACGAGCCCGTCGACGTCCACCACACCGGCGGACCAGCCGGTCTCGTCAGGAGACCACGCCTTCACCCCCACCGCCGCCCACACCGGCGGCGACGGGAGTGGCCGTGCGGGCTGCCCCAACGGGGGCGGCTCGAGCAGCGGGGGCTCGTCCAACGGGTCGAGTGGATCCAGCGGATCCACCGGCTCGACCGCTCCGACTGCGTCGTCGCTGTGACGGCGCCTTGACCGGCGGCGCCCGGGGCCCTCGGACCTCGGACCTCGGGCGCCATCGCCGGTCGCACCACCGGCCGGTCGGGTCACGGGCGGATCGGGTCACGGGCCGATCGTCGACCTGAGCCGGCACCGGCGGGGATCAGTCCCCGCCCATCGCGGTCATCTGACGCTCGTCGTTCGGCATCCCGGGCATCGTCGTCGCGAACGCGGCGGCCAGGTCGCGTCCCGTTCCCACGAACACGTGCATCATCAGGCCGGACGCTCGGGCGCCCACTGGGTGGTAGTGCCAGCGGGTGATCGGCCCACCCGGCACGGGCGGCTCCTTGGGGAACACCTGGCCCGCGGTGAACATGGCGCCGGCGAGCTTCCAGCCGCCTGCCTCCCGCGCGTACATCAGGACCTCCGGGACGGCCGGATCCAGCACCTTGCCGTCGCAGAAGGCGGCGAGGTTCGGCACGTGGAGCATCTTCGGCATGCGGTCCTCGGGAACGCCGCGCCGGGCACGAACCCGGGTCAGGGCCGCCTCCAGGTCATATCCCGCCTGGGCGGCGGTGCTCAGGTCGGCATAGGGCGCGATCGCCGCGCGGGTCTGTTGCAGCAGCTCGGTCGCTCCGGCGCGCTGAGCGGGTGTGGCCGAGGCGACGTCGGGTTCGGTCGGCATGGTCAGCCGGTCCTGGCCGTAGCGCTTCGACCAGGCACTACGGGTGCCGGCACCGGCGCGCCCGAGCGCAGCGCCGAAGCAGGCCCGCTTGGCCTGGCCCGGCGTCCGGGGCGCCGCCGTGCCGATGCCACCCGCCTCGCTCGCCGGAGCCCGCGCGGGAGCGGCGGCGCCCGGTGCCGTGGTGCCTCGGGTCGTCGGCGACGCGCCCGCGGCAACCTCGGTGGGGGCCGGGCTCGGGCCCGGTTGCGACGACCCCCAGGCCGCCCACCCGCCGAGCGCTCCGGTGAGCACGATGCCGACCGTGCCCGCGGCCAGCATGAGCCGGCGACCGTGCGGGCGACGCGGCTCGTCGCCCACCGGAACCTGATCGTGACCCATCTCGGGACCTCCTCGTCACGCGTTGGACGAGGCCAGTGTCCGGCGCACCGATGAGGGAAGTGTGAGCTCGATGCGAGGGCCCTCCGGGGTTGTGGCCGGGTGGGATGGGGTCGGTCTCGCCGGGGTGCGTGTGGCCACGTACCAGGGCGGCGTCGAGCCACGAGCGCGTGGCCGCCGGGTCCGCCAGTGCGGCGGCGGCGTGCGCGGCGGCGGCGTGCGCGCCGGCGGCGATCACCGCCGCCTGATCCGCGGAGAGACCACCGGCCTGAAGGGCGTCCCGCACGTCCGGGCCCCGTCCGAGCCGGTCAGCGCCTTCCAGAAGACCCCGGGCCGTGCCGAACCCGGTGCCCTCCTTGCGGGCCAACCAGTCCTCCGGAGAACGCGCTCCATCGCGCCGCCACTGATGCGTCTGTGCCGCTCGGCCCGCGACCAGGACCGACGACGTGAGGCGGCAGGCGGCAGGCGGCAGGCGGCAGGCGGCAGGCGGTGGGTGACGGGCGGCGGAATGCGGGCCACCCCCCGCCACGTTGGACCGGCCTTGATGGCGAACCTCTCGGTGCTCGACCTCGTGCCCGTCGGCGTGGGCACCTCCCCGGCGGACGCGCTCGTCCACTCGACCGAGCTGATCCAGCGGGCCGAGGAGCTCGGGTACCACCGCCATTGGGTGGCCGAGCACCACAACATGCCCGGCATCGCCAGCACGTCGCCACCGGTCCTGATCGCCCACCTCGCCGCCCACAGCACCACGATCCGGGTGGGTTCGGGAGGCGTCATGCTGCCGAACCATCCTCCCCTCATCGTGGCCGAGCAGTTCGGCACGCTCGCCGCCCTCCACCCCGGCCGCATCGACCTGGGCATCGGCCGGGCGCCCGGCACCGATCCCCGTACGGCGGCGGCGATCCGCTTCGGCCGTCTCGAGGAGGCCGTCGACGACTTCCCCCGGGCGCTCGCCGAGCTGGTGGCGTTCATCGAGGACCGGGTCGTCGGCGTGGCTGCCCACCCGCGACCGCCGGGAGCGCCCGAGGTCTGGTTGCTCGGCTCGTCCGACTTCAGCGCACAGCTCGCCGGTCTGCTCGGGCGCCCCTTCTCGTTCGCCCACCACTTCAGCGCGGCCAACACCATGCCCGCGCTGGCTGCCTACCGGCGGGCGTTCCGGCCGTCCGAGCACCTGGGGCAGCCCCACGTGATGGTGGCCGTCTCGGTCATCTGCGCCGAGGACGACGAGCGGGCCGACTGGCTGGCCGGCCCTTCCCGGTTGTCGTTCGTCCGCCGGCGCACCGGCCGGCCCCAGCCGCTCCCCACGCCCGAGGAGGCTGCCCGCCACGAGCTCTCACCGTCGGAGCGGGAGCCGCTCCGGTCCTGGGGGGCGGGCAGCATCGTCGGCGGACCCGGCACCGTGCGCAATCGGCTCGCGCGGCTCCTCGCCGACACCCGGGCGGACGAGGTGATGGTCACGACTCTCGTGCACGGGCATGCGGACCGGCTCCGGTCCTACGAGCTGTTGGCCGGGCTCTGGCCGGCGGTCGAAGCCGAGGTGCTGCCGGAGGCCGGAACGGTGGTCGCCGATGTCCGCAACGGCGCCGCCCTCGGGAGCGGCGCCTAGGCGGGACCGGCATCGCCACCGTGCGCCTCGGGCTCCAGGAACGGCCCGCACCAGGCGGGTCGCGGCGGGCTGCCCGCGGCGAGCGGGTCGCCGGCGGGCGGTCGCCGCCGGGCGGTCCGAATCGGGCGGGTCGCCACCGAGCGGTCCGAATCGGGCGGGTCGCCGACGAGTCAGCGGCGAGCGTCGAGGTCCCCGGCGGCGTCGTGCAGCACCTGCTGGAGGTGCAGGCCGCGGTGGACGTCGAGCGGGTGAGCGGTGCCGCGCGCCGTGCGCGCCCAGTCGGAGGCGACGGTCGCCACCACGTCGGGGCCGTAGACGGCGGCACCGTCGAAGTCGAGCACCTCGTCCTCGGTGTGCACCTCCACGCCGGCCCTCGTCACGGCCGCGCCCGACCGCGCTGTGAGAGAGACCTCGCTGACGACCCCCGAAGCGTGCTCGAGCAGCAGCCCGACCCAGCGGCGCCGGTCGCCCGAGGCCCGCACGCCCACGACCGGACCGAGCGCGGCGTCGAGCGCGTCCACCACGTGCGGTCCGAGGTCCAGCAGCGGGCCGTGCTCCAGGCGCCAAGGGGTGGCGAACGGCCCGCTGAGCGCGCTGGCCGACAGGAAGTGACCGCGCCCGCCGATCGGCCGGGTGCGGGCGACGTCGGCGAGGAACGTCCGCATCTCGGCCGAGTACCGCCACGTCAGCACGACCTGGGAGCAGATGCCTGCCGCGTCGACCGCGTCGACGAGCCGCCGGGCTGCGGCGAGGTCGAGCGCGATCGGCTTCTCCAGCAGGAGCGCCTTTCCCGCGGCGGCCGCCTTGGCGGCCAGCTCCGCCTGCACGTCGGGGGGCACGGCGAAGGCGACCGCGTCGCAACGCGCCAGGAGGCCGTCGAAGGTCGCGTGGGCGGTGGAACCGGTCTCGGCGGCGAGGGCGGACGCGGCCTCGGGGCGACGGGCCCAGATGCCGGCGAGCGCGAGGCCGGGGTGCCCGGCGAGCATCGGCGCGTGGACCATGCGGGCCCACGGACCGGCACCGACCAGCCCGACCCGCACGCGCGCATCCCCATCGAGCAGGCGTTGCGCGCGGGTTGCCCCCGCCCGGCTCGGCCCGGGCTCACCCGCTCTCTCCCCCATGTGCAGACCTCCGGCTCGAGCGCCCATGGTCCGCCGGCCGGCGGCCCGGGGTCAACCGGCGCCGGACCAACGCATAGCCGCCGGTCCGTGTTCGTCGCGGTCCGCGGCCGCAGGGCTCGCCCGTCGAGGCCTCTACGGTTGGCGCGTGAGCGAGGGGCGGCGTGGTCCGACCGTGGACGAGGTGAACGCGATGGTGCGAACCGCGTTCCCCGGCAGCAGCAACGCGTGCGCGGAGATCGGTGCGGGCTACGCGGTGGCGACACGGCCGGCCATGCCCGGGGACCTGCGTCCCGGCGGCTTCGTCGCCGGTCCCGTGCAGTTCGGCATCGCCGACGCCGCCCTCTGGTACTGCGTGTTCGCCGCCATCGGCCGCGTCGAGCCGATGGCGCTCACGTCCGAGCTGTCGATCCGCTTCGTGCGACCGTGCGTCGGCGAGGTCCTGTGGGCCCGCGCCGACGTGGACGCGGCCGGCCGCCGCAACGTCGTCGGCACGGTCAGGGTGTGGGTCGACGACCGGTCCGACGAGCCGACCGCGGTGGCCCAGGGCACGTACGTGCTGCCCGCCACGATGTGAGCGACGCGCCGAGCCCGGTCCGGCTTGGGCCGTCGCGGAGCTGACCCTGCGCGGCGCCGACGCAGGACCTGGCTAGTCCAGGCGCCGGAGCGCGTCGGGCGTGAGGCTGGCGATCGTCGGGTAGCCGTCGATGGCCATGATGAGGTCCGCTTCGGCGAGCAGGCACCGCAGCACGTGCTCGATGCCGGCCTGGCCGCCGATCGCGAGACCGTAGGCGTACGGCCGCCCGACGCCGACGGCGCGCGCCCCGAGCGCGAGCGCCTTGACCACCTCGGCGCCGCTGCGGACCCCGGAGTCGAACACCACCGGCAGGCCCCCTGCGGCCGCGATGACGTCGGGCAGGCAGTCGAGCGCGGGCAGCCCGCCGTTGGCCTGCCGGCCGCCGTGGTTCGAGCAGTAGATGCCGTCCACCCCGACGTCGACCGCACGGCGCGCGTCGTCGGGGTGGCAGATGCCCTTCAGCAACAGGGGCAGCGTGGTGATCGACCGGAGCCACGCGATGTCGTCCCACGACAGGCGCGGGTTCCCGAACAGTGCGGACCACAACCCCGTCGCCGCTTGGACGTCGTCCTCCGGCGGCTTGGCGAGCTTGGCCCGGAAGACGGGATCGGTGAAGTAGTTGGCGAGGCAGAGCCCCTTGAGCTGCGGGAAGCTGGCGATGGTCAGGTCGCGGGGGCGCCAGCCGAGCGTGAGCGTGTCGAGGGTGACCACGATGGCGGAGAACCCGCCGGCCTCGGCGCGCCGGACGAAGCTCTCCATCAGCTCCCGGTCGTTCGGCGGGTACAGCTGGAACCAGCCGGGCGTGTCGCCCAGCGCGGCGGCGACCTCTTCGAGCGGGTCCTGCATGAGCGTCGACGCCACCATGGGCACGCCGGTGCTGGCGGCCGCCCGGGCGGTGACGAGGTCGCCGTGGCCGCCGGGATCGCACAGGGCGATGACACCGACCGGGGCCAGCATCAGCGGTGTGGGGAGCCGCCGGCCGAAGAGGTCGACGGAGAGGTCCCGCTCGGCCGCGCCGGCCAGCATGCGAGGCATGAGCCCCCAGCGCTCGAAGGCACGGACGTTGGCGCGTTGCGTGTGCTCGTCGCCTGCGCCCCCGGCCACGTAGGACCAGATTTCTGGCGGCATCGTCGCCTCCGCCCGCCGCTCGAGGTCCGCGTACGACATGGGCAAGGCCGGCTTCTCGCCGGTGAGCCCGGCCAGGTAGGTCGTGAGCTGCCAGTCCCCGAAGTTCGGCATCGCGGCATCTTGCCAGGGATGCTCTCCGGGGGGCCGGCCGCTCCGCCCGGTGTGGGGCCTGCGCAACCGGCTGCAGCCGCCCCGGTCGGGGGCGGCTGCTCTACGATCCGCGCGCCGCTCCGCTGCCCGGGCGCGGCGTCCACGAAAGGGATGCGAACCGTGATCCGGATGAGCGTGCTGTACCCCACCACCGAAGGGGCGTCGTTCGACCACGACTACTACCGCGACTCGCACGTGCCGCTGTGCGTACGGACGTGGGACCCGGTCAGCGCGGAGATCGATCGCGGCATGGCCGGGCCCTACGTCGCCGCCGTGCACTTCACCTTCGCGTCGACCGAGGCCATGGAGGCCGCCATGGGCCTCCCCGGCACGGGCGACGTACTGGCCGATGTCGCGAACTACACGTCGATCCAGCCGATCATCCAGACGAGCGAGATCGTCGGCGGCGGCGGCGGATGACGAGTACACGGGTGTCGGCGTGCGGGGGCGGCGCGCTGCGCACCGCCGAACCCGACGTCGGTCACCGGCGGGGCGGGATGACGTTGCGCTCGATGCGCACGCCGCTTCGCCCGAGACCCCGCACGGTGATGCGGTCGTAGGCGACCAGCCGGCGGGATCTCCGGTCGAAGTACAGGACCGAGCTGGCGAGCGGCTCAGGCTGAGCGCCCTGGAGGGCGCGCAGCCCCGCGCCACCGGTCGATCCCTCCACCAGCAGCAGCGACGAGCCCAGGGACCGCTGCCGGGCTGCGTGGGTGTGGCCGGCGAGCACGAGCGGGACCGCGCCGGCCAACCCGTCAGCCAGCGCAGGATCGTGGACGAGGGCGACGTCCACGGCCGGCGGTTCGTCGCGGCGCAGTTCACGCCGGACCTGAGGGGCGGCGGCCTTCGCCTGCCGTTGTTCGACCTCCTTGCCCGTCGGCTGGTCCTTGCTCGGGGTGTAGCGGCGGTCGGCGTAGCCCCACAAGCGCAGGCCGGCCACGGTGCGGGCCTGGCTGTCGAGCACCACCGCGCCTGGCTCCCGGGCGACCGCGGCTTGGGTCCGGGCCGAGTCGTGGTTGCCGCGCACCCACACGTAGGGCACGCCGAGCTGGCCGATGCGGTCCACCAGGCGGCCCTCGGGCTCCGTGCCCCAGTCGGTGATGTCGCCCGTGTCGATGACGGCGTCGATCCGGAACTGCCGGACGAGCACCTCGATCAGGTCGAACGCCTGCGGATTGAGGTGGATGTCGCTCACCTGCAGGACGCGGATGGTGTTGTCGGTGGGGTCGAAGGTAGGAAGCCCCTGCGCCGCCCGGTAGAGCATGACGACGTTGCGCACGAGCTCGGTGAGCTGCGCGCGGTACTCGCCGAACCGGTCCACGATGCCCTCGACGTCCCCCACGGCGGTCGGCGCGACCGTGAGCAGGCCGGTGTAGCGCGGCTCGGCGATGGCCCCCGGGTCGAAGCTCGCCACGGTCATCGCCCCCACGCCGAGAGCGAGGGCGAGCCCGACGATCGCTCCGGTGACGACCGAGGACAACCGGGCACGGGCGACGAAGGCGCCGAGCGACCCGCCGGCGAGCAGGGCGACCAGGGCGCGAAGGGCGAGGAGCCGCAGCGCGCGCTGGGCGTCCGCGGCGATGCCGTCCTGGAGGGAGTCGAGGACCTTCGGGTTCCGTGCGATGCGCTCGGCCTCCGGCAGCCGTAGCTCGTCGACCCGGGCTTCGATGACCACCGGTGAGTCGTGGGTCTCGAGGACGATCGACCCGAGCGGTGCGAGGCGGATCACCGTCGCCCCCGACCAGCCGGGCCGAGCCGACACCGTGGTGTCGAAGGGCCCGATCCGGGCCTGGACCGAACCGGCCACGGACAGGGCGAGCACCGCGCCGACCGCGGCGAACAGCACCACCTTGAGGCGCCGCCAGGTGGGCCGGCGCCTCCGGGGTGGAGCCGGCGGGCGCGCCGCCGGGCCCGCGGGCGACGCAGGACCCGGGTCGGCGGCCATGGCGCGATGGTCCCACTCGTGGCCGGGAGCCGCGAAGCACGGCGCGCTCGGGGCGAGGGTGTGCGCCTCGGTGGCGCCCTCGTGTCGGTGGGCGACGCCTTGCGACGGACGTCGATGCACCATCGCGTTCCGCGTCCTAGCGAAAGTTCCGGCCGCCGTCTGTCACCGGCTGGCTTTGGTAGCCACCCGGCACGGCTACGGTCCGACGGCGATGCCCCGGCTCACGGCCATGGACGAGCACCTCATCCACCAGCTCCCCGAGCCTCTGCCGAACGTCGTCATGCACCACCCGCACTGGCGGGAGAGCTACTTCTTCATCGCCCACCGGCCCGACGCGCTCGGCGACGTCGTGATCCTGACGGTCGGGTCGTACCCGCAGCGCGAGCAGCTCGACTCGCTGCAGATGGGTCGGGTCGGCGGCGAAGCGTTGCTGAGCCACCACGCCCGCCCCTACGACGGTGACCCGCACACGCCCGACGTCGGCGCGGCACGGGTCGAGGTCGTTCGGCCGTACGAGGAGATCCGCCTCTGGGCCGACCCGGACCGGTGCGCGCTCGGCCTGGATCTGACGTTCCGGGCCCGCACGAAGCCGTACGGGTTGCGCCGGGGCACGATGCGGGCCGGACACGAGGTGATCTGGGACCAGAGCCACCTGTTCCAGTCGGGCACCTACGCCGGCACCTACACCGCCGGGGGCACCACGTACGAGGTCGTCGACTGGTGGGGCCAACGGGACCACTCCTGGGGCGTCCGGGACCACGCCCGCTGCCCACTCTGGCTGTGGTTCCAGGTGCAGCTGCCCGATGGGTTCCTCGGCGTCTGGCATTGGGAGCTGGCCAACGGCGCCCGCGTCTACACCGACGGGTGCTGGGCAGCGGCCGACGGCAGCGACCCGGTGCCGCTGGTCGACTTCGCCCACGACCTGTCGTGGGTGGATGCCGGCGGGGACGCCGTCGCCTACGGCACCACCGGCGACGGAGTGGCCGGGCTGCGGGGGACGGCGACGTTCGTGCTCGCCGGCGGCCGGCGGGTGGTGGTCGAAGCCGACGGCCGGTTCGACCGGCCCTACGAGCCGTTCCAGCGCGGCGGCCTCAACCAGGTGGCCGTACGCACCGACGACGGCCGGGACGGCACGGCGATCTTCGAGGTCACCGGCGCCCATCACCACCGGTACTTTCCGGACACGACCCCGCCCGGCCCGCTGCCGTCCTGACCGCTCCCGCTCGTGGCCGCCGTTGCCGCCGGATCCTGGGCACGGCGCCGCGAACAAGCGCACCGCGAACCCGCGGCGGGGCCGGTGCGCCGCCCAGCCGCTACAGGAACTGCACGGGGTCGAACTCGTCGAGCGGGATGATGCGCACCCGAGGCAGCTCGATCTCGAAGGCGCCGGCGTCGCTCTCCAAGTCGAGAACCTCGATGCCCGCGATGTCTCGCAGCGCCTGACTCACCATCTCCGGGAACCCGACGACGGCGAGGCGGCGTTCGCCGTCGGCGAGCGCGGAGAGCCCGTCGACGAAGTCGGCGTCGTGGCTGCCGAGCACGACGTCGCCGGGCCGGTCCCGCAGCGCCTCGAGCGTGCGCTGGATGCCGATGTCGACCACCTTTTCGTCCTCGCGCCCGGCGAGCGGGACCGGGCGGTAGCCCATGGCGATGAGCGCCTGGACGAACGGGGCGTGCAGGCCGCGCGTCGCGTTGATGAAGAACAGGGCGCGCACCGGCTGGGCCCACCGCCGCTCCGCGAACTCGACGAGCTGTTGCCAGCGCGGCCGCTGACCAGGCTCGGGCTTGCGACCGAGGATGGTGCCGAGCACGAAGTCGAGGTTCTCGCCGTCGATGAGCAGGTATGTCCGGCGACCGTCCTCCATGGTCGACGACTGTAGGAGCCCAGCGGTGCCACATGTCGCCGGACGAACGACCACGGGCGGACTGCCAGAAGGTTCCTCGTTCCGTTCACGGACTCGATGGGATGACGACACCGTCTACCGGGTCGTCGCAGTCTGAGCTGACGTCTCGACGGCGGACGAGCTCCTTGTGCTCACCGGGCGTCGGGTGCGTTCCCTGAGTCGATTCAGCGAGACCGTGCTCGAGACGCCCTGGATGGGTCACCGGCGCGATGGTCGCCGCTCGACGGAGTCCGCGGCCTCGGTGAGGAACCGCGATGGGACGTGATTGGCGAGCCAGACCCGTTCGTTGCCCACGTAGAAGGGCACACCGTCAGCGTGGGCACGAGCTGCGTCGACTCGCACCATCACCGGCTCGCGTGCTTTGCGCCGGCCGACCTGGCGCGCCGTGTCCACATCGGTCGACAGGTGGACGTACTGACGGCGAGCGGGTCGAAGCCCGTCGGTGCGGATCGACCGCCATGCGGCCGGGGACGTCCCGTGGAACAGCACGGCCGGTGGGGCCGCTCGCCGCCTGTCGAGGCGTCCGGGCACACTGTGGCCGTAAAGGGCGCGGATACGGCCCTCGGCCAACTCGAAGCGTTGCCTGTCCGCCTCGGCCATCATGCGCCTGAGCGCCGACTCGTCCACCCCCTCCCACTGGGGCCGAGCGGCGCGAACGGCGGTGAGAAGCTCCTCGACCGCGACCCAGCCTTCGTCGTCGAGCTCGAGCTCGTAGAGCCACGGCTCATGGCGCAGCGCGTGCGAGATCAACCGGCTCAACTCGACCGACCGCATCCCCTCTCCTTCCGAACACCGCAGCGGGCGAAGTGCTCTTTCGCGACCGGCGCTCGCGGAGACACCGCATTCGGCGGGCATGGTCGAGGGGCGGCCTCGGTCCTCGCGTTGACCTGATCCACGAGCCGGCTGGGTCTCATGCCGTCCCCGCCGGCTCGCCGGCTCGGCCGCGTCACCCGTCGACGAGCCGGGCCGACGCCGGCGGAACGAACTCGCGAGCGAGAACCTCGAAGCAACCGAAGTCATCGAAGAACGTGACGTAGTGCAATAGACCATCGACGTCGTCAACGGGTAACGGCCAGTTCCTCGGATCGTAGATTGAGACCATATCAAGGGTTCCGAACGAGACCTCACGGACCACCGACCATGCGAAAGTGAAGAGGTAGCCCACGACGCCGGTGAACCGCAACTCCTGCCACGCGTAGCTGCCATCCTCCAGTTCGTGATCAATGCCAATGATCAGCAAGTCGGCGAACGGTTGAGAGATCCGTGGTCCGTCCTGGAACTCTTGTGACATCACACCCAGGTCCCACACGGCGATAGGCTTCACCGCAAACTGCTCGCCTTTGAACCGACGCCGGTGATGCGGATTGTCTCCACACCCTCGCCGAGCTGGTTCCTCATGAGCCGATCATCGAGCAAACGCTCCACGCGTGGTGCACCGGACATGTCTCGCACGGTCCACTCGCTCGGAGGCACGCCCGCGCGGCGCAGGGTGAGCATGGAACGGGTGTTCATGCCCAGCACCTGGCCGTCTCGCCGAACGACGTCGACCGGAAGCGCAGACGGATCGATCTCACCGCTGCGAATCCTGGCAGACACCTCGCCGATGGTCCGGCTCTCGAACGGCCCGTGACCGAACTCGGGTCGTGCCGTCGTCTGGGTGAACAGCGGATGCTCCGTCAATCCCGAGGCCCGCCGGGCGGCGGTGACTTCGTCGAGGGCAGTGGTGCGAGCGCCGATGCGTCCGCCGACGGCGCCGGCGACGCTGCCGGTGAGGACGTCGGTGGCGCCGATCAGCGCGGCGCCGGCGATGCCACCGACCCCGGTGGCCATGAGCGCGACGCCGCCCACGACGAGCAGCCCGCCGACGACGTAGCCGCCGTAGCGGTCCCAGGCGCCCTTCTGCCAGTCGTCGCGGGCCCTAGTCAGCTCGGCGTCCGACAGCGGCCGCAGCCCCGATGAGGCGCAGTTCGGGCACCGCACCGGTGGGGTCCCAGGCGATCGGCTGACCGTCGACGGCGGCGAGCTCGCCGAACGGGTCGACGGTGAGCGAGCGGTGACGGTCCTCGGAGGCCACACCGGTGAGCCGGCCCAGGGCGTCCCACTCGAAGTGGCGCTCACGGGTGGGGCCGTGCTCGGCGACCCGACGGCCACACAGGTCCCAGCGCATCGAAGTCCGCCCGTCCGGGCCCTCCACCGCCACCAACCGGCCACCCTCGTCGTAGGCGAAGGACCGGTCCCCGGCGGGCCCCGACTCCGCGGTGAGCCGCCCGCCCCGGTCGTACGCGAACCGCCACTCGTGACCGCCGGTCTCGGCCGCCACGAGCTGGCCGGCCGGGTCGCAGGCGTAGCGGGCGACGCCAGCCGGGCCACCGTCGTCCTCGACCAGCCGCCCGGCCGCGTCCAGCTTTCGACGCGACGCGGAACCAACCGACACCCACTCGTCCCCGACCAGCCGACCGGCCACCCGCCCGGCCGAACCGGTGTTTCGGCGCGACGCGGAATGGTTCGCTTCTATGGTCACGGTCCGTTCGACCAGGCGGTTCCGAGCCCAGTGCCGGTGGTCGTCGAAGCCGGCGCCGTGGATGCGCACCGGGCGGCCCGCGCCGTCGCGTTGGCAGCGCACGATCCCGACCGCCGGGTCTCCTAGCTCGACCCAGCGGCCCAGCCGGTCGAGGCGCCGCACGGAGTCGACATCGTTGATGCGCTAGCCGCAGTCAGCCGGGACGAGCTGGCGTCGTTCGTCTTCCGCCAGTCGGCGCTGATCGAGTAGCTCCAGGCCCGTATCGTCGAGCTCGAACGCCTGCTCGGGCGCCATTCGGGGAACTCCTCGCTCCAGCCCTCGGGCGACAACGCCGAGCAGCGGGCCTCTCGGGCCGCCCGGCGCCGGGTGGGGCGGGAAGCGGGCAAGCGCTCGCCCGGCAAGCAGCCCGGCGAGCCGAGTTCGCACCTGGCCCAGGTGCCCGACCCCGACCAGGTCGTGCGCAGCTCAGACACCACCGAGGCCGGCCGGGCGGCGGTGATGTCGTCGAGGGTGGCCGCGCGGGTGCCAACGCGTCCGCCGACGCCGCCGGCGGCGCTGCCGGCGGCGCTGCCGGCCGGGTTGAACGGGGTCCTCGCCGTTGAGGGCGCGGCCAGCCATGCCGCCGGTGGTCGCTCCGGCGGTTTAGCGGCGATGGCTCATGGCGGCGGGAACAAGCACGTGACCGTCGCGACGCCGACGACTCGGCGGCCCTCGCACAAGTCAAAGGTCGAGCCTACGACGAGTCCCGACCAGTCATCGGGGAAGTGAGGCCGTGTGCGTGCGCGGCCGCGTTCGCCGGGATTGAGCTGCTCCGAGTCGAGCAGGTAGAACGTGGCGTCGTTGTAGGTGCGCTCGCTTCTCTCCCCGTTTCCGATCCAGCAGTTGCAGCGATATCCGCTCGAAATCGGTGAACGGCGACCACCGCGCTCAGGCGGTAGCAGGTCGATCTCCGTCTCGATGAAGGCCGCGAGCGGAAGGCTGTTCATGTCTTGGTCACCCACGGCACGTAATCCCAGAAGTCGATTCGCGCCGACCGGTTGAACAGAGTGATCTGCTCCCGGTCGACAGCGAAGTAGCGCATGCTGTCAGCGATGTCGCAGTACAGGGACTGTGTCAACGACGTCGGAACAGTCGCTTCCACGATGTGGAACGGCTCGTTGTCGATCCCGTAGTTGATCCTCCCGTATCCAGTTGCGTCCTCGCCGGTAGTCGCGAAGAGCTTACCCTCGTAACCCCGACCGCTCACGGCCTGACGGAACCCGCCGAACGACTCGATGTCGGCCCGCTCCGCAGAGGAGACGGCGCGGTAGAGAGTCGTCTTGGACTCTGCGGCCGTCGAGATCGACGGAGGCCCCGAGGCCGGCCGGGCGGCGGTGATTTCGTCGAGGGTGGTGGTGCCGGTGCCGATGCGTCCGCCGACGCCGCCGGCGACGCTGCCGGTGAGGACGTCGGTGGCGATGCCGGCCGGGTTGAAGGGTTCTTCGCCGTTGAGGGCGCGGCCGGCCATGCCGCCGGTGGTGGCTTCGGCGGTGCCGGCGATGACACCGCGGGCGATGGGACCGAGCGTCTCGGGCAGCACCGAGGTGGTGGCACCGCCGATGGCCGCCCCGGTGCCCCCGGCCACGGCGCCGATGGCCGCGTCGCGCATGACGCTGGTCCAGTTCACGGTGCCGGTGGTGGCCTGTTGGGTGATGGCGGACAACCCGCCGCCGAACGCGGCGCCGATCAGCGCGGCGCCGGCGATGCCACCGACCCCGGTGGCCATGAGCGCGACGCCGCCCACAATGAGCAGCCCACCGACGACGTAGCCGCCGTAGCGGTCCCAGGCGCCCTTCTGCCACTCGTCGCGAGCCCTGGTCAGCTCGGCGTCCGACAGCGGCCGTAGTCCCGACGGGTCCACCGCGCCGATCGGGTCGTTGCCGGCGTACCCCCACGGGTTCGCGGCGCTCGCCACACCGGCCACACCGGGCAGCGGGTCGGGGGCGAGGAACGACCGGGTGGCCGAGTCGTAGGGCCGGGCCCGCAACCAGGTGAGCCCGTCGACGTCGAGCTCACCAAGGAACCCCAGGCCCACACCGGCGCCGGAACCGAGCCCGGGCCTGGGGGAATGCTCGGCGGTCGAGGCGGGGGCACCCCACGGGTCGTGGCCGGGCGCACCGGGCGACGATGCGAGCGGGTCCAGCCACGACACCCCGCTCGGGTCGGCGTAGGCGAGGGCCGCGCCGGGCCCGACGAGTCGAGTGTCGCCGATGAGGCGCAGTTCGGGCACCGCACCCGTGGGGTCCCAGGCGATCGGCTGACCGTCGACGGCGGCGAGCTCGCCGAGCGGGTCGACCGTGAGCGAGCGGTGACGGCCCTCGGAGGCCACACCGGTGAGCCGGCCCAGGGCGTCCCACTCGAAGCGGCGCTCACCGGCGGGGCCGTGCTCGGCGACCCGGCGGCCACACGGGTCCCAGCGGATCGAAGTCCGCCCGTCCGGGCCCTCCACTGCCACCAACCGGCCGCTCGGGTCGTAGGCGAAGGACCGGTCCCCCGCGGGCCCCGACTCCGCCCTGAGCCGCCCGCCCCGGTCGTACGCGAACCGCCACTCGTGACCGCCGGTCTCGGCCGCCACGAGCTGGCCGGCCGGGTCATAGGCGTAGCGGGCCACGCCGGCCGGGCCACGGTCATCCTCGACCAGCCGCCCGGCCGCGTCCAGCTTTCGGCGCGACGCGGAACCAACCGACACCCACTCGTCCCCGACCAGCCGCCCGGCCGCGTCCCGCTTTCGGCGCGATGCGGAACGAACCGACATTGGGTCGCCCCCGGCGGCATGCCCGGCCGCACCCGCGTTTCGGCGCGACGCGGAATGGTTCGCTTCGATGGTCACGGTCCGTTCGACCAGGCGGTTCCGGGCCCAGTGCCGGTGGTCGTCGAAGCCGGCGCCGTGGATGCGCACCGGGCGGCCTGCGCCGTCGCGTTGGCAGCGCACGATCCCGACCGCCGGGTCTCGTAGCTCGACCCAGCGGCCCAGCCGGTCGAGGCGCCGCTCGGTGTCGACGTCGCCGATGCGGGCGCCGACGACCCGGCCGGCCCGATCCCGGTGCCACGCCTGCACGGTCCCGCAGACACCGTGCCGTCCAATCAGAGCCCCGTCGGCGTCCCAGCGAAGGGCGACGGCCCGGTCGCCCTCGACGGCTCGCACGACCCGTCCGAGCAGATCCCGTTGGACCTCGATCGTGGGCCCGCCCTCGACACCCCAGGCCGCCACCCGGTCGGCCCCGTCGTAGCGCCACCACCAGCGGGCCCCGTCGGGATCGAGGCGGCGCACGAGGCGGCCGGAACGGTCGTAGACGAACCGCGTCTCGAACCCGCCCGGGTCGACCCGGCGGACCACCCGTCCCATCTCGTCGTGGTCGTAGACGTGGCGCCGCCCGGTCGGGTCGGCGGTGGCGACCACCCGCCCCACGGCGTCGTGCTCGAAGCGCACCTCGCCGCCGGTGGGGTCGGTCACCGCCACCACCCGCCCGGCCCGATCGTGGCGCCACCGCACCACCCCACCGGTCGGGTCGACCCGCTCCACCAGCCGCCCGGCCGGGTCGTAGGCGAAGCGGGTGAGGCCGCCGGCCGGGTCCCGTCGGGCCACCAGCCGCCCCGCCGGGTCGTAGGTGAAGCGTTCCTCTTCACCCATCGGGCCGACGACCCGCACCACCCGGCCGTCGGCGTCGTGGCGCATCCGCCGGCGGCCGCCCTCGGCATCGAGGACCTCGACCGGCCGGCCCGCCCCGTCGTAGCGGATCGTGGTGACCCCACCCTCGGGTCCCTCGACGCGCACCAGCCGCCCTCCCGGCGACCAGCCGAACCGGGTGACGCCACCGCCGGCCTCGCGCACGCCGACGATCCGCCCGCAACGGTCCCGGGTCACGACAGCTCGGGTGCCGTCCGGTCGCACCTGAGCCACCGCCCGGCCGAACCCGTCGTGCTCGAAGGTCACCGATGTGCCACCGTCGTCGACCGACACGATCCGGCCGGTCTCGTCGACGTCGGCGGACCGGCGGGTCCCGTCGGGCGTGATCGTCGCGACGAGGGCGCCTTCGGCGTCGTGCTCGTAGCACCAGGCTCCGCCCGCCGGGTCCGACACGCCCACCACCCGCATCAAGGCGTCGAAGCTGAACGCCCACTTGGCCCCGTCCGCCGACACCCGGGCCACCACGTTGCCGTGCTGGTCGTAGGTCGACGTGCTCACCGCACCGGCCGGGTCGATCTCCTTGTCGACCTCGCCGTGCCGGCCGCGGCGCAACTCCCGGCGGGCCCCCAACGGGTCGACCATGGCCACGACCCGGCCCGCCGCCGACCGCTCGACCCGCCACACACCACCCGTCGCGTCGACCTCGGCCACCACGAGCCCCGCCGCGTCGCGCTGCCACTCGCAGCGGGCCCCGCCCGGTGACACCACGGCTGCGAGCAGCCCGCGCTCGTCCCACTCGAAGCGCCGCACCCCACCGGTGCCGTCGCGCAACGCGACCACCCGACCCTCGGCGTCGTGGCCGAAGCGCAGCTCCACACCGTCGGCGTCGACGACCCGCCCCACCAGTCCGTCGACCGACTCGACCGACGTCACCCCGCCCTCGGGATCGACGACCCGTGCCGGCACCCGCGACGCTCCGGCGTAGGCGACCCGGGTCACCGCCTCCTCGCCGCCCGGCTCACGCACCGCCACCGACACCGGCCGGTGCAGCCGGTCCCACGCCGTGTCGACCACCACGCCCCCGGGGCGCACCTCGCGCACCAGCCGGCCCAGGTCGTCATAGGCGAACGTCGTCGTCGCCCCCCGCCGGTCGGCCGCCGCCGCCAACCGGCCCCGCTCGTCGTACACCCGGGTGACGGTCCGCCCGTGCCCGTCGCTCACCCCGAGCAGCCGGCCGGCCCGATCGTGCACGAAGGTGTTGACCGGACCGCCGCAGTCGTCGTCCACCACCGTCACCAGGCCAGGCAGGTACGTGAAGCGCACGGTCCGACCGAACGGCGTCTCCTGGGCCGCCACCCGGCCCGCCGCGTCATAGCGGTTGCGGGCGGCGACCACACCATCGGCGTCGACCACCGCCACCACCCGGCCCACCGCGTCGACCTCGTAACGGCGCCGGCCACCCGCGGCGCCCTCCACCGACACCAACCGGCCCAGATCGTCGTAGCCGTAGGCGACCCGGCGACCGTCGTCGGCCACCGCAGCGACGATCCGCTCACCCCGCCACTCGAACGCGACCGACCGGCCCCGCTCGTGCACCAAGCGCACCAGCCGGTCACCGTCCCACGACAACTCCACCCGCGACCCCGGCCCGTCACCCACCCCGACCAGCCGGCCCCCACCGTCGAACCGCCACACCGCCCCGTCTCCGGGCCACTCCACCACCCAGCCGTCGCCGGGCTCGGCCGCCCGCACCACCCCGTCGAACCCCGCCACACCCGCCGCCGCCTCGCTCGGCCCCGCCGCCACCGGCACCACCGCCACCTGGCCGTCCGGACCCTCCCACGTCACCGCGGAACCGCCCTCCACCGGGCGGACCCGGGTCGACGCCCACGACGACCAGCCCGGGCCGAACGGACCGACCCGGGTGTCCAACGAGTTGTACGTGCGGCGCACCTGCAACCACCGCAACGTCGCCCCGAACGCCAGGTCGACCTCGGCCTCGATGAAGTTGCCCGACGCCGCGTTGACCGGATCGTTGGCATACCCCGACGTCGGCACCTCACCGGTGGCCACCGCCGGGATCACCTCGAGGTCCGCACGGCCTGCACCCGTGAACCCCGACGCCCGCAACGCCGACTCGATCACCGCATCAGGCGCCGACGCCACACCGGTCGCATCGGCGGACCGGAACGCCGCGGCCACCGTTCGCACCCACCGGCTGTCCTCCCGGTTCAGCTCCACGAACCGGCGCGCCGACGCCAACAACCCCTCCGCGTCGAAACGGCCCCACCGGTTCCGAGCCGTGAACGACGCCACCGCCGCCTCCACCGCCCGCTCCCGCTCGGCCAAGGTGGCATCGAGCGCATCAGCCACCCGGGAATAGGCGTCGAGCGCCTCCGGACGGGCCGAGCTCGTACCGGCCATCACCCCGCCCCGTTCACGGCCCGAGCAGCCGGCACCGGCGCCGGCGCCGACACCAACCTCGGCTCGACCGGCGGCGGCGGAGCCGGAGGCGGCTCGAAGTCCTCACCGAACGCCCAATCGGACAGCTTGTTCCAGCCCGACTCGTTCGCCTCGTTCTCGCGGTACGCCCGCACCCAGCGGCGGGCCGCTTCCCGCCGCGCCTGCTCCTCGCGGGCCAACCGGGCCAGCTCGTCCAACAACGCCGCCGCCGTACGCATCGCACCGGCCAACTCCCCGGCGTCACCATCACCGATCCGCAGGCGAGCGTCGAACTCGTCACCGAACCGGCCTCTCCAATCGAGTCGGGCCTCCCCGCCCGCCACCCGCCGCGGCGCCCGCTGCTGGTCCAGCTCACCGGCCGACACGCGCAGCTCACGGGCAACCGCCCCAGCACCGCCCCAATCGAACGGCACGTCCTCGTCGATGGCACCGAGCTCGGCCACCACACACCTCCAGGCTCCGACAACCCTCAAGGCATCCCCACCCACCGCCGCCGCCAAGGCGGGGATGCGTCCCCCACCGCTCGGGTCGCGCCCGCGCCCGAGGTCGCCTCACCGGCGCGACGCGGACGGTCAGCCCGTTCTCGCCTGGTAGGCCCGGACCGGGAAGCCGGTGATGCGGTCGACGGAGTCGAGCGTGCCCGGAATCTCGCCGCCCTGGGCCCCCCACCGCCACGACGCCGACCACCGGTAGACCACCGCGACATCGAACGAACCCGCATCGGCGTAACGATGCACGATCTCACCCTCGGGATACGCCTCGCCCGGTGCGTCGTAGGGGCCGGTCCGCTCACCGTCACCCCAGTCCACGAAGATCTGCGCCCGCGCCGAGATCGTCAACGGACCGAACGGCGTCG